>NZ_CP073754.1:2755238-3061375 GCF_018734325.1 Methylomonas paludis | reverse complement strand
TTGTTCTGCAAATGAGCGCGCTCGATATTGGCACCTATCCCATGCGGTTGGATCAAGCCAGTGGCCAAAGCCAGAATCAGAAACACAAATAGCAGTAAGGACAAAGTAATCCTCACTGTTAAAGCCTTGGCAGTTTTAGTCGATTCTTCACCCGCCCGACGCTTTACCAGAAAAAACAGAGCAGTGACCAAGCTGGCAATAATGGCCAGGAAAGCAATAATAACGATAGTTTTTACGAGCATGGCGCAGAATAAAATGTTAAAACCGGCATTCTCGGCTATCCGTCTCAGCTTGCCAATAAAAATTAATCAATACACAGACTAAAACACATGAAAATTTTGCAGCGGGAAGTTAAATGTTCGTGGTTAAGCATAGCTATCTATCTGGGATTAATGGCCGCACTGTGCAGTTTGGGGTTCTGGCAGTTAAACCGAGCCGAACAGAAAAAAGCCTTTTTAGCTCAACAGCGGGCAGCCATCAGTGCCGCAGTACTTGATTTAAACCAGCAAGCACTCGGAGCCGACATCAGCACATATCGATACCAAAATATTCAGGTAAGTGGCCATTATGATGATGCTCACCAGTTTTTGCTGGATAATCAAATGATGGAAGGTAAGCCGGGCTATATGGTGTTAAGCCCGTTTTTAATTGACGGGGAACAACGGGCTGTACTGGTCAATCGTGGCTGGTTACCTTTAGGTATTAATCGCCAGACTTTGCCAGATATCAGTATACACAGCCCTGTTATGCACATTTTGGGGCGCATCAATCAATTTCCGGGGGTGGGTATTAAACTGGCTGGTGCTGAAATTCCCACGGCCGGTTGGCCGGCAGTTGTTCAGGTTATCAACAGTCAGATTTTGGCCGCCAAACTGTCTTATGATTTATATGACTTTCAGATCGAGCTGGACGCCAAAGAGACAGAAGGCTATAAACGCCAATGGCAAATCAGTACTACGATTCCGCCTGAGAAACATCAGGCTTATGCAGTACAATGGTTTGGTTTGGCGCTGACTCTTACCGCGCTGTTTTTTTGGATAACAATAAGAAAAACCCAGTGAACACACAGCTTAAAAAAAATCGCATCCTTATTATCGTCATTTTTGCGATGAGCATTATTCCGTTTCTGATTGCCTGGTATTTAGCCAAAAACCCGGCTGCATTGCGCTTAGGTGCCAGTAATGGCGACTTAATTACCCCACCGTTACCAATTGCTATTAGCGAGTTTTCCGGTTATGACCCGTTTAGTGCCGAAAAAATCAATGAATTGCAAGGCCATTGGGTATTGGTCAATCTGGTACCTAACAATCAATGCGGCCCGGTATGCGAGGATGCTTTATATAAATCAAGACAGCTTTCCCTAATGCTGGGTAAAGATATACCAAGAATCCGGCGCGCGGCTATAGTAATGGCAAAAAATGCGCAACCGGTATTTTCTGCGGATTGGCAAACTGATGGCCGGCTGCTGAAAGTTGAGATATCCAGCGAATTATCAGCAAAACTGCAGGCTATTGCCGGTCAGTCCATTACCGAAGGCATGTTGTTCATTATGGACCCGCTGGGTAATTTAATGATGAAATACCCGGTTGGCTACGATCCCTACAAAGTTAGAAATGACTTAAGTAAATTACTCAAAATTTCACAAATCGGTTAGCACATGTTTAGAAAAATATCGTTGTTTGGAGTCATACTGGCTCTGCTGGTCATCGTCGTGGGAGCTTATGTCCGCTTGTCGGATGCCGGCTTGGGTTGTCCAGATTGGCCAGGCTGTTACGGTAAATCAGTGCTTAGTGCCAGCCCGGAATTTAAAGCCGATGCCGCCACCGCATTTCCGGAAAATCCGTTGGACACCGCCAAAGCCTGGAAAGAAATGAGTCATCGTTATCTGGCTGGTTTACTGGGATTGATCGCACTGATATTGCCGGTATTGGCCTGGTTGGCCAAGCCGCAATCACGCAAAGCCTTTGCCTGGTCCTTGGCGCTGCTGATCATCATAGCCGGGCAAGCTGCTCTGGGTATGTGGACAGTCAATCTCAAGGTCATGCCTATCGTGGTAAGTAGCCACCTGTTGCTGGGCTTCATTACTCTGTGGACCTTGGTGTGGATTTATCTGCATAGTCATCCCCAGCTCAAGCGCCGTCCACAACGCTTAGGCCCCACGCTGTTGACTGGAGTAGCCATACTGGTATTACTGCTGCAAATCGGCTTGGGTGGCTGGGTCAGCAGTAATTATGCTGCTCTGGCATGTGTGGATTTCCCACGTTGTAATGGGGCCTGGTTACCGGATGCTGATTTTGGCGGTGCCTTAAATTTATGGCATGGCCTGGTCAGCGGCGATGCCAGCATTCTGCCGGCAGCCGCTCAAATTGCCGTGCATTGGTTACACAGGCTAGGTGCCTTAATCAGCTTTGTGTTGCTGACCTTGGTCATGTTGTCAGCTACCGCAGAGCAAAACCCCAAACCACTACGTCGGGCTGGCGTTTGGTTAAGCCTATTGTTACTGGTGCAAATCGGTCTGGGCATTTTTACTATCAAACATGATTTACCCTTATGGTCAGCAGTGGCTCATAATGCCTTTGCGGCTTTATTGATGTTGCCCTTGTTGCTGATCAACTTTTATGGCAAATACAGCAGCGGTACAGATGAACTGCCCGAAGCGGAAACCTTGCCAACCGGGCTGGAAATACCTGTCCAACCAGTTAGTCTGGAACCCCCAATCCAGCCGGAGCCGGAATCACTGTTTTTCCGCCTGAAACACCAGCTCAGCAAAACTCGGGGTAGTCTGGCCAATGTCCTCAGCAGCGTCAGCATAGGCCAAAATAAAATCAGCCGTGATCTGCTCGAAGAAATCGAAGCCCGCTTGTTAATGGCGGATTTAGGCATGGAGACCACCACTAAAATAATCAGCCAATTGACCGCAAGCCTGGAAAAAGACCAGCTTAAAGATGGAGTAGCCTTAACCCAGGCTTTAAAACAAATTCTGTATGAAATGCTGGAGCCTTGCAGCCAGCCCTTGCGGATTCCAGCTCAGGACAGTCCGTTTGTCATTCTGGTAGTTGGCGTTAACGGTGCCGGTAAAACCACATCCATAGGTAAGCTGGCGCATCGCCTGCAGGGTCAGGGCCATAGCGTCATGCTGGCGGCAGGTGATACCTTTCGGGCCGCCGCTGTCGAACAGTTGCAAACCTGGGGTGAGCGCAATAATATTCAGGTGGTTGCCCAGCATAGTGGTGCAGATTCAGCTTCGGTTATATTCGATGCCCTGCAGTCTGCCAAAGCCAAAGGCGTGGATGTGTTGATTGCCGATACTGCCGGACGCTTGCATACCAAGTCCAACTTGATGGAAGAATTGAAAAAAATCAAACGGATTATGGGTAAGCTGGATGAAAATGCGCCTCATGAAGTGTTATTGATACTGGATGCCTGCACCGGCCAAAATGCCTTATCACAGGCCCGCTTATTTAACGAAGCCGTCAAGCTGACCGGTTTAGCCTTAACCAAATTGGACGGCACCGCCAAAGGTGGGGTGATTTTTGCCTTGGCTAACCAGTTGCAAGTGCCGATCCGTTTTATCGGTGTGGGAGAAGCCATTACCGACCTGCAAGACTTTGATGCCAAAACCTTTGTAGATGCCTTGTTTGAAACCGACTAAACCATGCTGAAATTTGAGCACGTCAGTAAACGTTACCCTGATGCCGGCGAAGCACTGTCGGATGTCTGCTTTCACCTGTATCGTGGGGAAATGGCGTTTCTGACTGGTCGCTCCGGGGCCGGTAAAAGTACTTTACTGAAACTGATAGCCATGATGGAACAATGCAACCGAGGCGTCATCACCCTGGATAACCAGAATATCAGTCGCATTAGTGATTGGCGCATTCCTTATATCCGCCGTCACTTGGGATTGATTTTCCAGGACTATAAATTACTGAACGACAGAACCGTGTTTGATAATGTAGCCTTGCCCCTGATTGTCAGCGGGGTTAACCATCAGGAGATTTCCCGGCGGGTAAGGGCAGCTCTGGACAAAGTCAAATTACTCAGCAAAGAAAGAAAATATCCGCTGGCCTTGTCCGGCGGTGAACAGCAGCGGGTTGGCATAGCCAGAGCAATTGTCAACAAACCCAAACTGATACTGGCCGATGAGCCGACCGGAAATCTCGATCCTGATTTGTCTGCCGAGATTATGTACATGTTTGAAGAGTTTAAACAGGTAGGTGTCACCATTTTAATTGCCACCCACGATATAGAACTCATTAACAGTCTGGGCCATCGGGTTTTGACACTGCATAAAGGCCATCTGGTAGCGAGTTGAGCATGAAAAAACGCAACGCAAAACCGTTTGCCGATAGGCTTAAAGAACAATTTTCCGCCTATTTGCTTAATCATGCTCACGGCTTGTTTTCCAGTTTAGGCCGGCTCAGCCGTACCCCCTATACGTCAGCCATGACCTTGCTGGTATTATCCATTGCGATTTCCTTGGCCGGCGGTTTTTATATCGTGGTGGCCAATATCCAGCAATTAACCGGTAATCTGCAGGCTACCAACCAAATGTCGCTGTTTTTGCGTGATAACGTCACCGAAGCGGCAGGTCTGAAACTCACCGAACAATTAAAACAGCATGACAGCATCGTCGATGCCAAATACATCAGCAAAAAACAGGCGCTGGAAGAATTTCGCCTCAACAGCGGATTTGCCGATGCTCTGAAAGCCTTGGATACCAACCCTTTGCCCAGCGTGATACAGGTATTACCCAAAAACGTACTGGAAACCAAAGCCGATATCGATAAACTTCAGGGCGAATTCAAGCAAATGCCTCAAGTGGAATTTGTGCAGGTGGATATGCAATGGGTGGAGCGGGTGCAAACTATTATGCAAATCGCCGGGCGCGGCGTTACTCTGGTCAGCATCCTGCTGGGTTTTGCCGTCACCTTTGTTACCGCCAATACCATACGTCTGGAATTACAAAATCGCCAGGATGAAGTATTCATTTCCAAACTGGTAGGCGCCACCAATGCCTTTATTCAGCGGCCATTTCTGTATACCGGATTTTGGCTGGGCTTTCTGGGCGGTTTTCTGGCCTGGATCATCATTACTGTCATGCTATTTATCGTCGAATCGCCGGTGGAAAAACTCTCCATACTTTACAATGCCTCATTCGAATTACTATTTTTAAGCTTTACAGAATTTTTATCCCTGCTGATGATAGCCTCCTTGCTGGCTGTGTTCGGCGCTTGGGTGGTGTTGTATTATCAATTGCGTATACTCAAACCTCAATAAAGCCATGAACTTCTGGGAAACCAAATCACTAGCCGAAATGAGCACTGCCGAATGGGAGTCACTGTGTGATAACTGCGGAAAATGCTGTCTGCATAAACTGGAAGATGAAGACAGCGGCGAAATTGCAGTCACCCGGGTAGTCTGCGAATTAATTGATCTGGATAGCTGCCGTTGTACGCGTTATAGCGAACGCTGCACCCTGGTACCGGAATGTTTGGACTTAAAACAGCACGATTTCTCCGGTTACAAATGGCTGCCGGATACCTGCGCCTATCGCCTGCTGACCATAGGCGAACCCTTACCAGTCTGGCATCCGCTGATTAGCAAAGACCCGGATTCGGTCAGAAAGGCCGGCGTATCCATACGCAGTTATGCCATTAAAGAATCACAAGTCGAAGATATGGAAGATCATATTATCGGCTGGATTAAATAAACTGGCCTGCTAAACCCAAGTCAGTATTAATTGGACAAACTTTAAGTTGACGGCCAGCCCGGCAAGCGTAAAATCCAGAACAATAAGATATAGCTAAGTGCTGTCTGCACATTTTCGGAGACGACCATGAAAGGCGATAAAAAAATTATACAAATACTCAACGACTTGCTCGCCGGGGAGTTAAGCGCTTCAGATCAATACTTAATTCACGGCGAAATGTATGCCGATTGGGGCTTACACCATCTGGCCGAAAAAAGTCTGCACGAATCAGAGCATGAACGCCAGCACGCCCGTGCCCTGATCCAGCGCATTTTGTTTCTGGAAGGCAAGCCCGATCTGGTCAAACGTACCGAGTTAAAGGTGGGCAGTAGCGTACCGAAAATGCTGCAAGCTGATCTGGATGTGGAATATCATGTGGTCGGCGAACTCAAAAAAGCCATCGCCGCCAGCGAAATAGCCCAGGATTATGTCACGCGCGACATGCTAAGCCAACAGCTGGAAGATACCGAAATGGATCATGCCTATTGGCTGGAACAGCAATTGCGGTTAATTAAACTGCTGGGGCTGGAAAATTATCAGCAAAGCCAAATCAAGCCTGGTGTTTAAACGTCTGCGGAGTAGAAAATGAAAGGCGACAAAAAAGTTCTGGAAATACTCAATAAAGTTCTAAAAAACGAGCTTACCTCAATTAATCAGTACTTTCTGCATGCCCGCATGTTTCGTAACTGGGGTCTGGAAAAACTAAACGATTACCAATACAAACAATCCATCCGGGTCATGAAGGAAGCCGATGAACTGATTTCCCGCATTCTGTTTCTGGAAGGCCTGCCCAATTTGCAAAACCTGGGCAAACTGCTGATTGGCGAAAATGTCCTGGAATGCCTGAATGGCGACCTGGAATACGAAGCTAATATACAGCGGCCCTTGCTGATTAAAGCAGTGGCTTTATGCGAAGAAGTGCAGGATTACGTCAGTCGCGATTTGCTGGTGGAATTACTGGAACATTGCGAAGCAGCCATAGACTGGCTGGAAACCCAACAAGGCCTGATTTCAGCGGTAACACTGCCCAATTATTTGCAATCGCATATTGAGCCGGGTGCCGATTAAAATCATTGCCGCGGTTTTGACGATGGTAAACATATTAAATACTTGACAAGCCCTAAAAAGTAAATGAGAATGCTTCTCAACAATGTTGAATAAGCATCATGCTGAGGAGTATTTTCAATGTATGTCTGTGTATGTCAGGCCGTTACCGACAGCCAAATTCGTGAGGCAGCCATCAACGGCGCCAAAACCCTGAAAGATTTACGCCGTGAATTGCAAGTCAGCGTCGACTGCGGACGTTGCGCCAGTTGCGCCCGCAAATGCCTGAAAGCCGCCAACGATAGTGGCAAGCTTTCCGCCTGATTCGAATAGCTTTTTCAAACAGCAAACCAGCGTACCCGTAGCCCGGATGCAGCGTCAGCGGAATCCGGGAAATCGCAGCCCACAACCTATGCATAAAGGTAAGATTTGTGATAGCTATTGATTAGCCAGGCAGTTATCCCTGTCAAACTCTCAAGCTAACTGTAGAATTTCTACCCTTTACTGGCAATCCCATTCATGTGGTCTTAGAATGCGTATTAAGTATCAACTTATAATGCGTCCTTGCCATGTCCACTACACTTAAAAAAGCCACCAATATTAGCCTTTCTGTCGATGTGTTAACAGAAGCCAGAGCTTTGGGTATCAATATTTCGCAAGTTTGCGATCAGTTTCTTCGGGAACGAGTCCGCCAGGAACGCGAATTGCGCTGGCAACAGGAACACAGTGATTTCATAGCGGTTTACAATCAATTATTGGCACAGGAAGAATTGCCGCTGCAAAACTGGCGTTCGTTCTGACATGGCGCGGTATGATGTCTACCGCAATACTGGGGAACATGCTGGTATCGTTCCGTATTTGTTGGATGTGCAAAGCGAAGTACTCAGTGGACTGGATACTCGCATCGTTATTCCTTTACGCCGCCGCGATAGTTTTCCAATCAGCCGAATGCCGGCCAATCTGTTGCCTGAAGTATGGGTGGAAGAACTTCTCTGTATTGTCGAAACCCCCAAACTTGCCGCAGTGCCGCTACGCATCCTAAAAACCCCCGTCACCTCGCTCGCTGGCCGCCAAACATTTTGAAATCACGGCAGCACTGGATTTTTTATTTCAGGAGTTTTAAAAGCAAAACTTGGGGTTGAAGTTGGTGATTGTTTAGGATAATTGGGATAGATATGAGCGAGAATAGCGAACAAAATAGTCAAACAGATCCACTATCTCAATATCTATCCGATTTTGGTGTTTCTGATTACGATAAAGACAAAAAGAAACTAACGGCTGCGTTGACTAATGCTCTGGATACCAGAAAGTTTGAAATAGAGCTTTACTGGAAGAGAGCCACATATTTTTGGACGTTTATTGGTGTAATTTTTGGTGGTTATGCACTTGTATTTACAAAAATGGAAAGCCCAGGGAGGGAAGATTTGTTAGTAAACAATGGCAGGAAAATTGGGAAAACCATGTTTGTATGTTGGAAGACGAAATTATTGGTCCACTAACAAAACAAAAACGGCTGGTAAGGAACCTCTGATTAATGCAGTTTTTCAAGAAAAACCAATCCGCAAGGCATTGATTTTATTGGTACCGAAATTCGAGATAACGAATTAATCAGAGGTTCCGTAAGGAAGATAAAATAAGTATTAGAGAATATATTAATGAATATATAATTGGGCCTGGCCCATATTCAGTATCTAAGATAAATATTATTATTAGTCTTTATGTGACGATTATTTGGGTTGTGCTGGTTGGACATCATTTTATCAAGCTGGTCGTGGTGTGGTGTGATTTTGTAAGAGTATTGATCCCTATTTTATCCAAATAGCAGCTATCATTTTTACCATTTTGTTTTCTATAAGCTTTTACTGGGTTGGGCAGTCTTCCTATGAAAAGTCACCTGAAGAACAGTATAAATTTCAGAGAATATTGCGTAAAGCATCAATAGCTAATAAAAATTTAAAAGGTCTTTCTATAAGATATTGCATGATGATTAATCTAACAATGCTCTCGATTGTTTTTTGTATTGTTTTTCATTTGGCGATTTCAGTATAAAATTTCTCTGCCTAAAAGTTACATCACTTAATTCTTTGAAATACATCAACCCGGCGGCCAATGCATTTGCCGACCACCCAGCACATGCAAATGCAGATGAAATACCGTCTGCCCGCCATCATTATTGCAATTAAACACAGTACGGTAGCCTGATTCTGCGTAGCCCAGCTCTGCGGCCAGTCTGGCGGCGGTTTGCAACAGACGGCCACCCAGTGCCGTATCATCCAGTTCATTCAGATTGCTGATATGGCGTTTGGGAATAACCAATACATGCAACGGTGCTTGAGGATGAATATCGCGGAAGGCCAGTAATTCATCGTCTTCATAAACCACATCCGGTTTAATCTGGCCGGATGCCATTTTGCAGAATAAACAATCAACCATTATTTAAGCTCTCTTTAATGAGGTAGTATAAAAGCGAAACTATCAGTGCGGCTTCGGCAATGATTCGCGTCTTAATAACTCAGCTTTGCGTTCAACTCCCCAGCGATAGCCGGACAACTTGCCGTTACTAGCCACCACCCGGTGGCAAGGGATAGCCAGCGCCACAGGGTTAGCGCCACACGCCCTGGCAACGGCGCGTACCGCCGTGGGTTGGCTGATGCGATTGGCCAGTTCCGCATAACTGATTTGCTCAGCATAACGAATTTGCCGTAAAGCTTGCCAAACCAATTGCTGAAAATCAGTGCCGCGCGCGTCCAGCCGCAAATCCAAGCCTAGCGCCGGGTTGGCGATAAATCCGATTATTTTAGCCAGAATTTCCGGCAATTGCGCATCACCGCCGAGTATTTCCGCCTGTTTGAAGCGGCTGCGTAGTTCATCCAGCAACTGATCGGGGCTATCCCCCAATAAAATAGCGCACACACCCTGCTCAGTGCGGGCTGCCAATACCCAGCCCAGCTCAGATAGCGCTGAATCCTGCCATAACCTGTCATGATGGTTCATTGTCGTATTGCCGGTTTCTAAGCAAGCTATAGTGTACCGCCAAACTGTCCGGTGAGGGAGTTTTGTCGGTCCTGAAGATTATTTTGCTCAAACCCTGAGTAATTGGCGGCATAAGCACTTGTGGTAAACCGACAACAATTCTGACAACGGCACGACTTAGCTGTAAAATTCGCCAATTTAGTTGTCAATTCAATGGAGCAATAATCAAATGGGTAGAGCGTATCAAAACCGCAAAGTTTCCATGGCCAAAACCTCGGATGCCAAGGCAAAAGTCTACAGCAAATATGGCCGTGAACTCTATGTCTGCGCCAAATCCGGTGGTACTGATCCTTCCGGCAATCTGGCCTTGCGTGGTTTGATCGAACGCGCCAAAAAGGATCAGGTGCCTTCCCATGTCATCGAAAAAGCCATAGATAAAGCCAAGGGCGGGGCAGGTGAGGATTTCGCACCGGCTCGCTATGAGGGTTATGGTCCTGGCGGCAGCATGGTGATTGTCGACTGCCTCACCGACAACCCCAATCGTACCTTTGGTGATGTGCGCTTGTGTTTCACCAAAACCAAATGCAAAATCGGCACCCAGGGCGCGGTCAGTCACATGTTTGACCATTCCGCCATCCTGGCGTTTAAACATGATAACGAAGATGCCGTACTGGAAGCCTTATTGACTGCTGATGTTGATGTCAGCGATGTCGAAAGCGATGCCGGTATCATTACCGTGTTTACCCCGCATACCGACTATTTCAAAGCCCGGCAGGCTCTGGCCGAAGCTTTTGGCGAAATCGATTTTGAAGTCGATGAAATCCAGTTTATTCCCAAAAGCGCCACCGTCATCAGTAATGAGGATGATATAGCCCTATTTGAAAAATTTCTGGATTTGCTCAATGATCTGGATGATGTGCAAAATGTGTTTCATGACGCAGAGCTAGTGGCCTAACTGCGTTCAAAACGGCCAAACTTCAACAAAATCGTTGGTAATAACAACAGATTCAATGCTGTCGAGGAAGCCAGCCCGCCAATAATAATGGCAGCCATTGGCCCCATGATTTCCCGGCCGGGGTTGTCACTGTCAAAGGCTATCGGCAGCATGGCCAGCGCAGTGACCAGAGCCGTCATTAAAATTGACGGCAAACGTTCCTGGGCACCCTGCACTGCGGTGTCCAGAGTCCAGGGCAGGCCATCCTGCTCTACCAGATGCCGGTAGTGAGAAATCAGCATGATACAGTTGCGCACCGTAATGCCAAACAAAGTGATAAAACCCACTACCGAACCCACTGACAAAGTACCGTCAGTTGCTAGTACTGCTGTCACACCGCCCAGCAGGGCAAACGGCAGATTGACCAGCGTTAAAGCCACATGTCTGATACTGCCCAACGCAATATAAATTAATAACAGCACCCCGCTACCCGCCAGCAGCGCATGGATGATCAGGGCTTCACGGGCTTTGGCCTGTTCCAGTGCCGCACCGATAAAGTCCGGATAACTGCCTTGCCGCCAGTCCACCTCTTGTAATACCCGCTGCTTTAATTCGTGCATAAAATCATCCATGTCACGTTCGTCTATATTGCAACTGACCGTCTGTACCCGCTGTGCGCCCTGATGCAAAATATTGTAACGGCCTTCGCTGTGACGAATGTCAGCAACTTGCCCCAGCAGCACCCGCTCACCATCGGCGTTTTTTAACGGCAGCAGCTGCAAAAACTCGGTTTGGTTGCGTAAATCTGCCGGTAAGGTCACGGCCACATTATAAATCCGGTTGCCCTGAATATTTTTGCCGACTATCTTGCCCTCATAAGCGGTTTGCAGTGCCGCCATCACCTGAGCCGGACTAATCCCCCGAAAACGTAATTGTTCCTGGTCCAGTTGTACCTGCAGCATGGAAGTAAGTGGTGGTGAGCGCACCTGAATATCATTTGCGCCGTCGGTTTCCCGCATAATATTGGCCACTGCCTGAGCTTTGCTGTCCAGGGTTGCCAGATCATTGCCATAAATATTAACCACGACCGCCGCCGTATAGCCGGAAATGGTTTCGTCCACTCGCTCGGTAAGAAAAGTATTAGCTTCATAATTAATACCCGGAAAAGTGTCCAGAATCGCGCGCAAATTATCCAATACCCGTTGCTGTTCTGCTCCGGATAAAGTCTGCAAACGCACTTCATATTCACTGTAATGACTGCCGTAAGTATCTGCGCCGCGTTCGGCCCGTCCGGCCCATTGCGACACCGATTCCACCCCGGCTATATTCATAAATGCAGCGGTAAGCTGGCTGCCTACTCTTATCGATTCCTTTAAAGAAGTTCCCGGTACACTTGCGGTGTGGATAATAAAATGGCCTTCCCGCAGTTCCGGTAAAAACTTATGTTCCAGACTGGCAAATCCACCAATACCGATTACGCACAGCAGCACACAGATACCCGCAATTACCTTGAAATGCCGCATCACCCAGGTCAGCAACCGAGTATAAACCGGTTTTAAGCGTCTGACCAAGGGCGGGTCAAGCGCTTCGGCCAGATTACGGCTTAATAATAAATGACACAAAGCCGGGGTCAGGGTTAATGCCACCAGCAAAGACATCAGTATCGCCAGAATATATGAATAACCCAGTGGAGCAAATAAACGGCCAGCCACGCCATCCAGCGTTAACAAGGGCACAAACACCAGTGCCACGATAAAACTGGCGTATACCACCGAACCACGCACTTCCATGGATGCCCGATAAATAACGCTGGCCAGACTATCCGGTTGCCCCAGCAGCTGATTTTCCCGCAAGCGCCGATAAATATTTTCGGTATCAATAATTGCATCATCCACCACTTCGCCCAAGGCAATGGCCAGACCGCCCAGTACCATAATATTCAGATTGGCGCCCCGCTCCAATAACACGATGACCGCCGTCATCAGTGATAGCGGAATCGCCAATGCCGCGATAAAAGCACTACGGAAATTGAATAAAAACACATACAGAATCAGCACGACAAAAAAGCCGCCTATCAGTAAATGACTGGACAAATTTCCTACCGACGTTTCAATATAATCGGCCGGGCGGAACAGATGCGGGTAAAAGTCTATATTCTGGCGTTCGAACAAGGCGGCAAACTCTGTCAACACAGTTTCCACCTGTTTGGATACCGATAATGTGTTCGCGCCATACTGGCCGATCACCATCATCACGATACCGGGTTTACCCATGATTTGCGCGGCACCGATGGGCGGCTCAGGTGCGTAAGCTACATCAGCCACATCGCCCAACAGAATATTGCTGCCGTTATGGCGTTTTACCAATACCTGACGAAACTGGTCAGGATTGACCGGTTGACCGCTTAATTGCAGGGTGAAGCGTTGATTGGTGTTTTCAATAAAACCGGAGCCGCTCAATTCTGCCGCAGCTGCGGTTGCTGAAACAATTTCGTCGATAGCCAGATTAAACCGCTGTAAGGCATCCGGCCTGATTTGCACCTGCAATTGCTGAATTTCACCGCCAAACACATTCACATCCGCCACGCCCGGTATAGCCAGCAAACGTGGTGCCAGCGTCCAGTCCACCAGACTGCGCAATTCCAGCAGATTTTTGCTATTGGAACTCATGCCTATCGTCAATACTGTGGCCGAGGACGAGGAGAGAGGGATCATTACCGGCATGGCGACCCCGGCCGGTAAACGCTGATTGATTCCGGTCAGGCGTTCACTGATCAATTGCCTATTGCGGTAAATATCGCTGTTTTCTGCAAAAACAGCCGTGACTATCGATAAACCCTGGATAGACTGGGAACGTAAATTCTTCAGGCCGATCAAACCGCTGATAGCCGTTTCAATTTGCTGACTTACCAGTACCTCCACCTGTTCGGCTGCCAGTCCGGGAGCTTCGGTCTGAATAATCACTTGTTTAGGTGCAAATTCAGGAAAAATATCCAGACCGGCATCGGCAAAACGATAAGCACCGTAAACCAGCAGCAATAAAGCCAGCATCACGACAATGCCGGAATAACGTATGGAAAATCGAACGAAAATGGAGAGCATTAAATAAGGAATAACCGGATTTATAAAGTATAAAGTAATACCGATTCAAAGCCGGTAAAGCCTATTAAGATACCATAAGCTAATTATTCATCAGAATTTTGCCGTAAATCCAGTCTGGTGACCAATTTTTCCCCGGCTCGGCTCAAATTCTGCAAAAATGCCCATCCCAATCCGCAAATGATCAGATAACCAATATGCCTGTATCAGCCTATTTTAATCTCGCCTGTCGGCAGTGTCCGCGATTGGCCAATTTTTTGGACGAGGTTAAACAGAAATACCCCAGTTACCATGCTTTACCCGTAGCGCCGTTTGGGGATATTAACGCCAGGTTACTCGTCGTAGGATTGGCACCGGGCATGCACGGTGCCAATGCCAGTGGCCGGCCATTTACCGGTGATTATGCCGGTATCCTGTTGTATCAAGCCTTATTTGATTTTGGTTTCAGCAATCAGTTGGAGTCCAATAATCTGGCCGATGGTTTAACGTTAACCGATTGCCGGATTACCAACGCGGTTAAATGCTTGCCGCCGCAAAACAAACCCACGGGGGATGAAATTAAGCAATGTAATCATTATCTGGCAGCAGAGCTGGACACATTGCCGGAAAAATCGGTGATCTTGGTATTAGGCAATATTGCTCATCAAGCCGTATTGCGTGCCTATGGCATCAAGACGGCAGCCATGCCGTTTGGTCATCATCGTGTCTATCCACTGGCCAATGGGCATACTCTGGTCAGTTCCTATCATTGCAGCCGTTATAATGTGCAAACCAGACGCCTGAGTATGGAGATGCTCAGTCAGGTTTTTGCCACTATTCGGAATATTCTCGACCACTAGCTGTGAACGACCAGATTGTCAGTCCAGGCTTTGATGTCAAAGCCTTTTTAAAGACCCTTACCCAGCGTCCCGGTATCTATAAGATGCTGGACGACAAAGCGGAAATCATCTATATAGGTAAAGCCAAAAATCTGAAAAACCGGGTTTCCAGTTATTTCAGAAGCCAGGCCGTCTCACCCAAGCAGCAGGCCATGGTCAGCAAGGTGCAGGCGATAGAAGTCACGATTACCCATACTGAGGGTGAGGCATTATTGCTGGAAAGCCAGCTGATCAAGCGTCATAAGCCCCGCTATAACATCAGCCTGCGCGACGACAAATCCTACCCCTATGTTTTTATTTCCGGTCACGAATTTCCCCAGCTAACGTTTCATCGCGGAGCCAAAAAACGTCCCGGCAAGTATTTTGGCCCCTATCCCAGCGCTAGCGCTGTCAAGGAAACCCTGAGGCTGTTGCAAAAAATCTTCCCGGTGCGGCAATGTGAAGACTCGTATTACAACGCCCGTTCCCGGCCCTGTCTGCAACATCAAATAGAGCGTTGCACTGGGCCCTGTGTTGGTTTGATTAATCAGGCCCAATATCAGATTGATGTCGATAATACCATTTTGTTTTTGGAAGGTCAGGGTGGTTTATTGATAGACCGCCTGGTAGGTAAAATGGAAGCTGCAGCAGCCATACTGGATTTTGAAACCGCGGCGGCATACCGCGATCAGATCCAGCGCCTGCGGGCAGTACTGGAAAAACATTTTGTCCAAGGCGAAAAAGGCAATGTCGATATTATTGCTTGTGCCGCCAGTGGTGGAGTTGCCAGTGTTCAAGTTTTCTTCATCCGTAATGGCCAAAATTTGGGGAGTCGTCAGTTTTTTCCAAAAATGGTCGAAGCCAACGATATCGCAACTGTGTTACAGGCCTTTATTGGTCAATATTATCTGGATAAAACCGTGCCGCACGAACTGATAGTCAATCATGCTTTGCCCGAAACCAAGCTCTTGAGCGAAGTCTTGAGTGAGCAGGCCAAGCATGGGGTCAGCATCAGTTGTAATGTGCGGGGTGAGCGGCAAAAATGGTTGCAAATGGCAGTCACCAATGCCGAAAACAGCTTACTGACCAAGTTGGCCGACAAACAAAATCAGCTGGCCCGTTTTGTCAGTCTGCAACAGGAATTGGGTTGTACTGAATTGCCGAAACGCCTGGAATGTTTTGATATCAGTCATACCCAAGGTGAATATACCGTGGCATCATGTGTGGTATTTGACCATGAAGGCCCGGTCAAATCTGCTTATCGGCGGTTTAATATCCAAGGTATTACCGGGGGGGACGATTATGCCGCCATGCATCAGGCCATTCTGCGTCGGTATAAGCGCTTGAAACAGGGCGAACATCAGGCTCCCGATATTTTATTGATCGATGGTGGTAAAGGTCAGGTTGGTGCAGCAAAAAAGGCTTTGACTGAATTACAGATAAACAATGTTATGATAGTCGGAGTTTCCAAAGGCCCTGATCGTAAAGCGGGTATGGAAAAAATTATCCTGCCTGATCAGGATCAGCCCTTGAATGTCATGCCTGGCGCCAGTGCATTGTTGTTGATCCAGCATATTCGGGACGAAGCGCACCGATTTGCCATTACCGGACACCGGCAACGCCGGGCTAAACAAAAAAACCAGTCGGTATTGGAACAGATAAGCGGATTGGGGCAGAAAAGACGGCAAAGTTTATTAAAACAGTTCGGTGGCTTGCAAGGCGTAGCCAATGCTGGTGTGGATGCGTTAGCCAGTATTGATGGCATTAGCAGGCAATTGGCACAACGTATTTACGATATATTCCACAATCAAGATGGCAGTTAAATTTAATCTCCCAACCTATCTGACCTTATTGCGGATTGCATTGATCCCACTATTGACGATAGTGTTTTATATGCCGTGGGAATATTCAAATCTGGTTTGTACGCTGATATTTTTGTTTGCAGCATTTACCGACTGGCTGGATGGCTATCTGGCTCGTAAACTTGGCTTGGAAACTGCGTTTGGTGCATTTCTTGACCCGGTGGCAGATAAACTGATGGTGGCGTTTGTCTTGGTGCTGGTGGTGCAAGCCGAAGCCAGTCCCTATCTTGCCATTCCGGCGGCGATTATCATTAGCCGGGAAATCACCATTGCCTCATTAAGAGAGTGGATGGCGGAAATCGGCCAGCGTGCCAAAGTAAAGGTCTCCCAATTGGGGAAATGGAAAACCACCGCACAAATGACCTCAGTCAGTATGTTGCTGTACCGAGACGATTTGTTTGGTTTACCCATCAACAACATCGGTTACTGGCTGTTATACTTGTCCGCCATATTAACCCTGTGGTCAATGATCAACTATCTGGTTGCCGCGCTTTCAACCTTTAGAGAATAACAATGACCACAGTTTATTTCAGACTGTGGGTTTCTACAGCTATTAGCAGGTAAAGCTGAAAAAAATAATAACAAAATGGAACAAGAAATAGAAAACACCCCGAACAAAATCGTTAATCAGGATGAAATCTTACAGGCAGCATTAAAACTGTTTGCCGAAAAAGGCTATTTCAACACTTCTTTAGCGGATATTAAAGAGGCGGCTGGACTTAAATCCATTAGCGTCATATACCAGTTTTTCAAAACCAAACAGGCTATCGCTATTGCCTTGCGGGAGAACATACTGGACAGTTTCAGCATATCAATAGACGATATTCGCCGGCGTAACCGTAAAGCGGCCGATCAGCTGCGGGAAATCGTCGATTTATTGTTCAGATTGACCGATGAAGCTCCGGAAATTATCCAGTTTATGCTTTTTATAAAAACCAGTGATTTTTTGCCTGAGCAAACTGCCTTATTCGAAACAGCGGCCTTCAATAAAATCAGAAAAATCCTGCAGGCTGGTATTAAGGATGGCGAAATCCGTGCATTGGAACCCGCTTTGGCTTACAGTTATTTTTTTGGTATTGTCCTGCAAGTCCTGGCTATGGTGCTCAATAAAGATTTGCCTAAAACCGCAGACAGCTATCAGACCCAAGTCTGGATGGCAGCTTGGGGCAGCATCGTTAAAAAATAAGCCAATGTGGTCAAGTTTAGCTTGAAGGATTGCAGGGTTAGTTATCCTGTGGGGTGGCGCGCAACCCCTTGTCTTCAATAACAATCTTACGCTGTTTATATAAACCGCCTATAGCCTGCTTGAACACTTTTTTACTTACCCCAAAGGTATCATAAATCATTTCCGGCGGGCTTTTGTCGGTTAAAGCAATATAGCCACCATGTTTTTGCAGGGTGCGCAGAATCATCTCTGACGTACTATCCACTTTTTCAGCATATTTGTCCTGATTCAAAGCCAGATCAATTTTATTATCTTCACGGATTTTCTTGATATAGCCGGTTAAGTGCTGACCGAACGGTAAGGTTTGGAAAATCTCATTCTTGTATAAAAGTCCCCAGTATTGATGATTAATAATTGCTTTAAATCCCAAGTCGGTGGCTTCGGCAATAATTAAATCAACAGCCTGGCCTTCTTTAAAATAAAACGCCTGCTCTTTAATAAAGTCATCCAGCAGCGTGGAGGCGGCAATTCGATTGCTTTCGTCCAAAAACAGGCGCACCAGATAGGAGCGACCTTCTATCATTTTGGTTTTCTGCTCACTAAACGGAACCAGCAAATCCTTGCTTAAGCCCCAGTCCATAAAAGCTCCAGCGTGACTTAGTGATACAACTTTTAACCAGGCAACCTCGTCTACCTGGGCTTTGGGAGCCTTAAGTGTGGCTAGAGCCTGATTATGGCCGTCGATAAACGCAAAAGCCTCTAGCACATCACCCACTTGATAGTGGGTAGGCAGATCCTTATCCAGCAACAAAATTTCGCCGCATTCTTCGCCGCCATCCAGATACACTGCGCTGTCTGTTGTTCGGCATACAGTTAAACTATTAAATTTGCCTAAATTAATCATGATGTCTCATTTTTAAAGATATTCAGCCACATTATAACCGACCACGCGTCCGTAGCCTGGATGCTGCGTTAGCGGCATCCAGGGTTCTAGGCCATACCAGCCGGTATAAATTAAATTGGATAATACAGACTAGAGCGGTCATGCCCTAGGTTTTCAAGTTGCTTTATTTAAGGCCGAAACGGCCTTGTTGATGCATGCTGTTAGCCCATATTGGTGCAAATGTAACTATCTTGCGATGCAACGGTGCGCATGTCTGGCGTAAAGCTAAATAGGTGTTTTTGTAACTTATTGAATAAGTTGTTAAAATAAAATGGCACTTAAATTGCTTTAATATTTTCGGGTCTTCAAGTGTATTGAACTTACCTCGTCATTGTAACTGTCAGTGTTGACAAGGCGTAGTGTTTCCGGTTAGGAATTGCCGTAAACACTACGCCTTTTTTTTGTTCTAAAGATACATAAAAGGTGCTGCAATCACTGTAAAGAGTGCGCGATTGGTAGTCTACAGGTTTGCTTTCCCATTACGGCATTGAAGCTACGCTGAATGCTTTCAAGTTGCGCTTACTCCAAACCAATGTCGTCATTCCCGACGGCTGCCAGATTTTTGATTGGAAATAACTATAATCGTAGCTGATGCTTAACCAAGGCAGGGTGAGCACGCTGTTGTGCCCACCCCCGGATATAGCGCAAGTTTTTAGACTTTACTCTTGGCCTTTGCCGCGTTTAGACGGTGAGCCTACGCGTTTTTTACTCTTGGCTTTCTTGACCAGATCAGGGTCCAGTCGGGAAATATTCAAAGTTTTGCCGCCGACCCGGACTTTTTTCAAAGCCTGTAACAGATCTTTAGGCATTCCAGCCG
The DNA here is from genome assembly GCF_018734325.1 of Methylomonas paludis. NCBI lineage: Bacteria > Pseudomonadati > Pseudomonadota > Gammaproteobacteria > Methylococcales > Methylococcaceae > Methylomonas > Methylomonas paludis. The sequence goes on along the minus strand of NZ_CP073754.1, from coordinate 3,041,933 downwards.
GCAATTCCACTGTGCTGTAATTTTCTTCAATTTTAATTCTGGCAATATGATCGCCATCAATGCCGGTTTCGTTGGCGATAGCACCAACAATATTACCGGGCTTAATGCCATCGCTACGACCTACTTCCAGACGGAACAGCTCCATTTCCACTTGTGCAGAACGGCCTCTTTCCCGTTTTGGACCGCGATCCCGATCCCGGTCAAAATCGCCGGATTTTCTGTCATCATCTTTGCGCGGTTTTTTGCTGGGCTCTTTCAGTAATAACGGGGTATCACCCTGTAATAATTTAGCCAGTGCCGCTGCAATATCTGCGGCAGGTACGTCATGTTCAACCTGATACTGGTTAATCAGCTGGCTGTAAAAACTTAATTCCTCGGCGGCCAGGGTGTCGGTAATGCGCTGTTTAAACCGGGTGATACGGGTGTTATTGATGAACTCTGTTGAAGGTAATTGCATTTCTTCAACTTTTTGTTTGGTTGCCTGTTCAATATTGGCCAGCAAACGTTTTTCCCGTGGCGAAACAAACAGAATGGCGTCACCCGTTCTACCGGCACGGCCAGTCCGGCCAATCCGGTGAATATAGGATTCGGTATCATAAGGGATATCGTAGTTCACCACATGGGTAATCCTGTCCACATCCAGACCACGAGCGGCAACATCGGTGGCAATTAAAATATCCAGCTTGCCGCTTTTCAGGTTTTCAATGGCACGTTCTCGCAGTGCCTGTGACATATCGCCATTGATGGCCGAAGCCGAGAAGCCGCGGGCTTCCAGCTTTTCCGCAACCTCAATTGTGGCGGTTTTGGTTCTAACGAAAATAATCATGCCATCAAAATTTTCCGCTTCCAGAATCCGGGTAAGCGCATCCATTTTGTGTATGCCGCTGACAAACCAGTAGCGTTGGCGAATATTAGCAGCGGTAGCGGTTTTTACCTTAATGGTAACCTGTTCCGGATTGTTCAGATATTTCTGAGCAATTTTGCGGATTTCAGTAGGCATGGTTGCCGAGAACAGCGCGGTTTGGCGTGACGCTGGGGTCTGTTCGAGTATCCATTCCACATCGTCGATAAAGCCCATGCGCAACATCTCATCGGCTTCATCCAGAATCAGGGTTTTCAGAAATTCCAGTTTCAAGGTGCCACGGCGCATATGATCCATTACCCGGCCAGGGGTGCCGACAATCACATGGGCGCCGCGATTCAACTGGCGCAACTGGGTAGTGTAATCCTGGCCACCGTAAATGGGCAGTACATGAAAGCCTTTGATATGGGAAGCATAACGCTGAAAAGCTTCAGCAACCTGAATCGCCAGTTCGCGAGTAGGGGCCAAAACCAAAACTTGTGGATCTTTTTGATTCACATCCAGCCGGGATAAAACCGGCAGAGCAAACGCAGCAGTTTTGCCGGTACCGGTTTGGGCTTGGCCCAATACATCGCGGCCAGCCATGACAAAAGGAATAATTTCGGCTTGAATCGGGGAGGGGGTTTCGTAGCCAACGCTTTCTAATGCTTTTAAAAGTGATTCGGATAAACCCAAATCTTTAAAAGAAGGCGTAGTGGCAGAAGGGTCGGACATGAGTAATACCTGTAGAAAATGAAAGAGAAGGGCTTATAACTGATCAAGCAATAACCGCCATTGTACCGCACTGGTGAAAAATTGCTTAACTTATTGATAAATCCAGAAAAGTTTTGTTAAAATCAAAAAGATTTGCGACTTGAATATTGACAACTAATATAAATAAAAAACTGAGCGCCAAAAATAAGGTTGGCCATCAACAAATGTATTGGTTGAGCAATTGCTGGAAAGCCCAGCCTATCCAGGCTAACGCCCGCCAATATGGCTATTACAATTAAACCAATCAAGCTGTAAGCCATTCTGGTCAGCAAGCGATGTTGTCCAGGCTGCCGAAAAATTTGCCAGGCCAGCCATAGATTGGTAAATAGAATCAGCGACGAAAATGAACGGTGAATGTAAAAAATAATCGGAAAACTTTCTCGCCAGTATTGGCGCTCAATCTGGCTGTCCTGGTGGGCAATAAAGTCCACGGCTTCCCGCACCTGAGTGCCCATGCCTACTTGCAGCAAGGTCATCAGCATGGCAATTTTTAACACCAAACCAAAACGGGCGCTGATCCAACTGCCGTCCAGGGTTGCCAGCAGCGGTTTTTGGGATCGGGCAATGACATAGATCAGCAAGGCCACAATAAATAGCGCCAGCAACATATGCATGGTAATCATTAGTGGTTTAAGATTGCTGGCAACCACAGCTGAGCCTAACCAGCCCTGAAACCCCACCAAAGCCGCTACCGACAGCGAAAGATAAAAAATGCCTTTATCCGATTTTAAATAAATCCGTGATGCCCAGGCCGTCAACAAAACCAGCAAACCGGTGCTGGCACCAATCAGCCGGTTGCTATATTCCGTCCAGGTCTTCAGCGGGTTGAACAGAGTGTTTTCATAACCCCGTGCAGCATAAACCTCATGATAATTAGCCGGTAATTCCGCTTCATGCAGTGGCGGCACCCATAATCCAAAGCAGGTCGGCCAGTCTGGACAGCCCATGCCGGCCCCCGATGCCCGGACGATTCCGCCGGCCAGAATCACCAGATACACGGCAAAAATGGTTAAACTGCCTAAACGGCGAAAACGGGCGGCTGCCAAAGTATCAGTCATAGCTGGGTGCAAGAATTATAAAGGGCATTAACAAGTTGATTTTAGGCTGGTGATACTATAGTTATAGCTGTGTTTTGCGAATCGTCAAGTAACAGCTGGTCAGAATGTGTACCGTCTTTCTGCAGTACCAGCAACAGACGGCTTAATCCGGCACTGGTGCCTACGCTTAACACATTGCCGACAGCTTGGCGGGTTGCCGCTTCTACCACCGTCATGCCCGCTGCGGCGGTGTCATTAAATGGAGATTCAGCAATAAACAAACTGCGTTTGGGTTTGCCCAGATAATGGGTTCTGGCCACGATTTCCTGGCCGGTATAACAACCTTTGCTAAAGCTGATGCCACCTAAGCCATCAATATTCAACATTTGCGGGGTATACAGTTCGGATTGGGAAATATCAAACCAGGGCATGCCGACAGAAATATCCAAGCCGGCCCAGACTACGGAGTCGCTCAATGTATTTTCGGTTAATTCGGAAATATCGGCCTGCCGATCAACCAGACACCAACTGCGTAAGGCCGTGGCCGGATGTTTGATAAAAATCGCCGTATCGCCCATTTGTTGACGGAATGGGTCGTCAGGAGCCGGAAAAGGAAAGTTCAAGCCCAATAAATGCAGATTTTCGTGGTTAGCGCTTATTTTTACCGCCGAGCGCAACACATACATCTGTAATTTATTAATCACTTTATCGAGCAGATTTTTCGGTAAAATCAATAAAAAAGCGGTTGGCGTGGCAACTACCAGCAGTGTGGTAATCACCCGTCCTTTGGCGTTGCAAAAAGCCGCCAAACTGGCACTATTTGCATTTAGCTGATAAATATCACAGGTCAATTGGCCCTGTAAAAACTTGGCACTGTCTGTACCGCTAACGCTAATAACAGCCAAATGCGCTAGGCTGAAAATTTTTTGATCAGAATGAGTATGTTTTTCCAAAATTTAAACCAGTGGAGTCAAATGTGATTGATCCGGCTCCGATAATACTTGCAGGTAGGGCTATAGCATTGTTGGAGCATAATCAATAATTATAGCCGTATCGTTACACTCTATACATCTAAACCTGATAATGGTGTCAAAAAATCTGCAAGCATCGGTCAGTTTTGTCATCAGTCGCTCACCAAAACTGTTGTGGGCCATCCATCTATTACATGGTCTGGCCATTTTGGCCTGTTGGCTAAATGCACTGGAGACTATCGGCCAAATTATGCTCAGCGCTGTGTTGTTGGCTTCCTGGGGTTGGCAATATAAACAACTTCGCAACAGGCGGGCTATTCAGTTACGTTACTCACCCAGTGATGGATGGGCGATTAGTACTGCTGGTCAGGAATACCAGGCTATCACCCTTAAACCGACATCCGTTATCAATAAGCTTTTGATTGTGTTGCACTACACCGATATCAATAGGCACTTTAAAACCCTGTTGATAGTTAATGATTCCATGTCTGATCAGGATTATCGCCGCCTGCTGGTCTTATTAAAAATTAGTGGTCTTGCCAAAAAAGTTTGAACCAGCCATTCCAGATCAGGATCTTGTGTTTGTAATGTGCGTGCTGAATTATGCCCCCGAACAACGGCTGGTAAAATCAGTCTTAATGCCTCCCGTAACATCAGCCGTTTGAATTTTTTGCATTGAAAGATATAATCAAAAGGTTTTGTCCGTTGTCACTTCGCGGACTTATCCTTAAAACTTTCAGCTTAAATAGAATCTATGGCTCTTTATTGCGGAATCGTTGGTTTGCCCAACGTGGGCAAATCAACACTGTTCAATGCACTCACCAAGGCGGCCATCGCTGCCGAAAACTATCCATTCTGCACCATTGACCCCAATGTCGGCGTGGTGCCGGTACCCGATCCCAGAATGGATAAACTGGCCGAAATCGTCAAGCCGGAGCGGGTATTACCCACCACTATAGAATTTGTTGATATCGCCGGACTGGTGGCGGGAGCCTCAAAAGGCGAAGGCCTGGGCAACCAGTTTCTCGGTAACATCCGTGAAACCGATGCCGTTGTTCATGTCGTGCGCTGCTTCGATGATGATAACGTCATCCATGTGGCCGGAAAAGTCGATCCACTTAATGATATCGAAGTCATCAATACCGAATTGGCTTTGGCTGATATGGCTTCTGTGGAAAAAGCCCTGCAAAAAGCCGCCAAGATTGCTAAATCCGGCAATAAAGAAGAGCTGGCCCGTAAGCAAGTGCTGGAACGAGTATTGGAACATCTTAATGCCGGTTTGCCGGTGCGCACCCTGGGCTTGGACGAAGATGAACAAAAATCAATCAAGGAACTGTGCCTGATTACCATCAAGCCTACTTTGTATGTGGCCAATATTCAGGACGATGGTTTCGACAACAACCTGTTATTGGATAAAGTCAGAGCATTTGCCGAACAGGAAGGCTCCAGTGTCGTGCCGGTCTGTGCAGCAATAGAAGCCGAAATTGTCCAGCTGGACGAAGCCGAAAAACAGGAGTTTCTGGATGATCTGGGTCTGGAAGAGCCTGGCCTCAACCGGGTAGTGCGGGCTGCATATGCTTTGCTGAATTTGTCTACCTACTTTACCGCCGGGGTTAAAGAGGTCAGAGCCTGGACAATTCCGGTTAATGCCACTGCACCGCAAGCCGCCGGCGTGATACATTCTGATTTTGAAAAAGGCTTTATTCGTGCGGAAGTCATAGCTTATCAGGATTTCATCGCCTACAACGGCGAACAAGGCGCCAAAGATGCCGGAAAATGGCGTTTAGAGGGCAAGGAATACAAGGTTCAGGATGGCGATGTGATGCACTTTAGGTTTAATGTTTGACATAAAAATGACCACGGTTATAATAGTCTGATTAACAGAGTTACAGTTTAAGTGGCGACATAGCTCAATCGGTTAGAGCGCGGGATTCATAACCCCGAGGTTCCAGGTTCAATTCCCGGTGTCGCCACCATTTGAATTTTCTGCATTACGAAAAAAACCTAAGTTCTTTATTTTAAAAGACTTGGGTTTTTTTATGTCTGAACAAAAAAGCTAAAGTAGCCTCGATGCAGCAGCGCGGAATCGAGGATTTAGGCTGCCTAATAAACCCTGTGACGCCAGCGATACTTGGGTTAATGGTTCATCTATTTCTTAAATAAAAATAGCCGACTTGCCTGCTGCATAGTGTTTCCTTAAAACAGTTTGGCGCCATAAAATTTTGGCAAATGTTCAAAAAGCCCCAATGAAACGTGGGGCTATAGCTAGATAAGTATGTTATTTATATTCCCAGGTCACTGAAACAGTGAAATTATTTCAGCTCTCGACAGCAGTTTTGGGTTTCTTAAGGAAGTTATCTTGCATTTCTTTAAACGTCAGGTAACGTTTTTGCCATTCCGAAGGTAGAGCTGCTTTTACCACCTGAACTGCTGTTACCTTATATTCTGGACAGTTAGTTGCTCAATCCGAGTTGTCAGTAGTAATAACATTTGCACCAGAAAATGGATGGTGTAATGTGGTGTAGACGACACCAGTCTGCATTCGGGTGGAAACCTTGGCATGTAATACCGTTTCTCCGACCCTGCTCTGGATACCTACCCAGTCGCCATCGATAATACCCCGTGCTTCAGCATCATGCGGGTGAATTTCCAGGAAATCTTCAGGATGCCAAGCTGTGTTTTTGGTACGTCTGGTTTGTCCGCACCGTTGCCAAAAATTGCTAGCCATCATGAATGTTGATGTATAGATTAAGGATGTACATTTTAGCTAACAGTGGAGGGTGCTATGCAAGCCGCGCGTATTTTTACTAACGGCAACAGCCAAGCTGTGCGATTACCGAAGGATTTTCGGTTTGATAAAGATGAAGTCATCATCAAAAAACTCGGCGACATTGTCGTGCTCTTACCCAAACGCTACCGAGCAGAAAGCATATTAGCCATGCTTCAAGAAGTTAGCCCTCTGGACATTGAGCGTCAACAGCCATGCGAACTTCAGGAACGGGACTTTGATGAGTCTTTACCTGCTTGATACCAATATCTGCATCTTTCTGCTTAATCAGCGCGGCGGAACTAGAATTTGGTATCGCGGCCAGTTAAAAACAAAATGATAACGCCAAACGGCTGGAACGATTTTTACTCGATTTTGAAGTGATCGATTTTAACCGAAAGTCGGCTTCAGCATACGGCCCCCGCTCAGATCAACCTTACACTCACAAGGCACGCCAATTGGGCCGATGGATTTTTTAATTGCGGCCCATGCCTTGGCATTGAACGCGATTCTAGTTACCAACAATACCCGCGAATTTGCGCGAGTTGCTGCTCTCCATCTGGAAGACTGGACGCAACCCAGATAACTCGTCAAAAAAGAACCACACCGTGAACTGGATTGGCATCAGCAACGAAAACCAGTTTTACAGCCTGCAACGCCCCAAACCTAGCCCAAAAAATGCCTTATTGTTTAAAAACCCCATCAAACAACGCCAGCATTGCCGCCCAGGATTGTTTATCCGCCTCAGCATTGTAGGCTATCGGTAAATGATTGGCTTTGCCCAGTCGATCTGCATCGGGATTGGTAAAACCATGCACTGCCCCCGGATAGTTAACAAAGCGATATTTCGCGCCAGCCAGTGTCATTTCCCGTTCAAAGTTGGTGATACTCTCGGCTGTGACGAAGCCATCATCAGCACCGTTCAAAACTAAAATTTGCGCCTTAACTTTACCCGGTTCGGCTGGGGTTTTAGTCACCAAATTACCGTGAAAACTCGCCACTGCCGCCAAATCCACACCCATCCGGGCCATGTTTAACACCGTGGCCCCGCCAAAACAGTACCCAATCGCGGCAATCTTACCGGCATCAACCCCAGGTTGTTGTTCCAGCAAGGTCTTTGCGGCCAGAAAACGCTGGGTTGCCAGTCCGGCATGTTCAACAACACTATTCATAAACCCGGCCGCATCGCTGGCATGTTCACTGGATTTGCCGTCGCCATACATATCAACCGCCAGCGCGGTATAACCCAATTCCGCCAGCATCCGCGCCCGCTGCCGGGCATAATCGTTTAGCCCCCACCATTCATGCACCACCAACACCCCAGGCTGTTTATCGCCTTTGGCATCATCCCAGACCAGATAACCTTTCAGAGTGGTATCGCCGGCTTGGTAATCCACATTTTCTTCGTGTAATGCCGCCTGTAAAGAAGGACTAAATATTAAAGCCAGTAGTAATAAGCCAAGTTTCATGGACAGTTCCCGATATTTAAGTGGGGTGAAATGGACAACAAATAAGATCGCTTAACCATTAAAAATAATGCATGGGCGTAGTCTTTAATCAAGCATCATTCCCGGCAGCCAGAGAAGAACAATCAATTTTTTAAACCTATACCACAGTTTCGCCTAAATTATAGCTGTTTTCTGGTTGTCACCAATTTTGGGTCATTTAGTTGTGCGTAAAGAGCCTGCATTTTGCTAAAGCCTTCTAACCCATAGCCTACTCGCCTACCAATTGATAATATTTAACTCAACGATGCGCATCTAACAAATGTAATAACGGCTCTTGTAATAGAGTAGCCATAAGCAGAAATGAAACAAATAACATTTCGTGCTATAGTGCCATACTAAAATATTAACAGGGGGCTCTATGAGCATTCAATACAGTTTTAAGGTTATCGGTGCCAATGGCCAAATATCGTTAGGCAAACAATTTGCTGGTCGCCAAGTACTGGTAGAAGAACAGGAACCCGGTGTGTGGTTGGTTAGAACCGCTACTGTCATTCCAGATAACGAACGTTGGCTACATCTTCCACAAACTGCCGCCGACCTGGACAAAGCCTTGGCTTGGGCGCAGGCTCATCCAGCTAATGACACAGATACTGACTTATTGCTCGATAAGCTCCATGACCAGGCTTGATCAAAATAGCCGAGTCAGACTAGATCTAAACAACCCCTTGTTTCAGGAAAATCTGTTGAGCTTGCCAAAACCTGAGCGGCACAGTGCTTTGGAGACGCTGAAGAAATTGCGGCAAATCACTTGGCAGCAGCTATATCAGGATAATGGTCTTAAATGGGAAAAAATCGTCAGCATCAAGCCGCCAATTGGAATAGATGCCATTTATACATTACGCATTACTCAGTCGCGACGTGCAACGGCTTATAGGGATGGGGAATTTATTCGCTTGCTGACCATTGCCGCTGATCACGACATTACTTACGGCAAAAAATAACCACAATACAGATGTTCTTGTTTAGATGAGTTACCGGCTTGCCAGATCGGTCTGTCGTTCTTCCTTCCCATCGAACGCTTTTTGCTAAATTTTACCGTCCGCTCTTAACGCATCAATCGCAGCTTCTGGCGCTTTATCCAACATTTTCAGAAAAACTTTGGCTGCGCCAGTTGGATAACACTTACCTTGATCCCAATTACGAATAGTTTCCAATGAAACATCAATACGTCGAGAAAACTCAGTCTGATTTAGTCCTAAGCGTTTGCGTAGCCGCCGCGCAAATTTAGCCGCATCCAGCATGACCAGGGCCTCATCTTTAACAATTTGAAGTGCGGTATCTCTTTTAGAGGTGGCATCCACTCGCATTGGATCAATACGCCCACCGCTTGATTGATCATTAATTGTTACTCGTGCTGTTTTCATAGTGATTAATCTCGCGTTGGTTGGCTTTTCGGGCCAAAATTATGCGGATAATTTGTTTAAAAAATCACATGCATGTAAAGCAGCTTGTATAGCTTTTTAGAATCCCAGGGAAAGAGTGGTTATAAGTTTGATTCTGATAAAGTTTGTTGTGGGTTGAGAAATGAAATTGCCAAAAGTCAATAATAGTTTGCAATTTTAGGTGGGGTTGAATGATAATTGGCTCCAGCAGAGAAGAGGTTGTTAAATTGAATAAATTGCTGCCAGTTCTGTTTTAAATAGGATTATTTTTCCAAGCGTATGGCGTTATCTACGTTATATCAATGAAGTCTAGTAACTAAAGTTGAAAAAAAGATTTAACTTAGTTGTAAGCTACAATAAAGGATCTACAGTAATTTTACCAAGTTAAATGGATAGTTAACTCCTCAAATAGAGTAAAAATTTAATGAAACAGCATTTACACTTCCATACATTAGATATAGACAGAGTGATTGATGGTTATGTTGTAACCGCGAATACAAATTATCGAATTGCTCTGAAGTATTTTTGTCCTTTGATTGGTCGACTGGATTTACAGCGTGATGCTCTAAAAACGAAGTTTTATACACGATTGGAGGAAGATATCATTCGTGGATGTGTAATGCCTCCAATCACTATTGCATTGATACATCCGTTTGAGCAACAGGCAGATAATGTTAATGAATCTGATATTTACAGTTACATTGAGGAGCACATTGATAACGGGTTTGTTTTGGATGGTATTCAGAGATTAACTACTTTACAAAGAGCAGCTTCACAGCAGAATTTCGATGAAGATAGACCAATTCATGTCAATTTTATATTAGCACTTTCAAGGGATCGTTTGCTTTATACCTGAATCCGTGTTCCTTTCGGTTTAAGTGAGGGCAGTCGCGTTTCAGACGCGTTTTTTAAAAAAATCTACCACCAATCGAAATTTAACTGCCGTTCATCAAGCCCTCAGTCGCAAAAATCAATCGTTTCCATGGTATTGCCGGCATCGCCAGATGAAAAACCTGACGCCAAGACAAGCAATCTTCTTCTCTACCCGGAGAATCAGCTCGTAACCAGCATCTCAGCTTTCGCGCCGCTTATCCTGATGCAAAGCCAGGCTGCACCACCAATCGCTCTTGTAAATAAGCGAATACTTTTGCCACGGGTGAGGCGCACCCTAAGTCCAGCCACCATTGCCGGGCTTTGTGGATCACCTGGGCTGCTCGATACATGACTTCTTGCAGCACCGTTCGTAACCGCCGTCGTTTTGCCGGATGACGTATTGGCGCCAAGTCGCCAGTCAAGCCCAGTTGACCAATCAGTCGCAAGCAATTATAGGCAAACATACCCATTCTCAATAGACAGTCGTTGGTCTCAAACTTTCCAGATGGTAAGCGTTCCATATCCAGGTCAGTTTTGAATTCCGAATGAAATTGTTCATGGGTGCCGTGGTCGCGGTAGCGTTCAATGACGGTTTCTTCGGGTTCCTCCAGACTCGTCCACCAGCCTTCCAGTTGAATGTCCGGCAGTAATAGCATCTGGCCGTGCTTATTGCTCGTGCGTTCAATGATCCGCACGACCAGTCTGAAGGGGCGAGTCTGTTTTTTCCAAGCACGTTCCACCGTCAGTGTCATTAACGCTTCCCGTTTACCGGGGCGTTTTTCAACAAAGGCGCCGGCCGCTTCCGCTTTTTCTAACCAGGATGTCTTATCTTGCCGTCTTGGATTCCACTTGATCAAGTATTCAAAGCGCCTGTTCATGGCTGCCCAGCGTTCTTTCTCAGCCGCAACCGTAAATAACAGTTTGGCGCTATCAAACCCTGAGTCTTTGCGTAATAACAACGGCAAACCCGGTGCAACCAAGCGCTCAACTCGAGGAAACAGCCTTTCTAGAAAATAATCAATCTCCAGCGATGAATGCCAGCGGCCTGGACGCAGTTCCAATCCTATACACCAGCCTTCATTGCCCAAATAAGCCGCGACAGGCGTATAGCCATCCACTCCCTGATAGGTTCGACTCACCTCTTCCTTCTTGGTACCGCTCTGATCCATGACGAAGGTGTCCATGTCCAGACAGACGTAGCCTTTATGCGGCGTAATTGGGGCTTCTGTTCGTTCGATGAGTCGTATCGATAGATCATCCACCGGCTCCAGCAGGCTGCCGCTGACACGATCAAGACGTTGCCGCAGCCACACGCTGCCGGGAACCTTACGTACATCCAATGCCTTCTTGAAAAAACGATCTTCACGAAACGGCTCAACAGCCTCGAAGTCGCTTTTGCCTATACTTAAAAGGCCAACAGTGGTTTTGACTAAATCCGAGGTTTTGATACCCTGTGAAACAGGTATTCTACCGTCCACCATCACTTCGACATTGACCGCTTCCAGGCACTGGCCGATCAAGGATAGTCCGGCATAGGAGGTAAGTTCCTTTTTGGATTCTTTAAGCTTAAAACGTGCCATAATCAAAACGGGTGACTATAGAAAAACTATATTATACCTTTTTTATCATTGACTTATGACTATTTATAAAAAAAACGAACACGGATTCAGGTTATAGAATGATCACGCTCAATAATGGACAAAGACCAATGTCTGCAAGGCATCAGATTGATGTGCTTGCAGATGCATTCTTCGACTTTGAGCCACTCAACATTAACTTATTGGCTGAGAAAGGCAATAGCCGTGTTAGATCTCCAGATGCGTTTAAGAAAGCAGATTTTGTAAAGGGATATGTTGCCTATCTAAGTAATTCAGTTAGCATTGATAATCAAAAAATCATTGAAGAGAAGATGGACGAATTGATTGCGAGTAGAATCATTGACTCAGACATACCTACATCGAAAATAGAGTTTTCTGATGTTGTTGAGCTAATTAATAAGATTAGTAAAGACACTAAACTTCGGGATTGGATACGAGTTCAGAATAATTTTATTGGATTTTGTGTTGGCATAAGGAAGTCAATAGTATCGATTCAGGTTGAAGATATTAATCAAATTGCAGGGGCTATTGAAAACTTTGAGCGTGCTTTTGCATCAATTAATGTCAGTAAAGTAAATATTGGAAAAATTCGTAGGGAGTCTGTGTCGAGATTCATTGGCGAATTTCCTCAAGTTAAAGGTCTAGATGAATATAGCTTATTAGATAAAATATCAGATTGGATTTAGTTAGTGCGTATAGATCTCAATAATGTGGGTTATATTTTTAATGGTAGTCTTCCAATAAATAGTGATAAGTCATTTCAGTTTGTTTTGGTAAGATTACTAATAGGGCCAGTAAATATAGTCTATAATCAAAATAGGTTCAGGCAGAACATAAATTACTCGAAAATTCCATCAATTCTACAACAAAACTTACGTGGTTCAACAGCATTTAAGCAGTTTTCTACTAATTACGGAATAGGTTTAACATCTACGCAATTTGTTAGAAAAACAATTAGCGAAAATCGCAATTTTTATCAAGATGTGCTTAGTGAGTTTTCGCATTATTTTATCCAAACGGAACGAAAAGCACATCTTTCTGCTTTTGTTTTTCTTTATAGGTTGTTGGAAAGGATTTCATACAGTATGCCACTTCTTTATAGTAAAAAGTCACACGACTTTATGGGCACATTTAATCAATTAAAGTCATTGTTCACAAATGACAACCCTGGAGAGAATGGTTTTTTTTTAAATTTTCTAAAATCAGGGCAATTTATTGATCATAATGTGTTAGATGCTACATACAATATTAATTTTTCAGCTTATTCCGATGGTGTTAAGTACTTTGATCAAATTGCAAGAGTTTTTAATGATTTTGATTCGTCAGATAGGAGCTCACTTAGTTTTGAAATTAAATTTAAGGATGTGCCTTCGCTACTAATAATTATCAGAAACCGTTTTTTTCATTTACAAACTGGCGCCAATCTGAGAAATATTAGTACTAAAGATTTAGGTAGTCCCGATGAGTTATTTTCAGAACTGAATAAGGTTATTTGTAGTTGTTTAGCCGCTATTGTCTTGCAGATCATTGCAAGTTGATAATTTATTGTAAAGTGGGAATCGTAGAAATTACCCTGTAACATCAGAGAAAACTAATTTTTTGCTGACTCTATGGTCTAGCTCTCCGTACACGACAAAACCTAAAAACCGGCTAAAGAAGATGATCTAAGCTTATGACTTGAAAGCCCATCGCAAATCTGTTTCACTCTCTAATGACTAAAAAAGGGGGTGAACATGGACTTAAACGATGGGCTTAGAGCGATTTTAAAAGACCATGTGTCTTGGAGCAAGCGCCGTTTAGATTGTTTTATCGGTCTGTTACTGGCGTTAATCCAATCCAGGCACATGAATTTAACGCAATTAGCGGTGAATTTTGGTGGACAGGCGACCTTAAAGTCCCGGTACAGGCGGCTTCAGCGTTTTTTTCAAACCGTTGTTTTTGATTATGACGCCGTGGCGCATCTGATCATGCAGTTGTTTGATTTTAAGGGCCAGTCGTATTATTTGACTCTGGATCGCACTAACTGGAAATGGGGAAAGGCCAATCTGAATATCCTCACCCTGGCGATTGCTTATAAAGGCATGGCGGTGCCGGTGTACTGGTTGGTGTTGAATAAGCAGGGTAACTCCAATCAGCGTGAACGAATCGCCTTATTGCAACGCTTCATCCGGCAGTTTGGTCGGCATGGCATTCAAGGCGTATTGGCTGACCGGGAGTTTATTGGCGATCAGTGGTGGCAATGGTTAACAGACCATACCATTCCGTATTTGATTCGGATGAAAGACAATCAGTTACTGACCAATCGCCGCCACGCCGGAAAGCCCGTTCAAGCCCTATTCCGGGATTTAAAGGCGGGCGAGCAGCGCGTACTGAGGAAAAGACAGCGCATTGGCGATCAGTGGGTTTGGTTGAACGCCTTAAAATTAGAGACCAACGAGCTATTAGTGTTGGCCAGTAACCGGCGCTTGGCTCAGGCGATTCAAGTTTACGGCCAGCGCTGGCAAATTGAAAACCTGTTCCAATGCTTGAAAGGGCGCGGCTTCCATTTAGAAGATACCCGGCTGACCCGGTATTATCGGATTAAGAAAGTCATGGCGCTCCAAGCCATTGCTTTTTGCTGGGCCCATAAAGTCGGGGAATGGAAACATCGAGCCGTCAAGTCGTTAACCATCAAGCAACATGGCCGCCCGGAATCTAGTCTGTTTCGTTATGGGCTAGACGAGCTGAATAACTTTTTGTTGAAAACGGTTAAATCGGCTGATGAGATGCTTCGATTCTGGATTTTGTTTTTATGTCCGCCGACTATGATCGATTATGACCGAAGTCGGTCTGGGAAAATAACCCTCAGAATTTAAGTGGCGCGTTTTGTCGTGTACAGAGTGCCATAACCACCCTTCGTTGGAATGCGTGAATAAGAAACATGGAGCTTTTTGCGGTAAAGTAGGTTACCCGCACCGCAGAAGACCGATTGATCAATGGTGTGTTCGCACCCGAAACAGAGTGTGGTTCTGGGTAACGTCGGCGAAATTGGTGAGCCTTAAGGTATCCCGTTTGAGAGAATGATTTTTGACGATGTTCCCAAAGCGGTGTGGGTTTACTATTTCTGATGATGGAGTAAAGTCATGGCTACTGGCAAGTCTGCTCATTTTCAACTGACTCATCCCAATGCGGCGGGTATCGATATTGGTTCAGGAAGCCATTTTGTGGCAGTATCGCCCGACCGAGATAATCCCTCCGTACGTGAATTTCCAAGTTTCACCGAGGACTTAGAACATTTGGCGGATTGGTTGACGGAATGCGGTATTGATACGGTGGCGATGGAGTCTACGGGGGTTTATTGGATTCCATTGTTTGAGATGCTTGAAGTTCGTGGCTTCACAGTCTTTTTGGTGAACGCTCGTCACGTCAAATCCGTGCCTGGACGTAAATCAGATGTATTGGATTGCCAGTGGTTGCAGCAATTAATGAGCTTTGGTCTGTTGCGAGGAGCATTTCGTCCACAGGGCGATATTTGCGCACTGCGCAGTGTGGCGCGGCAACGAGCTATGCTATTACGCTACCAAGCACGGCATGTTCAACACATGCAAAAAGCGCTCACACAGATGAACCTACAATTAACCCAAGTTATTTCTGATGTGGTTGGCGTCACTGGGCAAAAAATTATCAGAGCTATTTTGGTCGGCGAACGTGATGGAGTTACTTTAGCGAAGCTTCGTCATGGTCGTATTCATGCAAGTGAAAAGGAGATCGCTAAATCTTTACAGGGTAATTGGCGTGAAGAACATTTGTTTGCGCTTAAACAAGCGGTTGACTTGTATGACAATTATACTGAAAAATTAGAGGAGTGCGACCTGAAATTGGAAGAAATGCTCCAAGAATTGGCTAAATATTCCCATGAGCCGCAAGCCATAACGCGTCGCAGTCGAAACAAAAATGCGCCGCAATTTGATTTGCGTCTTCACCTGTTTAGATTATGTGGCGTCGATCTAACACGGATTGATGGCATTGACGTCACTACCGCGTTTACGGTACTTTCCGAAGTCGGGGCTGACATGTCGCGATTTAAAAATGTTAAACATTTTACATCCTGGTTGGGTTTATGTCCGGGTACTAAAATATCAGGCGGCAAAGTATTGTCTGGCAAGTCCAAGCGCACGGCTAACCGTGCTGCTCAAGCCTTAAGGTTGGCGGCGGTTAACTTACGCGCCAGTCAATCTGCGTTGGGAGCCTATTACCGTAGACTCTGTGCTCGTATGGATAAACCACGCGCGATCACCGCCTGCGCCCATAAGTTGGCGCGCTTAATTTATGCGCTATTGACTAAGGGGGAAGAATTCGTGGACAAAGGTCAACAATATTATGAAGAACGCTATCGTCAACGGGTGGTGAATTCGCTGAATAAACGCGCCGAACAATTGGGCATGAAACTGGTTTCCGCATAATAAAAAAAATAACACAACATAATCAATTGGTTGTGATTTGTTTCTTGAGAGGGTCTAGCTAATAGTTTTTATTCGGTATAAGTTGTAACGAAAAAATTAAAAAATCAGGTTTTACTTGTACATACTAAAAAAGGGGCTTTATTTAGGCCCCTTTGGTTTAACACAAACTCGGCAGTTAGCGACCAGCTAAAATAATCACCCAGTATTTAACCAGCCGCCAATCCCGCAATATTGTAACCACAATCCACAAACGTAATTTCCCCGGTAATACCGGAGGCCAGATCAGAGCACAAAAACGCCGCCACATTGCCTACTTCATCAATGGTCACATTGCGTTTTAACGGCGCTGTGTCAGCCGCTTTGCTCAGCATGGATTTAAAATTGTTAATGCCCGAAGCCGCCAGGGTGCGGATAGGTCCGGCAGAAACCGCATTGACGCGGGTGCCTTCCGGCCCCAAAGCGGCTGCCATATAACGCACATTGGCATCCAGACTAGCTTTGGCTACACCCATCACATTGTAATTGGGGATCGCCCGTTCCGACCCAAGATAGCTCAAGGTCAGCAGTGCGCCGTTCCGGCCGCTCATCAATTTCCGGCCGGCTTTGGCTAAAGCGGTAAAGCTGTAGGAACTGATGTCATGGGCGATGGCAAAATTTTCCCTGGTGGTGGCTTCCACGTAATCGCCGTCCAGGGCTTCGCGCGGCGCAAACGCCACGGAATGGACGATGCCATCCAGGCCATCCCAATGTTTGGCCAGTTCTACAAATACATTTTCAATATGCCCGTCGTTGGCAACATCCAGCTCGATAGTGATGTTAGAGTCGCATTCGGCGGCCATTTCCTCAACCCGGCTTTGCAATTTTTCGTTCTGGTAACTAAAAGCCAGTTCCGCACCTTCTCTATGCATGGCTTTGGCGATGCCCCAGGCGATAGAGCGATTACTGGCCAGACCGACGATCAAAATACGTTTACCCTGCAAAAAACCCATTGATGTTTACCTCATTATTATTGTAATGGCAGATTAATAAATAGTGGGCAAGTATCTATGACCAGTCTGTCTATGTCCAGTATTTTGTCTGGTTCGGGGTTTAAACTGGCTGGCGTATATGGTAAATTTTTAGGTTGTGCATGGGATAACGGCTTTGCGCACATTTGGAAAAGCCTGCGCGCCTCTGGCCTCAGGTTATATACTGGTTGGACACCACAGAGAAAATTAGATCACCATCATGCAAAATCAAACCACATCCCATACCTGGCTGCCTTATGTGCTGTATACCGTCTTGATATTATTGATCGTGCTGACCATGTATCAAATCGATCGACAGTGGTTAAAATTAACCGAGATGCAAGCCGTGATGACTGAACAGGCCAATGTGATCCGCGAGCTACGCAGCAGTCTCAGTAACGGGGTGTTAGCCGTCAATAATCAGTCAGCAGCCAAAAACCAGCCGGTTGCTCAAGTATTCAAACGTGCTCAAGCTGCCACCCAGTTACCCGATTATGCCGCCGGCGACTGGAATGTTGAAGCTTTCGGCACCAATATCAAAACCATTACACCGCTGATTTCCGCTGATGCCTATGCAGCCAATGTGCAGGCTTATGTGCTGGAAAGTTTAATTTCCCGTAACCCGGATACTTTAGAGTGGGAAGGCCTGCTGGCTAAATCCTGGCAAGTCAGTGCCGATGGTTTGGTGATCAGTTTTCAATTACGCGAAGACATCAGTTTTTCCGATGGCGTGCCTTTAACCGCAGCAGATGTGGCTTTTACCTATCATTTTATTATGACCGATGCCATCCAGGCCCCACGCGAACGCGCTTATCTGGATAAAATTCAGGCCGTCAACGTCAAAAACCCTTATGAAATTGAGTTTGTGTTTAAAGAACCCTATTTCGAAGCACTGTCTCTGGCCGGCAGCTTGGCGGTTCTACCCAAACATTTCTACGAGCCATATCTGCAACAACCGCAAACCTTTAACGAATCCAAAGGCCTGTTGTTGGGCAGTGGGCCATACAAGCTTAATAACCCCAGTACCTGGACGCCGGATCAGGGTAATGTGGAACTAGTGCGTAACGAAAGATACTGGGGCGATGTGCCGCCGGCCTTCAACCGTATTTTGTGGAAAATCATTCAAAACGATAGTGCCAGACTCACCACTTACCGCAATGGTGATATCGACGCCTATTCGGCGCGGCCTGTGGAATATCAGGGGTTGAAAAACGACCAGCAAATCATGGCTAAAAGCCAAAACTTTGAATACATGCCGCCGGTGGCCGGCTATAGCTATATCGGCTGGAATGAAGATCGCGGCGGCAAGCCCACCCGCTTTGCGGATAAACGCATTCGTCAGGCCATGACTTATCTGACGGATGTTAATCGAATTATCAAAGATGTGTTTTTAGGTTACGCGGAACCGGCCATCAGTCCGTTCAGCAACAGCAGCAAACAGCACGACAAAAATCTCAGTCCTTATCAATACGATCTGGACAAAGCCAAGGCCCTGCTCAAAGAGGCTGGTTATGCCGACCGTAACGGTGACGGGGTGGTGGAAGATCAGGCCGGTCAGCCGTTTGAATTCAAACTGACTTATTTTGAAGCCAACGAAGACACCAAACGCATGGTGTTGTTGCTCAAGGATTTATATGCCAGGGCCGGGGTTAAAATGGTTCCTTTCCCGCAGGAATGGCCAGTGATGCTGGAAAATCTGCAAAAAAAGGATTTTGATGCCATTACCCTGGGTTGGACCAGCGGTATCGAAACCGATTTATTCCAAAACTTTCACAGCAGCCAGGCTTTGAGTAAAGGCGATAATTTTATTGCGTATAAAAATCCGCAACTGGATGGTTTAATCGATAACGCCCGGCGCACCGTAGACGAAACCAAACGTATGCCTTTATGGCAGCAGGCCGAACAGATTTTGTATCAGGATCAGCCTTATACGTTTTTGATGCGCCGCAAAAGCCTGTTGTTTGTGGATAAGCGTGTCCATAATGTGCAAATGAGTAAGCTCGGCCTGAACCTGGGCTCCTTACCTATGGAAAATTATGTGCCTGCCGCGCAGCAAAAATACACCCAATAAAATAATAACGTAGCCTCGATGCAGCAACGCGGAATCGAGGGAACAGGCCGCCACCGCAAAAAACAAAGCCAATAAATGGCAAGAGCGAGATACCCATGCAATCAGAAATTGACTGGTTAAACATCAACATCGACCGCATTGCCGGCAAGCGCCCTGGCCGGGCCGGGACACCGCCATGTTAACCTATCTACTGCGACGCATATTGCTGATGATTCCAACCTTGCTCGGCATTACCGTGGTGGTGTTCACCGTGATGGCAATGTCGCCGGGCGGTATCAGCGCCCAGACATTGGTGGGCGGCATGGATATGAAACCCGAAGAAAGACAAGCCTTATTCAATTATTACAACAAGCGTTACGGCTTGGACAAGCCGCCGGTTTTGCAATACTTGCGTTGGCTGAACAATGTTTCGCCGCTGGGTTTTAAATCCGATGAACAAGGCCAGTACACCGAATTTTCCTTCAGCAAAGGCATGGATTTGGGCACCAGCTTTCAGTACGGCAGGCCGGTAGCCGATATTCTGGCCGAACGGCTGCCTATTACCCTGTTGCTGAATCTGGTTACCTTGCCCATTACTTATCTGGTTGCCATCAAGGTGGGCATGTTGGCCGCCACCAAGCGCGGCAGTGCATTTGATGTGGGCACCGGGGTATCAATGCTGGCCTTATGGTCCATCCCCACCATGCTGGCCGGGGTATTGTTACTGGGGTTTTTTGCCAATATCCAGCATTTGCAATGGTTTCCTACTGCCGGTATCGGTAGTCGTGAGGCTCAGGACATGCCGTTTCTACCTTATTTTAGCGAAACCGGATTTGTACGCGGTTTTCTGCTGGACAGAATCTGGCATCTGGTATTGCCGGTGATTTGTCTATCTTATGGCGGGTTTGCGGCGTTGGCCAAACTGACCCGCACCTCTATCCTGGAAAATCTCAATGCCGACTATGCCCGTACCGCTCGTGCCAAGGGTCTGTCGGAAAACGATGTGCTGTGGCGGCACGTGTTCCGCAACAGCCTGTTGCCCCTGATTACTATATCAGCAGGGCTATTGCCCAGTTTGCTGGCCGGTTCTTTGATTGTGGAAAATATATTCAGCATCAATGGCATGGGCCAGTTGGCGGTAGAAGCCGTCAAAGGTCGGGATAGAGAGTTGGTGTTATCCATTACCTGGATCAGCGGCTTCCTGACCTTGGTGGGTTATTTGCTGGCTGACTTCTGTTATACCTTGGCCGATCCGCGTGTGACTTATGACTAAGCCGATTATCAGCCGCGAGTCCTATGCCGCCAGAATCTGGCGCAAAACCCGGCAAGGGCCGGGCGTGAGCTTTGCTTTTGCCTGGGTGGGTTTATTAATATTTGCCGCCGTGTTTGCGCCGTTTTTAGCCAATTCCATGCCTTTGCTGATGAGTAAAAATGGTGTCATCAGCTCGCCGGTGCTGCAATATTTAAGCGTGGAAGATGTTTGGATACTACTGAGTTTTATGCTGGTCATACTGTTATACCGGCTGCCGTTTAGTCCCGGTCAGCGCATCCTGCTATTTTTGCTGTGTTCTGCTGTGATTGGTGCGCTGGCCTATCTGTACGTCAAGCCACCGGTCTTGGTGATATACGACGATTTTCGTAGTTCTGCCTATCAGGAAGTGGACTGGCGGCTAATGCCACCCGCGCCCTATGCGCCTATCGACTATTTGCGGGACTTGGGCAGCAAAGGTCTGGAGGCGCCGTTCGCCAGCGCCGGACATCTGCATTTGATGGGCACCGAAGAAAACGGTGCTGATGTATTAAGCCGGATGATACATGCCTGCCGGATTTCCCTGAGCATCGGTTTAATTGCCTCGGGTATCGCCTTGGCAATCGGTATCGTGGTGGGTGGTTTGATGGGCTATTTTTCCGGTATGGTCGATATGTTGGGCATGCGATTGGTGGAAATATTTGAAGATATTCCCACCCTGTTTCTGCTGCTGACTTTTGTAGCCTTCTTTGGCCGTAGTCTGTACATGATGATGGTCATTATTGGCGTTACCAGCTGGTCGGGTTACGCCCGTTATGTACGTACCGAATTTCTCAAGTTACGCAAACAGGATTATGTGCAGGCTGCGGTAGCCGGGGGCTTACCCTTAAGCTCCATTCTGTTCCGGCACATGCTGCCTAATGGGGTGGCTCCTTTGCTGGTGGCGGTCAGTTTTGGCGTGGCCGGGGCCATTCTGGCCGAAGCCACCCTGAGTTTTTTAGGGCTGGGGGTGGTGGATGCACCATCCTGGGGACAAATGCTCGATCAGGCTGTTAAATCTTCATCCTTCAATTGGTGGATGGCGGTATTTCCGGGGGGAGCGATTTTTATGACGGTGTTTGCCTACAATTTGATCGGCGAAGCTTTTCGTGATGCCATCGACCCCAAATTGCTGGATAAAGCCGAGGATCAGGCATGAGTCAGGGTTTGCTGGAAGTCCGCAATTTATCCACTTATCTGCGTTCCGGTCAGCGTCAGGTCAAGGCAGTGGAACAGATCAGTTTTAGCATTCCCGCCGGGGAAACCTTTTGTCTGGTCGGTGAGTCTGGCAGTGGTAAGTCGGTCAGCGCCTTGTCGGTAATGCGCTTGTTGCCGCCTGATCTGGCCTCCCACCCCAGCGGCGAAATTCTGTTCAATGGCCAGGATTTGCTCAAGCTGGATGATCCCGGTATTCGCCAGATTCGCGGCGGTCAAATCGCCATGATTTTTCAGGAGCCGATGACTTCTTTGAATCCGGTGCTGAACATTGGTGAGCAGATCTCGGAAACCCTGTTGTTGCATCATCCCGAAATGAGTCTAGCCGAAGCCGAGCAGCGCACTATTATGGCGCTGGAGCAGGTACAGATTCCTCAGGCTGCCAGCCGGATGCGCGATTATCCGCATCAATTGTCCGGTGGTCAGCGTCAGCGGGTGATGATCGCCATGGCGCTGGCCTGTCAGCCGCAATTACTGATCGCCGACGAGCCTACTACCGCACTGGATGTTACGGTACAAGCCGAAATTCTGCGCCTGATGCGAGAATTGCAGGATCAGATCGGCATGAGCATGTTGTTTATTACTCATGATTTTGGTGTGGTCGCTGAAATGGCCCACACCGTTGGGGTCATGCAGCATGGCCGCTTACTGGAAACCGGTAATACTGCTCAGGTGTTACGCAACCCACAACATCCTTATACCCAAAAACTGCTGGCAGCCCTACCGGAAAATTTGACCAAGCCTTGCTCTGCCGGGCCATTAGCGCTCTCCGTTCAAGAATCTGGTGTGGCGCAACCGGTGCCTTTATTGCAAATCCGTGATCTGAAAGTCTGGTTTCCGGTCAAAAAAGGCCTGTTTCGCAGTACCGTCGATTATGTGCGTGCGGTCGACGATGTCTCGTTGGATATCGGCCAAGGCCAGATCGTGGCGCTGGTTGGAGAATCAGGTTGCGGCAAAACCACCTTGGGCCGCGCCGTGCTGCAACTGGAACAGCCTACTTCAGGTAGCATTCAGATTCAGGGGCAAGAGTTGGTTGGCCTTTCCGGACGCGAATTACGGCCCTTGCGCCGCAAAATGCAGATAGCCTTTCAGGACCCGCAGTCCTCGCTTAATCCGCGTCTGCTGGTCGAAACCGCGCTAACCGAACCCATGAAAGTGCATGGTATCGGCGAAAACCAGGAACAGCGTTTAGAATTAGCGGCGCAAATTCTGGAAAGCGTGCAATTGCAACGCGAGTTTTTATGGCGTTATCCGCATGAGTTTTCGGGTGGTCAGCGTCAGCGTATCGGTCTGGCTCGCGCCTTGAGTGTCAATCCGGAGTTTATTGTTTGCGACGAAATTACCAGCGCTCTTGATGTTTCGGTACAGGCGGAAATTTTGCAATTGCTGTTAAGCATCCGCGAACAGCGCAATTTGACCCTGTTATTTATTTCCCACAATATCGGGGTGGTGGAATATCTCAGCGATCAAACTGTGGTGATGTATAAAGGCAAAATAGTGGAGCAGGGTGAAACTGAGCGGATTTGTCGGCAGCCTGAGCATCCTTATACTCAAAAATTACTGGCTGCAGTGCCTAAAATAAGGTTTTAGGCTTAGTCGCTTTGCTTAACCGGCCAAAGCGATATTTGACAAAATCTAGTTGTTTTTGAGGATCAGCTGGCTGGGTGGCTGGTTTCAACGATCAACTTTAATCTCACACCAGGCTTAATCTCTGCGCTGTTTTTGGGCACATTATTCCATTTGCGTAGATCAGCAACATCGACATTAAATTTTTTGGAAAGCTGGCCTAAAGTGTCGCCGGATTTAACTGTGTAACTGATTTCCTTAAAAGCCGGTGCAGAGGAGGCCACGGTAATATCACCACTCTTTTTCAACACCAGTTTTTGGCCAACCATGAGTTTGCCTTTACCCGATAATTTATTCCAATTCAGCAAATCATCCTGCTCTACGCCGTTGCGCAAGGCTACACTGTACAAAGTATCACCTTTTTTGGTAGTGTAAATCTGTTTGGCCGGCGCTGAATTTTGAGTTTGGTTGTGGTTGCTATTGGTTGCAGTATTGGTGGCTGCTTCGCCTTTTAAGGCCTGATAAGAGATGGGAATCAGTAATACGCTACCCTGACCCAACATATTACTGTCCAAATGGTTAACTTCGGCAATTTCATCCATAGAGCTGTTATGCTTTTTGGCGATGGATTTCAGGTTTTCGTGTTTGCCGACAGTGTGATGCACCCACTTGATTCTTTCATGATGAGGTAATTCCGCCAGCTTTTCTTTGAAGGAATCGGCTTTGCCCACCGGAATTAACAGGCGATGAGGGCCGGCAGGATCAGTACTCCAGCGGTTAAAGCCCGGATTGAGTTTGAAGAAATGCTCTATTGGTGTTTGAGCCATTTCTGCCGCTTTGCCTAGATCAATTTGTGATTGAATATCCACCAGTTCAAAATAAGGCTCGTTGGGAAATTGATGCAGATTCAGATTGTACTTTTCAGGATTGGCAAAAATTTTGGCAATGGCCAGCAAGCGCGGCACATAAGCTGAGGTTTCGTTATTCAGATCCAGTGACCAGTAATCGGTTGGCAAGCCGCGATCATTGTTGCGATCTATCGCATTTTTAATATTGCCTTTACCGGCGTTATAAGAAGCCAGTGCCAGTAACCAGTCATTATTAAATACTTCGCTAAGTTCTTTCAGGAAAGTGGTGGCTGCCTGAGTGGATTCTACAACATCACGGCGACCATCGTACCAGCTGTTCTGTTTCAGGCCGTACAGGCGACCAGTGGGCGGTATAAATTGCCAAAGTCCGGATGCTTGAGCAGGTGACTCGGCTTCAGGCCGGAAAGCGCTCTCAACCACTGGTAACAAAGCCAGCTCGCCAGGAATTTTCTTGGCTTCAATTTCGTTAAGAATAAAATATAAATAAGGTTCAGCCCGTTCCTGTATGCGTGACAGATATTCCGGATTACGTAAGTACCAGTTGATCTCGCGATCTATACGGGCGTTATCAATTTCCGGTAAGGCATACATAGACAGCATTCTGTCCCAGATGGTGGCATGTTCCTTGGCATCATCGGCTTTATTGCGGAGTTTGCCGGTTCCGCCACGGGTAAATACCGAAAATTTGTTGTTGGATAAATCGGACAGTTGTTCCTTTTTAGAAATTTCACTACAACCTGTCACGAGTAAAATAGGTAGTAGAATGGACAGATGTCGAGCCGATTTTCTGGAAATTAAGCGGGGCATTGTCTGTTCTCGCTAAAATAAAAAAATCTGATGCTAACATGACTTTAACAAAATTGCCATAAAACCAGACCTTTTTGGGCACAACCTGATGAAAAGAGACTTTCTATTTGCTTTGTACCAAACTCCGCGTGGCAAGCTGTTGCAAGCCATGGAAGCCAAGTATTTAAAGCGTTCCATTACCAGCAGTTGCAAACAGCAGCAATTGCAGATAGGCGGTCTGGGCTGGGAAAACGATTTTATTGATTGTTCGCTTTATGACAACTATACCATATTGGATGGCAAGGCCATGGGTAATCCGGGGGCACTCAAGATTGCCGCCAAAGCATATAGCCTGCCGATTCAAACCGAGTCCATAGATCTAGTGATATTGCCGCATTTATTAGAGTTTGATGCCCGGCGTTTCCAGACCATGCGTGAGGTTAATCGGGTGTTAAAAGCGGGTGGAGAATTAATCATTCTGAACATCAATCCCATGAATTTGTCGGTGCGCTGCCAGTTTCTCTGGGATAGAAAGCTGGCCGACTCCTGGCGCGCTCATTTTATTCCGCGCGCCCGGATATTGGACTGGTTAAAGCTGATGAATTTTGAAGTGTTGGCCACCGCTGAATTTGGTCTGGATAGCTTTAAAATTAATCATGGCGGCTTTAAATTCAGTACTACCGCATTTTTTTCGATGGCCTATGGTGTCAAGGCCGTGAAGAGGCAATATTCATTAATTCCACTGACGCCGGTAAGTCAGACCGATAAAAACATGGTCACTGCTGGTGTGGGTCTGGAAACGCGTTCGCATAAGGTAAATCAAAATGACTAATACGGTAAGCATCTACACTGACGGTGCCTGTAAAGGTAATCCGGGGCCGGGGGGGTGGGGAGTCTATTTGCGCTATAAGGATATAGAAAAGGCTTTCTGCGGTGGCGAACCTGCTACTACCAATAATCGCATGGAACTGATGGCAGCTATTCAGGCACTTGAAGTGTTAAACCAATCCTGTCAGATCAGGCTGCATACTGACTCAAAATATGTTTTGCAGGGTATCACCGAGTGGATGGCTAACTGGAAAAAACGCAGTTGGAAAACAGCAGCCAATCAACCGCTGAAGAACGTGGAACTCTGGCAGCGTTTGGATCAGGCCATCCAGCGCCACAATATCGAATGGATTTGGATAAAAGGTCATTCCGGTGAGCCGGGAAATGAACGCGCGGATCAACTGGCTAATCAGGGCATTGACCAGTTAAGAACTAGGGCTTGACTTCATAAATCCATCATACTTATTCGCACAAGTCATAACTGATGCTTTTTGGGTAACCTAAGGGTTAACCCCGGTTTTTCAGACAAATAGCGTATGCTTGGCTGATATAAGTAGCTGTATTGCTGATTAAATCATCATAAAGGTTGCTAAGTACAGCGAAAGCTATTCTAATACCCGGGTGTAGGCGTGGATTTATTCGACCTCTCAGTAAGCTTGGGTGAACTGCCGTTTTCCATGAGAATAAATTTACGCCTACTCACCAGGATTCCTAGCATTGACGATCTTCTCTCTCTGAGAAGCTTAGTATTAGTTTATTAGCGGTATTGCCCATATCCTCTATGCAATGGCTGGTTTACATTATCCACTGCAGTGATAACAGTTTATATACTGGTATCAGTACAAATGTAGCTAAACGCTTTCAACAACACGCCAGCCAGAAAGGTGCAAAATATTTTCGTAGTTGTCACCCATTACAACTGGTTTACCTGGAAGCCGGCCATAGCCGCAGCAGTGCCAGTCGCCGCGAAGCAGCCATTAAAAAACTGAATCGTCAGCAAAAACAACAGTTAATAGCAACTTATAAGTCGCTTGATGAGATAACCTTAGGTGATCAGATCGACGAAATAGGCTAATAAAAGTGCTTGCGCAACTTCAATGATGATCAAAACAGCCTGCAACTGTCAGCTTGGCCGCTTTGCGGGCCGGCCAATAGGCCGCCGCACTGACCAATACCATCAGAATTAATAGCCACAAGCCTACTGCTGGCCAGGCAAAGCAGTAATCCAGTTTGATGCCGAGCATGGTTTTACCTAATGCGGCGGCTATCGGCGCGGCGCTGAAATAGGCTAACGGTATACTGAGTAACCAGGCAGTGACACCGTGGAATAAACCTTCCAGCAAAAACAAGCGGAATATTGCTTGCGATGGAGCGCCTATGCTGCGCAATACTCCGATTTCCCGGGTGCGTTGCATTACGCTGGTAGTCAATGTGCCAGATAGGCCGATGCCTCCAACTGTAGCGATCATTGCTGCCAGTCCAAACAATGTTCCCAGCACTGGTCGGAACTGGTTGCCGGCGAATTGGCGCTGCTCCAGTTTGGCATTGGTGGCGTAGACGTCCAGATCAATAGCTTTTGCTCGGAATTCAGTTTTTAATTTTTGCAGGTAAGCAGTTTCATCGCTAAGTTTGTTTAGTGCCGGGCCTATTAGGGCAAAAGAAACGCTATCCCTATTCCCATTCTGTATTTGTAAGGTTTCCAGAGGTGCGTAAACTGGCTCGACGCTGAAATTATTACCCGCCAGCCAGCGGTAAGTACCAATGACTTGCCAAACTTCTTTGACGGTGCTCAGCTGGATATTTAAGCTATCACCGGTCTGAATGCTGTTTAATTCAGCACTTTCTGCGCTTAGCACCAGCACTCGCTGACCTGCATCATCGCTTCTCAGCCAGCGGCCTGACTCAATCAAAGGTTGATACATGACGCCGGCTGCCGGGAGGGCCAGCATTTGTAAGCCCAGGCTGCCTTTTTGACATAAGGGTTTGCCCTGATAATCCGCAATTTCCACCGGTAAACGTTGCCAGGTTTCCAACTCAGCATGGTTGTCGATAGCGTCCAGGGTCTCCATTACGCTGTGTCGGGTTTGATCACGGCTGAAGCCCAGCCTCACGGCATAGTGGCTGCGCGCCATTTCCTGGTCCAGGGTCAGATTTAACGAAGCAATCAAACTCATGAGTACCAAAAACGTCACGCCGGCTACCAGCAAAACCGCCTGGGTTAGTAATAATTCGGTTTTGCGCCGGATCAAATTTCCCAGTGCTGCAGCATATATGGTCGGTAGGTGGCTGGTAGTGCCTTTTTCCATCCATAAATCAAATCGGTTACGGCCAAAATCGGCGCCTAAGCCATAGCTGGAAATAGCTTCACGTACTGACATGGCCGCGCCGCGCAGAATTGGGCCTGCGGCCGCCAGCAGCGGAATTAGCAGGCCTCCGCCCAGCATGAAATAGATA
This sequence comes from Methylomonas paludis, assembly GCF_018734325.1. NCBI lineage: Bacteria > Pseudomonadati > Pseudomonadota > Gammaproteobacteria > Methylococcales > Methylococcaceae > Methylomonas > Methylomonas paludis. The sequence continues at coordinate 3,013,677 of NZ_CP073754.1, read as the reverse complement.
GCACGGGGCGCATAATCAAAGCCATCGCAGGCTATATTAAACAAACTCAGCAATTGGCAGGAACTGAGATAAGCACCAGTCAATCCTAGGGGGACAGCCACGATTAGCGCTGCCATTGCTGTGAACAAAATTTCTGCGCCATAGATTTTGCTGATGGTGAAAGTGCTGCCCCCCAACGCTTTCATAATGCCGATCTGATATGTTTGCTGGTCTATATTGGCTGATACTGTGTTAAAAATCTGCACGCTGCACAGCAACAGTGCTGCAAGGGCCATGATTTGCAGAACCAAATTGACACCGGCAAAGAATGGCCGTCCCCAGTGTTTTTGCGGATCTTGTAATAGTGTGACATTAACGGCTATATGCCGGGCTAGAAACAGGCTGCGAATGGTTTGGGCTATTTTGCGAGCTTTATCTGTGCTATAGGGCGGGGTGATCTGCACCAATAATTGCCGAAAACTGCCGGCAGGGATGCCAAAAACCCGGGCAAGTTGAGTATCGCCAAAGAAATGCATTTGTCCACCGAAATTGGGTGGTTTCACAAAAGGATGCCGAAGTACGCCGCTGATAGTGGTAGTCAGTACCGTATTATCTGTTTCAAAATCTATGGTGTCACCAACACCTAAACCGCTGAATGAGGCTGATAGATTTTCAATGCCGATTTGCCGGTCTGTAGGCCATTTACCATTCTGCAACAGGGTTTTATCAAATTGCTGTTCGGTATAATCGGGCCGGATAATCAATGTGGCCATTTGCCAATGATTGCTGCCGGCCGAGCTATAACGCACCGTCAATGGTGTCATGGGATCAATGCCTGCCACTCCATCGAGAGCTGCTATTTGCTTGAGAAGATCATGGTCGGCATCGCTGCGTAAAATCAAGCTGATGTGCGAAGGTTGAGATTTTAAATGGGCGGCATCCATTTTCGCCAGCTCCAGGTCGATCATGCCGAATAACACACCCACGCAACTGACACCCGCACTGATGCTTAGTATCGCCATCAGGGTACGCACTTTGTAAGCCCATAATTCGGCCCAAACTTTGTGCCAAAGTGTATTCAAAGTAAATCCCCGCCATAGCGGTTTAGTAATATATCGGCATGAATACGCCCTGATCTTATTTCTAGTTTGCGGCTCGCCGCCGCAGCCAGTTCTTCATTATGTGTGACCATCACCAGCGTTTTACCTTGATCCCGCAGATGTGCAAACAAATTAAAAACCACTTCCGCAGTTGCAGCATCCAGATTGCCGGTGGGCTCATCAGCCACAATCAGTGCCGGGTCGTTGGCCAGGGCCCGGGCGATAGCGGCACGCTGTTGCTGGCCGCCGGAAATCTGACTGGGTAAGCGCTTTGATTCTGGGCTTAGTCCAACCAGTTCCAGCAAATGCTCGGCTCGTTCTTTGCGTTGGATTTTGCTTAAATGACCTAGAAAATCCATGGGCAACAAAATATTTTGCAACAGATTCAAGGTAGGCAAAAGTTGAAAAAACTGAAACACAATGCCGACATTAGCGCCGCGCCAACGTGTGAGTTGTTCGTTGCTGAGACGCTGGAGTCTGGTGCCGTTAACAAGCACTTCACCGCTGGTGGGATAATCGATACCGGTAATCAGGTTCAGCAATGTCGATTTGCCGTTGCCCGAAGGGCCAACTATCGCCAGAAACTCGCCGGGAAAAACCTCAAGATTAATATCGTGTAATACACTTTGCGGACTGCCTGCTTGAGCGTAATCTTTAAAAACCTGTTTCAGTTCGATAATTTTTTCCATACGCGGCAGCAAAATAAATGCAGTGTGAGGTCGCTGTATTTTAACCTATTGAGTCGCCGGCCATAACTGTTTGAAAGCTTTAATCTCGACACTGAGCCGAGTTGTGATCACTTATCCAAGAAGGACGTGACCGGAAATCATTGGTCTGGCGTATGATACGGCTAAGTTTGTATACTTATTTGAATGTAAACTAAGATACACTTTGAGTTTTGATGAGGCTTTACCTCATTTCTCTATTGTTAGTTTGAGGTAAAAAGGCTTGATGAACCCGCTATGTCGGTAGGGCTTAGTTATCAGTTAATTTGTTTGACACATAGAAGGAGCTAGCTTAGATGTTTACCGGTTTGATAAGACGTTGTGCGAGGTATGCTTTATGATTGAAACCCTGGAACTAACCAAATGTTATGGTGGGTTCACCGCTGTTGATCATGTCAGCTTTCGGGTGGAACCTGGTGAAGTTTTGGGCTTTCTGGGGCCTAATGGCGCTGGAAAATCGACTACCATGAAAATGCTGACTGGATTTCTAACGCCCAGTTCCGGTTCTGCTTCAGTTTGTGGTTTTGATGTGCAAAAACAAGCTTTGCAAGTAAAACAGGTGGTAGGCTATTTACCGGAAGGTGCACCGAGCTATGGTGAAATGACCCCCAGGCAGTTTTTAGAGTTTATCGCGGCTATAAGAGGACTGAGCGGGGCTTACCGTAAACGCCGGCTTAATGATGTGATTGGTCGCTTGGAGTTGGAAGCCGTACTAGATCAAAGTATCGATACATTGTCCAAAGGCTTTAAACGCAGGGTGGGCCTAGCTCAGGCTATATTACACGACCCCGAAGTCCTGATATTGGATGAACCCACTGATGGTCTTGATCCCAATCAAAAACATCAAGTGCGTGGGCTGATCAATGCCATGGCTCGGAATAAAGTCATTGTGATTTCAACCCATATCCTTGAGGAAGTCAGCGCCGTCTGTAAGCGCAGTATTATCATAGCCGGGGGGAAATTATTAGCTGATGCCACGCCTGCTGAGTTGGCAGCTCGATCTCGTTATCATATGGCTGTTTCTTTAACTGCAGAGGACACCGCCAGTGCCAGACAGGCACTAAGCGAGATCTCGGGTGTCGCCAGTATTGAAGTTGATCCTCAGGATAGTCGGCTTACGGTATTTCCGTTGCCTAATGTGGAAATTTTGCCGGCTGTCAGTGCTGTAATAGACCGTAAAAATTTGAAAGTCAGCGAACTACAATTGGAATCTGGTCGTCTGGATGAGGTATTCCGTAGTATTACTGCTCCCTACCAAAAAGAGGTGCTGCTATGAATCCGGCATGGGTACTCTTTAAGCGCGAATTTCGCAGTTATTTTGCAACACCGATTGCATTTGTATTTATCGTCATTTTTCTGCTGTTGTCTGGTGCGTTAACTTTCTATTTGGGAGATTTTCTTGAACGTGGACAAGCTGATTTGGAGCCATTTTTTCGATTTCATCCCTGGCTATACTTATTTTTAGTACCTGCAGTTGCCATGCGGCTCTGGGCAGATGAACGTAAGAGCGGCACAATAGAATTATTATTAACTTTACCCATCAGCATTTGGCAAGCGGTATTGGCAAAATTTGCTGCCGCATGGTGTTTTATCGGTATAGCCCTATCCTTAACTTTTCCTATCTGGGTAACCGTCAATATTTTGGGTAAGCCCGATAATGGCGTTATTTTTGCTGCTTACTTGGGGAGTTTATTGATGGCAGGTGCTTTCTTGGCCATAGGAACCTGTTTGTCGGCATTAACCCGTAGTCAGGCGGTTGCTTTTATCTTAAGTGTGGTGGTGTGTTTTGTGTTGTTACTGGCCGGTTCACCTATGGTATTGGATGTCTTTAGAGCTATAGCTCCGCAAATCCTGGTAGATGCTATCGCTGATATTAGCTTTTTGACTCATTTCAATACCATTAGCAAAGGCGTCATTGATGTGCGTGATCTCATTTATTTTCTGCTCAGTATCAGCTTTTGGCTATATGCCAACACTCTCGTGATTGATCTGAAGAAGGCTGACTAAGGAGATGAAATGATGATAGCCAATCGTAAAATTTTGACCGGTAGCGCCTTGCTGCTACTGGGGGCGTTGTTTGTTAGCTTGGTATTGCTTAGCGATAATCTGTTGCGTGGCTTGAGACTCGATTTGACTAATCAGTCACTCTATACCTTGTCTAACGGTACGCAAAATATTTTGAAATCTCTGGATGAGCCAGTACATTTGACTTTGTATTTTTCCGATAAAGTTACGGCTGACAGTAATAATCATGAAATTCGCAATCTGCGTTTATATTATGAGAGAGTCAGAGAATTACTTGAAGAAATGAGTAGCCTGACAAATGGCCGTATCGTTTTGGAATTTATTGATCCTATTGCTTACTCAGATGCCGAAGATCAGGCCTTAGCCTCTGGAGTGCGGGGGGTGGCAATGGGACAGACCGGTGAGAAAATATTTTTTGGTTTGGTTGGTAGTAATTCCACCGATGGACAAGCTGTGATTCCATTTTTTGATCCCGGTAAAGAGGCCTTTTTGGAATACGAAACAGCCAAATTGATGCAGGATCTGACCATAAGCCGAAAAAGCAGTGTTGGCTTAATCACTGGATTGAAGCTGAATGCTAGTATTGAGCAGCAATTATCGCAGCAGTTCGACCTGAAAACCTTAGATGCAAGTTCTTTAAAAACTATAGCGCAAAATATCAATGTGTTAATTGTTGTGCATCCTAAACAACTTAGTGAAGATGCTCTGTTTGCTATTGATCAGTTTGTACTGCGGGGTGGGCGATTAATGGTGTTTGTTGATCCTGTCGCCGATGCGGACATTAATGGTAGTGGCGTGAATAATTCTGGTATAGGTAAGGCTTCGGATTTATCCGCTTTATTTAAAGCCTGGGGAGTGGAGTATTACCCTGAGCAGGTTGTGTTGGATCTTGGTCATGCCATGCCGATTACTGGAACGGATGCTCAATCTTTCCGTGATCCGGCCGTTTTGAAGTTTGGCAAGGCTGATTTGGCACAGGATAATATTATCACTTCCAGTCTCGATAGTTTGGTTCTGGCTACGCCAGGTTATTTTAAAATAGATGCGAAAAGCCCCTATACGCTGTTACCTTTATTGCGAACCGGTAATAAGGCCATGTTAGTATCAGCGCAAAGTCTTGGTTCCGGGTATGATGCCAAACAACTATGGGCTAATTTTAAAGCCAGCGGAGAGCGTTATGTCTTGATTGCGCGGCTGCAAGGTAAATTTAAAACTGCGTTCTTGCAACATAAAGCCCCTGATCGCCTGTATATGGCTGAAGCCGACAATGAAGTTTTGTTGGTGGCTGATACTGATATCCTGACTAATCGCTTATGGGCTGGCACTAATGGCTCCCCTAGTCAAAAACTATTGACCAGTATGTCCAACAACGGTGACTGGTTTATCAATAGCGTGGATAACTTGAGCGGTTCGCCGGATTTGATCACCATACGAGGTCGTGGTATTTCTAATCGCCCCTTCACTTTAATAGAAGAGCTGAAAAAAACCGCTGATGAACGTTATCGGAGTAAAGAGCTGGAATTGCAAAATGAGTTGAACGATACCGAACGCAAACGCTTAGCCTTGCAAAATGCTAATGTTCAAGATCAAAAATTGGGTTATAGTCAAGCGCAGCAACAGGAGTTGGATAGGTTTGTAACGCGTAAAGCGCAAATTCGCAAAGAATTGCGTGAAGTGAGGCGTCAGTTGAATGCTGATATAGATGCCTTGGAAGCTTGGCTTAAATTTATCAATATTGCCTTGCTACCTATCCTGATTAGCTTGGGAAGTCTGTTTTATCTGTTTTGGCAGGCCAAACGTAAATCCGTATAAACAAGGAGAGTACTGCTTATGTATGAACTTAATGCCAAGGTGCTGAAAACGTTGGCTATAGTCACGCTATTAATAGCCACAGTTGCAGTGTCTGTCAGTTATATTCGCCAATCTTCGAGTAATAATGAACAGATTGGGGCTAATGTATTGTCGGGACTTGGCGAACATGTCAATGATGTTAACGCCGTGATTATCTTAGGAGCAAATGAGCAAGTTTTAATCAGTCTGGAAAATACGCCGCAACAAGGTTGGGTTGTGCGGGAAAAAGCTGCATACCCGGCTAATGTCAGTAAATTGCGTGAATTGTTGTTAGAGCTGGCTAATGCCCGAATTTTGGAACCCAAAACCACGAGTGAATCGCGTTATGCCGAATTAGGGGTGGAAGATATCAAAGCAGCAAACGCGCAAGGGATATTGGTTAAGCTGGTAGGTTTGGAGCAGCCGACGGAATTGCTGATTGGTCATATTAGCGCACATTCCAATGGCACTTTTGTGCGTCGCCCTGACGCACGGCAAAGCTGGTTGGTGCAAGGTCAAATTTCTGTTGAGCGGGATCCTTGGCAATGGCTGGATAGCAGTCTGATTGATTTTGGCGGTGAACGTATTTATGAAGTAGTGTTAAGTAAAGCTGGAGCAAAAAGCATAAGGCTGTACAAACAACAAACAGGTGATGTCAACTTCCAGTTAGCTGATGTGCCGCCAAGTAGGGTGGCACTTGGCTCAGAATCGCTAAACGCTTTAGCCGCTAGGCTGTCCAATCTGATATTTGCGGATGTGTTATCTCGTACCGGATCGATACACCCGGATGTTTCGCACTTAATGACAGCGCATTATCTAACCGTTGATGGCTTGGTGGTGGATGTAGGAGCGTGGCAGCAGAACGGTAAATATTACGCGCAATTGCAGGCCAAATTGGACACTGAAAAGGCAGAACAAAGCATTCGTGTTGAACTCAGTCGGGCCAAAGCTAATTTTATCGATGGTAACACCAGTAAAATTCAGGCTGGCGCTGCCAGGCAGTCGACTGGGGATGTAACCGAAATTCTGGATGCAGTTGCCGATCCTGAACAATATCGTTTGCATCGCTTGGAGACGTTGAACACAGAAGTTACAAACCTGAATAAGCGTTTTGATAGCTGGTATTTCCAGATTGCGCCTGTTATATACAGTATTATGGATAGAACTATTGATGATCTGCTACAACCACAATCTGCGCCTAAAGCGTATATCGGCCAACAGTCAGGCCGTAGTCGATCAAGTGGAACTGCAAATTTGTCGGTAAATAAAACGGTACCGGAAAGTTCTGCCGGCAAAGAGTGACGGGTAGATTCTATGAAAGAGAATGATCTCCAGTTATTTCTTTGTTAATCGGTTTTTGATAAGGGGGTAGGTGATTTAGCGCTGGTAGTAAATACCCTGCTCCCTTTTAAAAATCAGCTATGACCAAATTAACCCTATTGTAATTAATCCTTTGCTAGAACCAAATTCGTAACAGCCCAGCTGCAAGCAATCCTGCAACCACATCATCCAGCATGATGCCCAGCCCACCATTGATGTTCTTATCCAGCCAACTAATAGGCCAAGGTTTAAAGATGTCTAACAGTCTGAACAAACAAAATCCGCTCAGCAGCATTTGCCAGGAATAAGGTAGGCCAGTCAATGTAATTAAAAGTCCGGCGATTTCATCCCAGACGATGCCACCAAAATCATGTACCTGAAGTTTTCTGGCAGCTTGTTCGCAGATATAAATGCCGCCAAGCACACTGCAGATAGTAACTAGCAGGTATACCCGACTATCCGTATACTGGAGTGCCAGATACAGCGGGATGGCGGCAATGGTGCCGAAAGTGCCGGGCATATACCTGCTTAAACCGGAGCCGAAGCCAAATGCCAGAAATAACATCGGATTTTTCAGGATTTGCCAAGCAGTGAGTCGGCTTTTTCCGTAATAGTCTCTAAGTAAAGTGTTCATAACCTTTCACCTGAAAAAGTGTCTGGTGGCCATCGCGCAACAGACGTAGACCGGGTTGGGTTTGAATTTCACCGATGCAGACGCAGGTGTTATCTAATTGGGATTTAAGCTGGCGCGGCACGGTAAAGCAGAGTTCATAGTCATCACCCGCAGTCAACGGCATCTGCCAGTCACCGGTATCGTAAATATATTGGCGCACTTCTGCGGATAGACGTAGTTTATCCCACTCTAAAATGGCGCCCACAGCACTTTTTTGGAGTATATGGCCTAAATCCGCGGCCAACCCGTCAGAAATATCAATACAACTGCTGGCGATATTACGCAGTGCTTGTCCCAACGCTATGCGTGGTTGTGGGGTATGGAGGCTGTATAACGGCTGTTCAGGATTTGCGCAAACATAACCTTGCTGGATTTTTAGGCCTAAACCAGCGTTGCCGATGTTGCCACTTAAGTAAATCAGATCACCGATTTTGGCTGTGCTCCGCAATAGGGCTTGGCCCGATGGGATCAGGCCCAAGGCTTGTACTGTCAGAGTCAATGGCCCGGCTGTGGTATCCCCGCCGATCAAATCCAGATGATATTGGCGGGCAAGATTCTTAAATCCTGTGGAAAATGACGCCAGCCATTGTTCATCAACACGCGGTAAACTCATGGCTAGCGTCACTGCAATGGGTTCTGCTCCCATAGCTGCCAGATCGCTTAAATTGACCGCCAGCAATTTATGACCTAATTGCTGAGGGTCGACATCGGCAAAGAAATGTACGTGTTCCACCATGGTGTCGGTGGTCACAGCCAACTGATAACCGTTGGGGATGTTTAACAGGGCGCAGTCATCACCTATGCCGAGCTGAGTACAAGCGTGCCGAATGGCCGGTACTTCAAAATAGCGTTTGATTAAATCGAATTCGCCTATAGCCATTAAGGAGCAGATGGGGCCTGTTTACTAGCGATTTCCACAGCGCGTTGTTTCTGTGATACCTTGTCAAGGATGCCGTTAATATATTTATGACTACCTTCCGCACCAAAAAACTTGGCCAGATTAACGCCTTCATTGATGATGACTTTATAGGGTGTTTCCAGCCGGTTAATCAGTTCATAAACACCTACCCGCAAGATAGCACGCTCCACTGGATCGATTTTTTCCACTGGCCGGTCTACAAATTCAGCTAGTGCAGCATCTATCACATCAAGCTGAGCTGGAACACCGTGAAATATTTCATTAAAATAATTTTTTTGGGCACCTTTCAGGTGATCTTCTTCCTGAAAATAAATTTCAATACGGCTCAAGCTCTCGCCGCTCATCTGCCATTGATAGAGTGCCTGAACCGCGCACTTTCTTGCATTAGTTTTTGCCTGACTCATTAAACGCCCAGATTTCTAAATAAGCTAACCATTTCTATGGCCGATAGTGCGGCTTCTGCACCTTTATTACCTGCTTTAGTGCCTGCCCGCTCTATGGCTTGTTCGATACTGTCTACGGTCAATACCCCAAAACTAACTGGGATGTCGTATTGTAAAGCAATCTGAGCGATACCTTTTACGCATTCGCCGGCCACATATTCAAAATGTGGAGTGCCACCACGGATGACAGCACCTAACGCAATAATCGCGTCATATTTTTTAGTCGCAGCAATTCGTTGTACGACACTAGGTAATTCGAAAGCCCCAGGGGCTTTGACGAGGGTAATGGTGTTTCGGTCTGCCCCGTGACGTACCAATGCATCAATGGCACCGGCTTCCAATTGCTCGACGATGAAGCTGTTGAAACGTGAAGAAACAATGCAAAATTTGCCGCCTAGCGCAGATAGATTGCCTTCCAGAATAGTGACAGTTGCCATATTTTTACCTTAATTTAATGATTAGTGTGATACGGTGTAGTTAAGTGCAGCTTTACAGCTTAAATGATCCCTCGACATGCTCGACCACTTCCAGGTCAAAGCCCGACAGACCAATATATTTTTTTTGGGTACCCATTACTTTTAAGCGTCTGACGCCCAGATCGGCCAGAATTCTCGACCCGGTGCCTGTGGTACGCCAGTCCGGCCCCTCGTAGGCGGATTGACCGTCCCTAATGCCGTTATCCTGCATTTGGTAATGATGTATCAGTTCTACCAGCGCTTTATTATTTTCATTACTACGAACAATAACCAATACTCCGCGTCCGGCCTCGGCAATTTTGCACAGTGCTTCACGGATCGGCACCATGCAATCGCTACGTAACGAGAAAAACAAGTCATCAATCAAGTTTCGGGCATGTACCCGGACTAAAACCGGGTCGTCGCCGGCCACATCTCCCATTACCAAGGCCAGATGTACATTATCGTCATTCCGGTCTTGATAGGCATATAGTTTAAATAAGCCGAACTCGGTGGGATAGTGGCACTCACTAATACGTTCCAGGGTGTTTTCGTGACGGATGCGGTAATGAATCAGATCGGCAATAGTGCCTATTTTTAAATCGTGTTGTGCCGCAAATAGCTCCAAATCGGGCCGGCGTGCCATGCTGCCGTCGTCATTCAGAATCTCGACTATCACTGCCGCTGGTTCCACTCCGGCCAGTCGTGCCAAATCGCAACCCGCTTCAGTATGGCCGGCCCGATTTAACACGCCGCCGGGTTGGGCCATCAATGGAAAAATATGGCCAGGCTGCACCAGATCACTGGGTTGAGCATTTTTTGATACTGCAGATTGGATGGTTAACGCCCGGTCGGCAGCGGAAATTCCTGTTGTCACTCCCTGTGCCGCTTCAATTGAAACGGTAAAATTGGTGGTATAAGGCGTTTGATTGTCGCTAACCATCAAAGGTAAACGTAATTGTTGACAACGCTCGCGGGTCAAGGTTAGACAAATCAAGCCTCGACCGTATTTGGCCATAAAGTTGACATCTTCAGGACGGGTGAAAGTCGCGGCCATCAACAGATCACCTTCATTTTCGCGGCTCTCGTCATCCATTATGATGACCATTTTGCCCTGACGTAGATCGGTAATGATTTCTTCTATGCTATTCATTTGATAAAGCCACTGTTTTGTAAAAAGGTCTCGGTAATGGAGCCCTGATATTTTGCTGCTGTGTCACCCTGCATTAAACGCTCCAGATAACGGGCCAACAAATCGACTTCCAGATTGACCTCTGTCCCGACATTGGTCGTTCCCAATGTGGTTTCTAATAAGGTATGCGGCACAATGTTGACGCTAAAGTAAGCGCCTTCCACTTGATTGACAGTTAAGCTGATGCCGTCTATGCAAATCGAACCTTTTTCAGCTATGTATTTGGCTAAATTATCTGGTGCTTTAAATTTAAACCGGATTGAACGACCATCTGCCTGTTTTTCCAAGACTTTACCAATGCCGTCCACATGGCCGCTGACAATATGACCACCCAGTCGGCTGCTAGGGGTTAAAGCCAGTTCCAGATTCACAGCTCTGCCGATGCTGGCGGTTGCCAGCGTCGTTCGTGTCAGTGTTTCATTTGAAATATCGGCGCAAAAATGGTGGTCGCCCAGTTCTACGGCAGTCAAACATACACCGTTAACAGCAATGCTGTCACCTAAGCCGGCTTCGGCAAGGGATAGTTTGCCTGTGGAGATTTTTAGACGATAATCCCCGCCGCGAGCCTGCACGGCGGCAATAGTGCCGACTGAGAGAATAATGCCTGTAAACATAATGATTATGTAGGTGTCTGCGAAGTAAATGTCAAACGTAAATCCGGACCAATCTGGCGGATATTCAGTAAATTCAGTTGTTTCTTCTGTGTCATGGTTTGTATGCCCGGCAGATGGAATAAGCCGCGACCTTGATCACCCAGAATGCAAGTGGCCATATAGATCAGCCATTCATCAACCAGATTGCTTTCCAGCAGCGCACCATTAAGGGTTGCCCCCGCTTCCACCCAGGCCGTATTGATTTGCTGGGCGGCTAACAATTTAAAGACTTCATGTAAGTTCGGGCGCTGGTTAACGGCAGTTACCTGCCAGATTTTACAGCCTGCATCTTGCAATTGGCGCTGCTTGAGCAAGTTGTCGCTACAGGTAAATAACCAGGTTTCGCTTCGATTTTGCAGCATTTTTGCAGTTAGGGGCATGCGTAAATGCGTATCCAGTACAACTGTTACCGGTTCCACCAGATCAAAATCAACGCGGGCGTTCAGTTGTGGATCATCATGAAGTACAGTACCTATCCCCGTGATAATTGCACTGCTGGCGGCGCGCCAACGCTGCACATCCTGACGGGATTGTGCCGAGGTAATCCAACGGCTTTCACCGGAGGCTAGGGCAGTACGGCCATCCATACTCATTGCCAGTTTGCTGGTAATCCACGGCAGTCCCTGCTGCATACGTTTAAAAAAACCACGATTCAATTGCATTGCTTCCTGCTGCAATAAGCCTTGTTCCACGCTGATACCGGCGGCGCGTAATTTCTGTAAACCTTGACCAGAGACTAGTGGATTAGGGTCTGACATGGCCACCACTACCCGACCGATACCGGCGTCTATTAGTGCGTCACAGCATGGCCCGGTTCGGCCATAATGGCTGCATGGTTCCAGAGTAACGTAAGCGGTCGCACCGCGTGCATCATGAGTTTTATTCAAAGCATGGATTTCGGCATGGGCTTGGCCGGCACGTTGGGTCCAGCCTTCAGCAATAATAACGCCCTTTTTTACCAACACACAGCCCACATGAGGGTTCGGGTCAGTGGTGTATTGGCCTTGAGTTGCCAGATTTAGCGCTCGAGCCATGAAGCCGGCGTCATCACTATTCGTCATGCTTTTGCAAGTTTTCGATCATTTCGGTAAATTCACTGACATCCTGAAAACTGCGATAGACTGAAGCAAACCGTACAAAAGCCACATGATCTAGGGCGCGTAATTCTTTCATAACCAGTTCACCCAATTCCAGCGCCGGAATTTCCCTGTCACCTTTGACTTGCAAAGTTTTCTTGATACGGCTGAGTGCAGCTTCTACAGCATCGGCCTGGACCGGGCGTTTTTCTAGGGCGCGTTGCATTCCAGCCCGCAGTTTGTTTTCATCAAAGCTCTGACGGTCGCCGTTGCGTTTAATAATGCGCGGCAAGCTTAATTCCACAGTTTCAAAGGTAGTGAAACGCTCTTTGCAGGCTGAGCATTCCCGGCGACGTTTGACTTGGTCGCCTTCGTCGGCCAAGCGGGTGTCTATGACCCTGGTATCTTGTGCAGAGCAAAACGGACAACGCATGGTAATCGTTAAACCTGAGTTCAAAGGTCACGTATTCTATTACAGATTAGTGTTTATTGAAATTGTACCGGTGGTCGTTGACTAAGCCTCAGCAGGCTGAAAACAGGTTTAATTACGGAGCTCCGAGAGAATTCAACAGAAAATTTGCTCTAAGGCAGATCAGGATAAGCATCGGAAATGCGTAAATTCAACCGATTTTTGGTTTTTGATGACAGTCTGAATCGGGGGGTTTTGGTTAATGCTGAAAAATGGACAATCTCAATAAAAACTTAATTTTATCATATAATTGGAGGTGAAAGTGTTTTTACTGAGCAGTGTAAAAATGGGGGGTCAATTTTTTTTTTAAATAAAGTTTTGACACAAAACAAATTTAGGTGTAAAAAATACCCCGTCGACTTAAAAATAATTCTAAATTTCGACATACAACTCGAGTTGCCCCTTAGTAAAGGGCTATTACAACAATCTTTAGAGAGGATTTAAAAATGGCTGAACAAGAAAAAGATAATACCTGGGCTGTCGTTATTGGCGTTACAGTAGTCGCCATTGCTGGTGTATTGTGGCTGAAAGCTGATGAAACCAAGCATTTGAAATACAGTGCACAAACCGACATCTCTAGCGAAGCTCAAACCTTGGCTAAACACAAAGACTTCAATAATGATGTATTAAGCCAAGCAAAATAAATTTTTGCAATAAGAATAATAATAAATTTATCCAATATTAGCCATCGTCTGTTAACACAGACGATGGCTTTTTTATTTGTGGCGTAGCGGTTTCCCGTTACATCGCATATCAATCCAGTATCATTACTGTCAATTGCATTTGATTTTGCCTGCTGTCTTTTATGTTGGTACTGGTAAAATGCACGTTTTCAACTCAGTAGCACAGCAAACAATGGATGTCATTCTACGTATTGCCGAAGAACTTTCTGTCAGACCTCAACAAGTTACTGCCGCAGTGGCTTTGCTTGATGAAGGTGCAACCGTGCCGTTTATTGCGCGTTACCGCAAAGAAGTGACCGGAGGTTTAGATGATACCCAGTTGCGTAACCTGGAACAGCGTCTGGGGTATTTAAGAGAGCTGAATCAGCGCCGCGAGAGTATTCTTGACAGTATACGCGAACAGGGCAAGCTCTCCGCTGAACTAGAACAAAGCCTGCTTGCTGCAGATACCAAAACTCTGCTGGAGGATTTGTACTTACCTTATAAGCCTAAGCGCCGTACCAAAGCCCAAATTGCCCGGGAAGCAGGATTGGAGCCATTGGCGGATGCCTTATTGGAAAATCGAAGTTTGATACCAGAACAAGCTGCGTTGGCTTATATTGATGCAGATAAAGGCGTGGTCGATGTGCTTGCCGCCTTGGATGGCGCTCGTCAGATAATTATGGAACGAGTAAGTGAAGCTGCAGAATTGTTGAGCGAGTTGCGAGAACGAATCTGGAGCAAAGGCATACTCCATGCCACGGTAATCAGCGGCAAAACCGCTGAGGCAGCCAAGTTCACAGATTATTTTGATTACAGTGAAGCAATCAGCAAGATTCCGTCTCATCGTGCCTTAGCTTTGTTTCGAGGGCGTAATGAAGATTTGCTGACTTTGACTTTAAAAGCGGGCGAACAAGATCAGGAAGAACAACAAATTTGTACCCAATTTGTGGCTCGCTATTTGAATGTTGCTGATATTAATCGGCCAGCCGATGCCTGGCTGGCCGAGACAGCCCGATTTGCCTGGAAAATAAAATTATTTACCCGCATTGATTTGGATTTAAAGCTACGGTTACGTGAGGCGGCTGAACAGGAAGCTATCAGAGTGTTTGCCGGCAATTTACGCGATTTATTACTGGCGGCTCCGGCGGGTCCAAAAACCACGATGGGGTTGGATCCCGGTATCCGTACTGGCGTAAAAGTGGCTATAGTTGATGCTACCGGCAAAGTATTGGCAACCGATACCATTTATCCTCATCCACCAAAAAATCAGTGGCAGCAATCGATTACCGTGTTGGTTGGATTGATAAAACAGCATCGCGTGGATTTAGTCAGTATAGGTAATGGCACCGGTTCTCGTGAGACCGATCAATTGATTGGTGATTTGATGAAGCTGCATACTGATTTAGCAATTCATAAGGTCACCGTATCTGAAGCTGGGGCTTCGGTTTACTCGGCATCGGAACTGGCGGCCAAAGAGTTTCCTGAACTGGATGTTTCCTTGCGCGGAGCGGTTTCGATTGCTCGGCGCTTGCAGGATCCTTTGGCTGAATTAGTAAAAATTGAGCCTAAAGCCATTGGGGTTGGTCAATATCAACATGATGTCAATCAACTGCAATTGGCCCGGATGCTGGATACCGTGGTTGAGGATTGTGTAAATGCTATTGGGGTCGATGTCAACACAGCTTCTGCAGCCCTGCTAAAACAAGTGTCGGGTTTGTCCGGCAGTATCAGTGAAAATATTGTGGCTTACCGGAATGTAAATGGTCCATTTCTGAATCGCAAGCAGTTGAAAAAGGTGCCGCGTTTTGGCGAAAAAGCTTATGAGCAGGCCGCTGGTTTTTTGCGCATCATGGTTGGTGATAATCCGCTGGATGCTTCGGCTGTTCATCCGGAGGCCTATCCGGTCGTGAATGCTATTTTGGATGATACCGGCAAATCTATTCAGGAATTAATTGGTCAGAGCCACTTCTTGCGCAGTCTAAAACCAGCAAACTACATTAACAGTGAATTCGGTTTGCCAACGGTTGTCGATATATTGCAGGAACTGGAAAAACCGGGGCGGGATCCGCGTCCTGAGTTTAAGAGCGTGCAATTCAAAGCCGGCATAGAAAAAATCACCGATTTACAGCCGGGTATGTTGCTGGAAGGGGTGGTGACCAACGTAGCCAATTTTGGGGCTTTCGTTGATATTGGAGTACATCAGGATGGTTTGGTACATATTTCGCATCTGGCTGATGATTTTGTCAAGGATCCGCGCGTAGTGGTCAAAACCGGTGATATGGTCAAAGTACGAGTGTTGGAGATTGATGTTGCCCGGCAGCGAATTTCTTTGAGCATGAAGAAAAATCTTGATGGCAGTGAAATTGTGCGCAGTGAAAAACCGGCAAAAAACGTGCAGAAAGTTAAGTCACAGCCGCAATTGGATAATACTTTGCGGAATGCTTTTGCCAAGGCATTAGGCAAATAACAGTCGTCGGCAAGGATTGCTGAAAAAGACCAGTAAAACCTAATGGTTTGTGTCCCCCTTTGAAAAGGGGGATTGCTAATTTATTTTGCGATATCGTTATTGTTGCAGATATTCGGCCAGTTTAGCTTGAACTAGCGCATCGTAATGACGTTTGAGCGTGGCGTCACTAGGCTTTGGTGGTAACTGAGCGCTAATGCTGGCTTGCAACTGAGTTAGAAAGTGCCGTTTCAAGGTAGAGTCTTCCGGGATAGTGGCTTTTAAGCTTGGAATTGGGCTGGAGGTTGTGGATGTTTCGGGTTCAGCGGATATTGATATGCTAGACAAAGGTTCAGCAGCTATTTCTGCTGTCTCCGACTCAATTTGGATGGTGCTGGCTGTAGTGTGCAGGCCGATTTCAGCGGTATCGTCTAAAGCAGCGATCTGGTTTGCAGGTGTTACTTGGGGTAATTGACTGGCTAACTGACTTTCATAATGCCGACGTAAACTGGCATCTGTCGGGTAAGGGTTGGTGATGGCGAGTTTTTCTGCGGCACGGTTGCTCAAGTAATGCCGTTTTAGAGCCGAGTCTTCAGGTATCCAGTCAGGATTAGCTGTGAACGTTGATTCCAGTTGAGTCTTAGTGCTGGGAATGGATTCAAGCAAGTCAGTCTGCAGCGTTGTTGCTTTTGTCGGTATTTCTGGATCAATAGCCGGGGCAGGACTGATAGTTTGCTGGCCTTTAGTTTTGGCCGATTTATGTTTGATTTGATAAAACAATGCGGCAATTATAATTAATACCACTAATATCTCTATAAAGTTCATTTTACGCCTCCTCTTAATTCTTATAATTTGGCTACATCTAGTGTAGCTTTCGTTTCAATATGCAATAAACGGTAGCAATCCAGTGCGGCGCTTGCATTGTCCATTGTGGCGCATATTGTACTGGAATCACGGAGTTTTGATGCACCTATCGAATTCGGCAAGTTAAACAGTTTTGATTTCAGTTGCTGGTTGAGGTTGTCGGCTAAGCTGAAGTTCAAGTTTTTGGGGCTCACAAACTGGCCTTGATTTTTTTTGATCTACATTTGTTCTTATTGCGTTCTTGTGGTATTCTTTTAAAGAACAAATTGGAAACAAAAATGCATACATTGACGCGTAAACAAAAAGAAATTCTGGATTTTCTGTTGAATAGTCAGGATGATTTTCTGCATCCACCTACCCTAGACGAATTATGTGCAGCGATGGGCTTGAAATCACGTGGTTCTATGCACCACCAAATTAAGGCCTTGATCGACGCGGAATATATTGAGCCATCTGAGCGCAAACAGCGGGGTATTCGTTTAACCGCCCGGGCAAAATCCTTGATTATTCCTGCCGATACAAACGCTCTGCCTTTTGTTGGAGTCATTGCTGCCGGTATGCCTATTGAAGCGATTGAAAATATCACTTACATGACAATTCCTGAACAAATTAAAACCGAAAATCCCTGTTACGTGCTTAAAGTCAAAGGTGACTCTATGGTCGAAGAAGGTATTTTTGACGGCGATTGGGTAATTATTGAACAACGCAGCCACGCTCGTAACGGCGAAATTGTGGTGGCCTTGGTGGATAAGGCCGAAGCCACATTGAAATTTATCGAGCAATATCCGCATGAAACCTTACTGATTCCTGCTAATTCCAAAATGGAAGCCATGCGCTACAAGCCACAGCAAGTGGAAATTCAGGGTGTATTAGTCGGACAAATGCGCAGTTATATCCATCATTAGAGGAGTAGTACCATGATATACAATACCGTTCATATGCGCGATCAAAAAGCTAATCAACTGGCCAGAATTAGTCGAACCAATAAACAGGCGATGCTTAATTTGGTCGAAGAAATTATCCTGGTTGTCGTGTTGTGGGGAATGTTTTTTCTGACTATATTGTCGTGATTCTATGTTTAGCAAGCCATCAGATCATTAATGTACAAATTGATATTTTTTGTGCCGGCCAGTCATCTTGAACAAGTCAAGTCTGCCTTGTTCGATGCTGGTGCGGGTCAATACCAGGGTTATGATCAATGCTGCTGGCAGGTCTTGGGTACCGGTCAGTTTCGGCCTTTACCCGGCAGCACTCCATTTTTGGGCAGTGTCAGCCGTTTGGAAACAATCAGTGAATACAAGGTCGAGCTGATTTGCGCCGAGCATTTAATAAAAAATGTTTTGCAGGTTTTATTAAATGTTCATCCTTACGAACAGCCCGCTTATGAGGTTTACCAAATACTGAGTAGTGGGGATTTTGGCTAGTTGGGGCAGCCATTGATTTCCCTACCCCTTGAAAAATTGGGGTAGGGCTTGGGTTTTGAAAGCCAAGTCAATCAGTTGTTAGTGGGGGTGTTATTACATATGGATAACTGCTGTATGACTTTATGGTTTTAAGGCGGTTGCTTCGGCTGCCCGGCGCGTAATTTCTGCCCAATCGCCAGCATCAACCAGACTGGCCGGTGCCATCCAGGAGCCGCCAACACATGCCACATTGCTTAGTGACAAATATTCATGGGCATTTTTAGGGTTAATCCCGCCGGTTGGGCAAAAAGTGACTTGCGGCAACGGACCACCTATGGATTTCAGCATGGGAATACCACCAGCTGCGTCAGCAGGAAAAAATTTCATGGCGGTAACGCCGCGATCCAATAAACGCATCACTTCGCTAGGGGTAACTACCCCAGGTAGAATAGGTACTCCAGAGTTAAGCGCTGCAGTCAGTAAACTGTCAGTGACACCAGGGCTGACCAGGAATTCTGAACCTGCTTCCAGTGCGGCATCTAGGGTTTGCAGATTGATTATAGTACCGGCTCCTACAATTGCGCCAGGTACTTCAGCCTTAATTTGGCGTATTGCTTCCAGGGCTGCCGGGGTGCGTAAGGTGATTTCCAGAACTTTCAGGCCTCCGGCGACAAGTGCCCGCGCCAAAGGAACAGCCTGATCCAGCTGATTGATGACCATTACCGGAATGACTGGTGAGGTGGTCATGACTTCTTGAATGGATACCGTCATGTTAAATTCCTAGCTGAGTTAGTCGTTAAAAAAAAGGTTGCATGCGCCTGTTTCGGCTGATGAAGCGTGAGCTCTGAAGCTGCCGAATAATTCTCGGCCCATACCGAAATGGTGGCCAGTACTATGGTTAGCGACCGGGATGCGCGCAGCAAATTCTGCAGCATCGACCAGTGCGTTTACTTCACCGGTTTGAGTGTTTAGTGAAATGATGTCACCGTCCTGAACCTTTGCCAGCGGGCCGCCATCGAGACATTCCGGGCACATGTGTATGGCTGAGGGCACTTTGCCGGAAGCTCCGGACATGCGACCATCAGTAATTAGAGCTACTTTGAAACCTTTATCTTGTAAAACGCCCAGCGGAGGTGTCAATTTATGCAGTTCAGGCATGCCATTGGCTTTTGGCCCTTGAAAACGTAATACAACGATACAGTCTTTTTCAAGTTCTCCGCGTTTGAAAGCGGCTACCACGTCATCCTGGTCGTCAAAAACCACCGCAGGGGCCGTTACCACTTGATGTTGTTCGGCAACGGCAGAAATTTTTGAAACACCACGCCCCAAATTGCCGTGCATTACATGTAAACCTCCGCCGGCAGCAAAGGGTTGCTTGACACTGCTGATAATACCTGGGTCCTGAGAACCATCCGGACCGGGATGCCATTGCAGTTCACCGTCCAGCAGTTTTGGTTCTTGGCTATATTGGGCCAAGCCACGCTGATCACCTATGGTTAACACATCCCCATGCAACAGACCGTTGTCCAACAATTCAGCAATCAAAACACTCATGCCGCCTGCGGCTTGAAACTGATTGATATCAGCTGAACCGTTAGGGTAAATTTTTGTCAACAACGGGATGATTTTTGAGAGTTTGTGGAAATCGTCCCAGTTGATGATGACTCCCGCAGCTCTGGCAATCGCAATTAAATGTAAAGTGTGGTTGGTGGAGCCACCAGTGGCCAATAAGCCGATCACGGCATTCAGTATGGCTTTTTCATCTATCACATGGCCTATGGGACGGAAGTCGTCAGCCAGAGAGGTAAACTTCAGCACTTGTCTTGCTGCCGCTTTGGTTAATTCATCTCTAAGCGGTGTGTAAGGATTGATGAAAGAGCTGCCGGGTAAATGCAAACCCATAATCTCGACCATCATCTGGTTACTGTTGGCGGTACCATAAAATGTGCAGGTGCCTGGGCTATGATATGACTGGGATTCAGACTCCAGTAATTCTTTGCGGCCAACTTTGCCTTCGGCATAAAGCTGGCGAATCCGCACTTTTTCTTTATTGGCCAGGCCGGTAGGCATTGGGCCGGCAGGTACAAAAACGGCGGGCAGGTGTCCGAAACTGAGAGCCCCTATTAATAGTCCTGGTACAATTTTATCGCATACGCCTAAATATAATGCGCCATCAAACATATTGTGACTGAGGCCGATGGCCGTGGCCATGGCGATGACATCGCGGCTGAACAAGGACAATTCCATGCCGGGTTGACCTTGAGTGACCCCGTCACACATGGCCGGTACGCCTCCGGCGAATTGAGCGACTCCACCGGATTCATGAATGGCTTGTTTGATTAATGCCGGGTAGTCTTTGTAGGGTTCATGGGCCGATAACATGTCGTTATAAGCCGAAATGATGGCGATATTGGCTTTTTGAGCATGTGCCAAGTCGTCTTTTTCACTACTGGCACAGGCGGCAAAGCCGTGGGCCAGATTACCGCAAGCCAGTTTGGCGCGATAAGGACCGGATTCAATGCTGGCGGCTACTCTATCTAAATAGGCTGTGCGGCTTTCCCTGCTGCGTGCTATTACATCGGCGGTGATTGATTCTAAAATAGGATGCATAAGACTCCAGGGCAATGAAGAGATGTGATGGCTACTTGCAATGACTTGATACCCGAAGCTGCAAATAGTTAGTTAAATTTGCGCAATGATCTGTGCCGGTGACAGAATATAAGACTTAACATACAAATCTGGTAAGCTTATCGTTCCGGTTTGGAATCATCGCAGCAAATATCGACTTAAGGTGCCCAATACATTTCTACCGGGACTTTTTCCTGATTAAGCAGGGCGCGAATCGGCATGTCTTCCACTGCTCCCGGTTTCATGGCTTGATCGAAAACTTCCAGTTTGTCTTCACCGGTAATTAAAATAATCAAACGTTCACATTTCAGTAAGCCGGCCACTGTCAACGACATGCGTTCTGTATTAGGGCCTGTGACTGGACTGGCTTTGGCGTTAATGGCAGCGGTAAGTTGATCGCTTTCGGCATTTAAAGCATTACGCAAACCTGTGGCATGCGGGAACAACGATGCAGTATGTCCGTCATTGCCCATGCCGACAATAGCCACCGTAAACGGTTGAGGCAAGCTGCGATATCGGCCTTCTGTTTCACTTTGGCCCTTGCTTGCGCGTTGATCAGCAGTTTTCATGCCCACGAATGTTGCCGCCTTGGCATTATTAATCAGCAAGCTACGCTTAATTAAGGCTTCATTGCTGGCTATGTGTTGCGCGTCTACCCAGCGTTCGTCTACAAGGGCAACTTTTATTTTTTTCCAGGCCAGCTCTGTTTTCGATAGAGCTTCGTAAAGTGGAGCCGGGGTACTGCCGCCAGAAACGAGTAAGGTTGCGCTGCCGTGTTTGCTGATGGATTCCGATAGAATATCTTGACATTCAGCAGTCAAAGCGGTCAACAAATGACTACGATTCTCGAAGTGAAATTCTCTAAGCATGGTAGTTTTCTCAAATATCAAAACTGAATTTATTCTTCCCAACCACGGCCATCTCTGGCCAGCAAGGCTACTGAAGCGAGTGGTCCCCAGCTTCCAGCCGGGTAAGGTTTTGGTGCAGTGTGATTATTAGCCCAAGCCGACAGGATTGAATCAACCCAAATCCAGGCCTGTTCAATTTCTTCGCGGCTTAAAAATAAAGTTGGGTTACCGCGTAAGGCTTCCAAAATCAGTTTTTCATAGCCGCCAAAGATGCGGTTGTTTTTAAATGTCTCCGAAAAGCTTAAGTCCAATTTTGTATTTTGCAATTTAATATTGCCGTCTATGCCGGGGACTTTGTTAAGCATCATCACTTCTACGCCTTCATTCGGCTGTAAGTGAATCACCAGTTTGTTGGCTGGTAGATTGCGGAAGCTATCTTTAAAAATATTGTGCGGCAACTGTTTAAAGTTGACAACAATTTCAGTGCGTTTATTAGGTGTACGTTTGCCTGTGCGCATGTAAAAAGGTACGCCGGCCCAACGCCAGTTGTCGATGTCTACCCGGATGGCGACAAATGTTTCGGTGGTACTGGAAACATTGGCGCCGACCTCTTCCAGATAACCAGGAACTTCTTTACCGTTGACATAGCCGCTGGTGTATTGGCCTCTGACGGTTTTTTCTTCTACATTACGTGCAGTAATGGGTCTGAGCGCTTTCAATACCTTGATTTTTTCACTATGTATGCTTTCAGCAGATAAATCGGCAGGTGGTTCCATAGCAACGAAGGTTAAGATTTGCAGCAAGTGATTTTGCAGCATATCGCGTAATTGCCCGGTTTTATCAAAATATTCCCAGCGACCTTCTATGCCGATATCTTCACCAACAGTAATTTGGATATGATCTATGGTGTTGTGATTCCAGTTAGTGGTGAATATGGAATTCGCGAAGCGCAGTGCTAATAAGTTCAGCACGGTCTCTTTACCTAGATAGTGGTCTATTCGGTAAACCTGCTCCTCTTTAAAAACCTCGGTGACCACGTCATTGATTTCTTTTGACGATTTAAGGTCGTGGCCGATGGGTTTTTCCATGACCAGACGGGTTTCGGAATTAATCACGCCACTACTGTGCAGGCCTTGGCAAATACTTTTGAACAGAAAGGGCGCTACCGCCAGATAATTGACCATTACCCGGCTTTCAGGTTCAAGTACTGAATGCAGTTGCTGGTATTCTGCGGCCTGAGTAAGATCGATTTTCAAATAGGATAGGCGTTGGGAAAATTGTGCCCAAATCTTATCGTCAATTTCATTGTTTAAAAAAGATTGTAAGCTTTTATAAGCAATATCAATAAAACCCTGGCTGGTTTCCGCAAGTCTATCTACCCCGATAATACGGGTGTCGGCTTCGATAAGATTATGCTTTTCCAGGCGATATAGTGAAATCAATAGCTTGCGTTTGGATAAGTCGCCTAATGCGCCATATATGACAAAATCGCAGGGTTTATAGGTATTGTTACTCATTGTGTTCTTAAATGTGGCTACGCAGCATAGACCGGCAATGTTGAAACACGCCGTGGATTGAGGAAGCGCTCAGGCAGAAGCCGCCAGATTTCCCAGTGTATTATAATGTTTCAGAGCAGGTATGAACAAGCTCAGCATTGAAAATAAGCTGGATATTTGCAATATTTAACCCCGGATAGCCGGACTTAAGTGGCTTTCCGCTGTTTATTTTTCCAGATGCGGTGTTTGGTCATGATATTTACCACTTCATCAACATCATCGGTAATGGTAATCAGATCCATTTCAGCGGCCGAAATAGTGCCGTCCGCCACCATTCTGGTCTTCATCCACTCAATCAGGCCAGTCCAAAAAGCGCTACCAAACAAGACCAGCGGAATAGGGTAGACCTTATGGGTTTGCATTAGAGTTAATGCCTCAAAAAATTCATCCAGAGTGCCAAACCCGCCAGGCATGCAGACGTAGCCCATTGAATAACGCACGAACATGACTTTACGGACAAAAAAATAGCGAAAATTTAGGGAAATACTTTGGTAAGGATTGGCCTTTTGCTCTGTCGGTAATTCAATGTTCAAACCAACTGAAGTCTGATTTTGCAGATGTGCGCCTTTATTGGCTGCTTCCATAATGCCTGGACCGCCGCCGCTGATAATGGCGAAATCGTGTTTGCTGAGCGCCTCAGCCAATTCCACTGTTTGCAGATAGTAAGGATGCTCTCTGTTAAGTCGCGCTGAGCCAAAAATAGAAATAGCATCGGGTAAGCCGCTGAGTTCATCAAAGCCTTCGGTAAATTCGCTGATAATCCGAAAAATTCGCCAGGATTGATCGCCTTTTAAATCTTCAATAATGCTATGGTTTTTAGAACGTTCGCGCCGGCTTTTTAAATTTGACATACTTTACTCGTCTGCAATCTCACTATGTTCTAGCACGTAATCACTGATAAGTACTAGATTGTTCCCGGTAATATTGGGAAATGACGGCATGAATGCTGAGCCGTGTAGGACTTTTTCCGATATATAATTTGCATTGGTGTTTTTGGCGTGCAACTGAAAAATACTGGCATTTGCAGCGGTTCGATGACATTGGCTGCAGGCTTCCAGATAGATTTGTTCGCCGTTGGCGTGATCGGCGGGTTGGTAGTCACGGGAACATGCGCTGATAAAAAACGGCAAAACCAATAGCCTGACGGCTTTAATCATAAGTCGTTCAGGCAGTAAATCAACCGTCCAGCCTGCAGAGTATGAGTTACTCGGCCTGTTAGGTTTTGTCCCCAATAAGGGGTGTTTCGGCCAGCGCTACGCCAATTCTGTACATCAACCCGCCAGATTTGGTGCGGATCAAAGATACAAATATCAGCTGGGGCGCCGGGTGTCAATACTCCGGTGGGTAAGCCCAGGATGGCAGCAGGGTTTTGAGTTAACAAAGCAATTGCCTGAGTCAGGCTAAGCCGATTTTGTCTTTGCAGTTCCAGCATTAGCGGTAACAAGGTTTCCAATGCAGCCACGCCCGGTTCGGTTTCTGGAAATGCCCCAAGCTTGGCGTCTAAGTCATGAGGTTGATGATCGGAGCTCACAGCATCCAAAACACCATTGATTAAGCTACTTAGCAATGCGCTCCGATCATTTTTGCTGCGCAAGGGCGGTATCACATGATAAGCACTGTCAAAGGGAATCATATCGTCTTCGGTCAGATGTAATTGATGAATGGCGACATCTGCACTGATTTGCAAACCATATTTTTTAGCCTGCTGAATTTTAATAATGGATTGTCGGCAACTGATTTGGCTGAAATGAACCCGGCAGCCGGTCAATTCTGCCAACTCCAGGCACTGAGCAATGGCGATGGATTCCGCCGCTTCTGGAATACCCGGTAATCCGTAACGGCTGGCTACTTCCCCTTCGTGAGCGCAGCCTTTGCCGCTTAAAGAGGCTTCGTTAGCGTGGTATATCAATAAAAGATTATGACTGCTGGCATATTCCATAGCCCGGCGCAAGATCAGCAGATTTGCCAAGGGTTCGCGGGCATTACTGACGGCAATGCAACCTGATTGTTTCAGGGCGAACATGGTACTAAGTTCGGTGCCGGCCAAACGTTGGGTCAAAGCTGCAATCGGGTACAGATTAGCATAACCGGCAATTTCGGCTTTATCCTTGATGTATTCAACTACTGCCGGGGTGTCGATGCAGGGTTTGGTGTCAGGAGGTAGGCACAAGCTTGTGATGCCTGCACTGGCAGCGGCCCGGCTTTCACTGGCTATATTGCCTTTCTGAGTATGGCCGGGTTCGCGCAAACGAACGCTCAAGTCAATGAAGCCTGGGCAAACTATGCGGTCATGGGCATCAATATGCTGTTCAGCCTGGAAATCGTTCGGAATGCTTAAGACAGACAAGATTTCGCCGTTGGCAATGCAGACTGGTCCTATCGCATCCACCTGATTCGCCGGATCAATGATCCGGCCATTACTGATTAAAATCCTGTTCATGCCGTTGTGGTTCCGTGGGCCGGGAAGGTCATGGACATCACAGCCATCCGTACTGCTATGCCGTTGCTGACTTGTTGCAAAATGACCGAGTGAGGGCCGTCTGCCACGCTGGACGCAATTTCCACGCCACGGTTGATTGGGCCGGGATGCATGACTACCACATCTGGTTTAGCGTACTTGAGCTTAGCTTCAGTAAGTCCGAAGCAGCGGAAATATTCACTTTCACTAGGTAGAAAAGCTGAATTCATACGTTCCTTCTGTAGTCGCAGCATAATAATGACATCGACATCCTGTAAACCTTCCGCCATATCCTGTAGATCAATTACTCCCATGCTGCGTACTTGAGTGGGCAGCAAGGTTTTGGGCGCAATCACTCTGACTTCCGCAACGCCTAGTGTATTCAAGGCCAGAATCTGGGAGCGGGCTACTCTAGAATGCAGGATGTCTCCGACAATGGCTATTTTCAGTCCGGCAAACTGTTTTTTATGCTGGCGTATGGTAAACATATCCAGCATTGCTTGGGTGGGGTGGGAGTGCTGACCATCACCGGCATTGATCACGCTGATATGAGGAGCCACATGTTGGGCAATAAAATGAGCCGCGCCGCTTAGCGCGTGCCGCACCACAAACATGTCGACATGCATGGCTTCCAGATTGCGGATGGTATCCAGCAAGCTTTCACCCTTAGATGTTGATGAAGTGGCGATATTCATGGTCAGCACATCAGCAGATAAACGGGTGGCGGCCAGCTCAAAGGTGGTACGGGTGCGGGTGCTGTTTTCAAAAAACAGATTGATGATGGTCTTGCCTCTGAGTAAAGGCACTTTTTTCACCTGCTTGCCGGACATATCAGCAAAAGATTCGGCGGTATCCAGTATTTCTGTCAGTAATTCCCGACTTAAGCCGTCGATAGTTAAAAAATGCTTGAGTTTGCCTTGTTCAGTTAATTGTAGATGCCTATGCATATTCAGGCGGCGCAGGTCAGAGTTTCAATGTGTATGCCTAGCGGTGTTGGGCCAGTAAGCTTAATTCTTTGGTTTTCAGGTAAAGACATGCGAATGCCGTAGCAATCAGGTTGTAAAGGAATTTGTCTGCCGTTACGTTCTATTAAAACCGCCAACAACACCTGATTGGGTCTGCCATAATCAAAGATTTCGTTTAGTGCGGCGCGTATGGTGCGGCCGGTGTAAAACACATCGTCGATTAGAATAATATCCCTGCCTTCCAGATGGGGTGGCAATTGGCTGGGTTTGACTTTGGGGTGCATGCCTATTTGGGTGAAGTCGTCACGATAAAAAGTAATGTCCAGCAAGCCTAGCGGTTCAAGACTGCCAATACGTTGATGAATTTGTTCAGCTACCCAGGCTCCACCGCTATGAATACCAATAAAGATTGGGTTTTTCAATTGGCGGTCATTGATTTGCAGGCGAATGGCAGCTTCAAGTTCATCAAGTAAGCTGTTGATATTCAGGTTTTGTGTCGGCATAGTGTTTAAGAAGGCTTATTAAACCAGCTTTGCAGGATCAACTGGGCGGCTACTTGGTCTTGTTTAGCCCATAGTTTATCAGCTCTTACCTGTAGGTCATCAAATAACAATTGTTTGGCGGCAAAGGTGGTCAGGGATTCATCAATTTGAAATACTGGCAAATTATAGCGGCCATTTAATTGACGACAGAATTTTTCCATTCTGGGGGTGATTATGTTGTCGCTGCCGTCTTGCTGCCGGGAAATGCCGACGACCAGTCCGATAGGTTGCCATTCATTGATGACTTTACTGATGATCTGCCAGTCCGGAGTCAGGCCTATGGAACGTATGGTTTGCAAAGGACTGGCAATTGCCGTGGCGGCATAACCAACGGCAACGCCGATTTTTTTACTGCCAAAATCAAAACCAAGATAAGCATCATTGCTTAGTTTCGTGCGTAAGGGATCTATTTTAGCCATGACCAGCCGGCGCGGTTAAACGATTAATGTCTATGCCCAGTTGGCCGGCAGCTGCATTCCAGCGTTGGCTGATTGGGGTATCAAAAATAATGGCTTCGCCGCTAGGTGTGTTTAGCCAGGCATTTTCTACCATTTCCTTCTCAAGTTGGCCGCTGCCCCAGCCTGCATAGCCTAGTGCGATCAAATATTGGCTAGGGCCCTTGCCTTCTGCAATGGCTTCCAATACATCGCGAGAACTGGTCAAGGTAATATTGTCGGCGGTGGAAATACTAGAATCCCAGTGTTGTTCGCAGGGGCGATGTATTACAAAGCCGCGTTCCTGTTGCACAGGGCCACCGGCAAAAACGGGCGCATTTAGAACGGAGGCTAATTCGCTTTTAATGCCCATTTGCCGAAAAATATCGCTGAGTTTCATATTAGTCGGTCGATTGATGACAATGCCCAGGGCGCCGTCATCATTATGCTGGCAAACATAGGTAACGGTATGAAAAAAATGCGGATCGTTCAAGCCCGGCATCGCAATCAGGAATTGATTATTTAAATACGTGGTTTGGATCATAGTTGATACCAGTTGGTTTTAGCGGGCAGTCATGCCGGTTTCATCTGAAAACTTCCAGACTCGGGTCATTACCAAAACATCTACTTCGCGTTGTAATTCAGCAGGTAGTTCCGCAAATGGAGCGCTCATTCTAACAATACGTTTCGCCGCCTCATCAAGGGCAGTATTTCCGGATGACTTGACTATCCGTAAGCTGTAGATGCTGCCATCGGCATTGATGCCTACATCCATCGTCAGCATTTGTGTTTCCCCCTGATGGCGCGCAGCTTCAGGATAATTCAGATTGCCCGTACGCTCAACTTTATCCTCCCAGTCTTTGACATATTGTTCGGCCAGAAATTTGTGTTTGGTGACCGTGTGCACAAATTTAATTTTGCTGGTTTGCGAGTTTTGCTGGATAGTGCGATTGCGTTCCTGAACACCAATATCAGCAATTTGCTGCATCAAATTGTCAACAGACAGTTTGGGTTTTTCGGCAGTCACTGTTTCAGGCGGTGGCAAAGGTGGTGTAGATTGGATGTTTGTTGGAGGCGTACTAATGGATTTTACGGCATGAGGTTCCGGTTTAAGTGTATGGCTGGCTACCGCTGGCTTCGTCATATGCTGAACAGGGTGTGCCGGGGTTGGCGAATTGTCTTTAGGTCGCTCTGTTGGCATGCTGACGGGTTGTTCATTAATAAGTTTAGCTGGTTGCTGGGTTGGTTTTGCCTGGCTGCGCGGGGCAAAACTGATTTCAATCGTCCGTCTAGGGCTAATTTTGGGTAGTTGCGGAAAGTTCACGCCAACTAAGAGTAAAATATGTACTAATAAAGCAATGAACACCGCCGGCAACAGAGCGCTAGAACTGGAAAAGCTAAAATCATGCAAATGCCGGGGTGTGGAAATGCTCATGCTGATAAGTGGGCTTGAATATGATCCATTAATTGAGCGCTGATATTGAGATCGAAAAGTTTATCCAATTCCTGAACACAGGTAGGGCTGGTGACATTAATTTCGGTCAGATAATCGCCTATCACGTCTATGCCTACAAACACCAAGCCTTTTTCGCGTAATACCGGTCCTACCTGTTCAGCAATCCAGCGATCACGGGCACTTAATTCGCGGCCTTCACCACGGCCGCCGGCAGCTAGATTGCCGCGACTTTCACCGCCGGCCGGAATACGTGCCAGGCAATAGGGTATCGGTTTTCCATTTACCATTAATATCCGTTTGTCACCATCGCTGATTTTCGGTAGATATTTTTGCGCCATAATGAAGCGTTGCTTATGTTCCGTCATGGTTTCCAGAATCACACTCAGGTTTGGATCGTTTTCTCGCACATAAAATATCGAAGCGCCACCCATGCCGTCCAGGGGTTTTAGGATAATTTCCTTATGTATTTGCAAGAATCTGCGGATTTTTTGGGGATCGCGGGCCACCAGCGTATCGGTACAACATTGCGGAAACCATGCAGTAAACATTTTTTCGTTGGCATCGCGTAACGATTGCGGTTTATTGACAACGTAAGCGCCTTGACGTTCAGCTTGTTCAAGAATGTAAGTGGCGTAAATATATTCCTGATCAAAAGGGGGATCCTTGCGCATCAAAATTACATCGAGTTCAGCCAGTTTGAGGTCTTGCTCCTCTACAAAGCTATACCAGTCATGCTCGTTACGCTGTACTTTAAGGGTGCGAGTGAAGGCACGAGCTTCGCCATTGATCAGGGATAAATCAGCCAACTCCATATAATACAGGGTCCAGCCGCGTGCCTGTGCTTCCAGCAGCATAGCGAAGCTGGTATCTTTTTTGATGTTGATCCGGCTGATAGGATCCATGATCATGCCAAGTTTAACGGTCATTGCAATCCTGATAAATATTAAAGTTTGATATATCGGCAAGTGCCGGAGGATAAAAACATCTTGTAGTCAATAGTATGCTATAACTTGAACATAGGCGTTTCGGGCCGGTTCCTCACAAAAGCAGTTAATTGATATCAATAGGGATTGTTCAGGCTTGTTGCAAGGTACTGTCAAATTCTATCAAATTTATTTTTCATTAGGTCTGTTTACCTGAAAAAGTTTTTTTGGTATAAAGTCTGGCTAATTTAAAATAAAAGCTCTCACTGAGGTAGTCATGTCCAGAGTATGTCAAGTAACAGGTAAACGTCCCATTTCCGGGAACAATGTATCGCACGCGCAAAACAAAACCAAACGCCGTTTTACGCCTAATCTGCATCACCACAGATTTTGGGTGGAGAGCGAAAATCGGTGGGTTCGGTTAAGAGTATCATCCAAAGGCATGCGCATTATCGACAAAAAAGGCATTGATGCTGTATTGGTCGAAATCCGCACCCGTGGCGACCAAATTTAAGAGGACTAAACATGCGTGATAAAATCAAACTGGTTTCAAGTGAAGGCACTGGCCATTTTTACACCACCACCAAAAACAAAAAAACTATGCCTGAAAAAATGGAGATCAAAAAATTTGATCCCGTTGTTCGCAGACATGTGATTTATAAAGAAGCCAAAATTAAATAATTGGGCCTGTATGCTGGCCGGGTGTCACTCGGCTGGCGTTGTGGCTTGACCTTGTGTTGCCGCTTTAGTCGGGCATGTTGGGCCATCCTGTCATCAGGGTATATCTTTTCAAAAAACTCCTATCCCCCCTTGAATTGCTTTATAGCTGCCCATACCCAAAGTATGGCTGGCAGATTATGATCGGGCAATTTTCATAAAACCAGCCGACAGTAAATTTGATGTTGGAACAAATCAATCGATTTAACTAGTTTTGGCTTGTCATGAATTCAGGCAATCAAGAACTTTTCCGCTCAAATTGCGTCTAATCAAGTTGTCTGTGCATTAATATCTTAGGAATAATTTAACCCCGGTTGCGCCGGTATTTACATTGTAGGAAGATAACAATGGCTAAAAAAAACCAATTACTGCTGATTTTTTTGCTTTCTCTTAGCGCTGTTTCCGCTGAGGCTACCTTGCCATTACAAGCTGATGGGACTCCACTACCTTCATTAGCCCCCATGCTGGAAACCAGCACACCTGCTGTGGTAAACATCTCAACATCAACTAATGTGAGGATGCAGGAAAATCCATTGATGAATGACCCGGTTTTCCGGCGTTTTTTTAATGTACCCAATAACCAGCGCCAGCAACAAAAAAACAGTCTGGGCTCTGGGGTTATCATCAATAAGGATGAAGGATATGTTTTAACCAATAACCATGTAATTGACAAAGCGGACAAAATTACCGTAACCCTCAGCGATGGCCGCCAATTAAATGCCAAATTACTGGGCACCGACCCGGAAGCTGATGTGGCGGTGATACAGATACCCGCAGATAACTTGACTGCTTTAAAAGTGGCTGATTCCAGCCAGTTAAAAGTCGGTGATTTTGTGGTGGCCATCGGTAATCCCTTCGGGCTGGGTCAGACGGTTACTTCCGGCATTGTTAGTGCATTGGGACGCTCCGGTTTAGGTATAGAAGGTTATGAAGATTTTATTCAGACTGATGCTTCAATTAATCCAGGTAATTCCGGTGGTGCTTTAGTGAATTTACGCGGCGAATTTGTCGGGATGAATACTGCCATACTTGCACCCAGTGGTGGTAATGTCGGAATTGGTTTCGCGATTCCCTCGAATATGGCGCTACGCTTGATGGAGTCCCTAGTGCAACACGGCGAGGTTCGGCGCGGGTTGCTGGGTATCACCACTCAGGATTTAACACCAGAACTTATCAAGGCTTTCGCGTTGAAAAGCCAGCATGGTGCGGTAGTCAGTCGAGTGGAGTCCGGTTCACCTGCTGAAAAAGCCGGCCTGGAGCCTGGTGATATTATTCAGGCGATCAATGGCGAAGAAATTAAAAGTGGCAGCAGTCAAATCCGCACTGCGATCGGCATGTTACAAATTGGTGATACAGCAACCCTGGATATTTTGCGGGGTGAAGAACATAAAAGCCTGCAAGCTACCATAGGCAAACCCAAACGACCGGAAGTCGCCGGTGAAAAAATTCACCCTACTTTAAGTGGTGCAGTATTAGCGCCCACCACCAAAGATCAGGTTGAAGGCGTATTGATCGAAAAAATCGAGCCTAAATCAAATGCCTGGCAGACCGGTTTACGTCCAGGTGATATTGTGGTTTCGGCCAACCGCTATCGAGTCAGAAATCTGGATGAATTTAAACAGGTTGCCAACCCGCGCTCGCCTTTGCTGGTGAATTTGCAACGTGGTGGTGAAGGCTTTTTTGTGGTTTTAAAATAGTCGATATACTGCTGGGGTCGGACTACCGCACTCCAGCAGGCTGAGTTCTAGGTGCGCCGGATATTACCTAACCAGGCATAGAGCACCGGTAATACCACCAGAGTTAACAGCGTCGAACTGATTAAACCGCCGATCACTACAATAGCCAATGGCTTTTGCACTTCAGAGCCTGGCTCAGTTGAGAACAGAAACGGCACCAGACCCAGTAAAGCAACAGTTGCCGTCATCATTACTGGTCGGAAACGCTGTTCACAGCCCTGCCTGATGGCCTGCATCTGCGGCAAACCATTATCCTGGATGCTGCGAATGTAGGAAATTAGCACCACACCATTCAATACCGCTACCCCCCATAAGGCAATAAAGCCCACTGAGGCAGGCACCGAAAGATATTCACCGCTCAGAAATAGGGTAATCACCCCGCCAATCGAAGCAAACGGCAGGACCAGAATAATCAAGGCTGCAAAACTCAAGGATTTGAACAGCATGAATAACAGGAAAAAAATGGCAGTAATAGTGATCGGGATGATTAACTGTAAATGTTCCATGGCACGTTCCATATTTTGAAACTGGCCACCCCATTGCAAATAATAACCTTCCGGTAAACTAACCTTGGCAGCGATAGCTTGCTGTAATTCTTTGACAAAACTGCCCAAATCCCTGCCTCTGACATTTACACCGGTGACTATCCGGCGTTTGCCCATTTCCCGACTGATTTGTGCCGGGCCATCATTCAAGGTAATTTTGGTGACATCGCCTAAAGGTACCCTGGCACCATGCGGGGAAGTCAGCATTAAGCTCTCTATGGCCGCGATGTTGTCACGGAAACCCACCGGCAACCGCACTGCCGCAGAAAAACGCCGCTCACCCTGATAAATCTCAGTAGCCACTTTGCCGGCAATTGCGGTTTCAATCACATCATGAATGTCTGCGGCATTTAAACCGTGCCTGGCAATTGCCTGGCGGTCTATGTTGATATTCAGATATTGTTGACCAGTCAAGCGTTCAACACGGATATCACGAGCACCATTCACTTCGGCAGCCACTGCCGCAATCGTCTCGGCAATCTGTTTTAATTGCGCCAGATCGTCTCCAAATACTTTAACTGCCACATCCGAACGAACCCCGGTGACCATTTCATCTACTTTTGCTGAGATCGGTTGTGACATAACCACTTGTACGCCAGGCAAATTTTCCGTCAGTTTTGCCGAAATAGCATCGGCGATGTCATCCTGAGTCCAATCTTTCGGCCAGTCTTTATGTGGTTTAAGCGTGACGATAGGAGATGAGTCATTCTGGCCTTGCGGATCGGCAGGGCTTTCCCCACGGCCAACATTGCTAACCACCATTTGCACGCCAGGTGTCTGCATAATCAGTTGCATGGCCTGCATTTCAATTTTATTGGCTTCTTCCAGAGAAATATTGGGTGCTCGAGTAATACCGGGTACGATAGAACCTTCCTTCATCACCGGAATAAAAGATGTACCTAGAAACGGCAATAAGGCTAATGTCAAAGCAAAAATCGTCAGCGCTCCTATTACCACTTTGCCGCCATTCGCCAATGCCCAGTCCAATAAATACAGATAGCCATGTTTCATCTTGGCAATAATGAAAGTATCGTGCTCATCTTCATGGCCTTCCAGGAAGAAAGTGCAGAGTACTGGCGATAGACTTAAGGAAATCAATAACGAAATCAGTAATGCTATGGCGATGGTATTAGCTAGAGGGGCAAACATTTTGCCTTCCATGCCCTGTAACGTCATTAAGGGCACAAAGACCAGAATAATAATACCCACCCCAAACAATACTGGGGTGGCCACTTCCTGAGCGGCGGCCTGGACTACTCGTAACCTGCTGGAACTACGTCCTTTACACTCAGATAAAAGTCGAAATGAGTTTTCCACCACCACAACCGAGCCATCCACCATCAAACCAATGGCAATAGCCAAGCCGCCCAGAGACATCAAGTTAGCAGATAACCCAAGTCGATTCATGATAATAAAGGTTAACAAAGGCGTGACAATCAGTGTACATACTACTATTAGACTGGAACGCACATCGCCCAGAAACAGAAACAGCA
The DNA here is from genome assembly GCF_018734325.1 of Methylomonas paludis. Lineage (NCBI taxonomy): Bacteria > Pseudomonadati > Pseudomonadota > Gammaproteobacteria > Methylococcales > Methylococcaceae > Methylomonas > Methylomonas paludis. Next base: position 2,979,142 of record NZ_CP073754.1, on the reverse strand, counting down.
CAATCACTACCAGCGTAATGCCCTCCAGCAACACCTTGGTAACGGTATATAGTGCGGTGTCCACCAGATCACTACGGTCATAATATGAAACAATTTTTAGGCCGCCCGGCAGCATGCCTTTTTGATTGATTTCTTCAACTTTGGCTTTAATACGACTCACTACTTCCTTGGCATTACCGCCGCGCAGCATTAGCACAATCCCGCCTACCGATTCGGTATAACCGTTTTTAATCACCACACCGGTACGCACTTCATGGCCTATACTGATCTCAGCAATATCATGCATATGCACAGGTACACTGTTTTCTTCTTTCAAAACAATATTGCCTATATCATCGACGCCATTGATTAAACCAACCCCGCGAATCAAATATTGTTCGGCATAATGGGCCAAAGAACCGCCACCGCTATTGGCATTATTTCGGGCGACGGCATCAAAGACATCATTCAAACTTATTCTATAATGATGCAGTCGGTCGGGGTTAACCAGGACTTGATATTGCTTGACGTAACCGCCCTGGGAATTGATTTCAGCTACACCGGGAATACCGCGCAATAATGGCCGTACTACCCAGTCCTGAATTTCCCGGCGCAGTTGCAAGTCTTCCCGACTTAAAGCCTGCTCACCATCGTCTTCTCGATCCAGAGTGTATTGATAAACTTCGCCCAGTCCGGTAGACACCGGTCCTAGTAATGGCGATACACCCGCAGGCATTTGTCGACTAACTTCAATCAACCGCTCCATTACTAGTTGCCTGGCAAAATACACATCGGTGGCATCGGCAAACACAAGAGTAATCAGTGATAAGCCATTTTTGTTCAGAGAACGCATTTCTTCCAAACCGGGCAGACCAGCCATGGCGGTTTCCAGCGGTATTGTTACCAAACGTTCGACCTCATCTGGAGAACGGCTCAATACTTCAGTGGCAATCTGCACCTGAATATTGGTGACATCTGGAAAGGCATCAACGGATAAATGTTTTACTGCGCGGATTCCCATCACTATGGCCATGATCGCCAGTACCGATACCAGTATCCTTTGTTTTAACGCGGCTTCGATAAAGCTGTTAATCATTGCTTATCCTAGAATTAGTTCGCTGTATTACGCAGCCGTTCAATATTCAAATGAAAAGCGCCTTTTACCACTATTCGCTCTCCAGGTTTTAAACCAGCTAACAAGGGGCGATTTTCATCTTGTTCAGTGCCCAGTTTTACTGCACGTAATTGAAATATACCGGCTTTTAGCTCCACAAAAACATAATCGTTGTCATTTTCTCTAATCACCGCCTCACTTGGTACTGACAGAATTTGCGCGCCGGATTTATTGATTTTCAACGTCGCCAGCATCTGTGGTTTAAACAGACGTTGTGGATTGGCTAAAGCCATACGTACTAATACCGTACGCGTTTCTGGGTCGACCAAATCGGCAACGTAAATCAGTTTGCCGCTCAGTTCAGGGCCAGGTAAGGCCGGAATTTCGACATGAGCCTCGTCACCTTGTTTCGCCCACTGCGCCTGTTGCTCCGGCACCTCAGCCACTAGCCATAATTGTGATAGATCGGCTACCGTATACAATGCATCAGCCGGTTGTACCACCTGACCTAAGGCGATGTGGCTTTCAATCACAACCCCGTCGATGCTGGCGCTGACCGGTGAATAAGAAAAGATGGTCCGCTTCTGATCCAGCCGTTTTAAATCCGCTTCACTCATGCCCATCACCCGCAAGCGGTCAGCGGCAGCGCGTAAATCAACCTCGGCTTCCCGCAAAACCGCCTGACGTTCCTGTAATTCGGCTTCAGCCAAAATCCCGCCTTCCAGCAAACGCTCGGCACGTTGTACCGTAATTTGCCTGAGATTGACTTGTGAGGTGGCTTTCAGATAATCCGATTGAGCCTGACTTAGTTCGGTGCTGTTTAATAAAGCCAAACGTTCGCCTTTTTTCACAGCTTGCCCCAATACAGCATTAATCTCGGTAATACGTCCGGTAACTGAGGCTCCAATTCTTGCTACCCGCAATTGATCAAGCTCGACTCGGGCAGGTAAAGACAATGATTCGCTGATTTCACTGGGTTTTATTTCAGTAATACTCAGCAATTTGATTAGAGCGGGAGAAGCTTTAACATTGACAACAGGTTCGGCATGCGTATTAACAACAGCAGCTAACACACAAATCACGGCTACAGGCCATACCAGATAGCCGGTTGGCTTAACACCAGACTGCTTAAAATGCATGAATTTTCCTTATTTAATTTGACTTGGTTTCGCGTTAATCTTGCAGAGAAGTGCGCTGTAACAATATTTTCAATGTCGCAGCCAAAGTTTCTCAGTCTCTTGTCAAAGCGAGAGCCTATTGCAAGCAGACCCATTTCTGTCATGGGTTTATTTTAACGAAATTTGCTAATTAAGCAGCCGACTCTCAAGCCAGCATGGATTTTAATTGGGCCAGACTCTGCTTACCGCGCAACTTGATTTCTTCTGCAGGCAGCTGCTTTTTATTTAACCATTCCAAATCATCGCTTGGTAGTTCGTTCAAAAACCGGCTAGGCTCGCATTCGGTTAATTCCCCATAACGCTTGCGGTGGGTGCAATAACTAAAAGTCAGGGTTTTTTGCGCACGGGTGATACCTACATAAGCCAGCCGCCGTTCTTCTTCAATATTATCAGTTTCGATACTGTTTTGGTGCGGTAACAGATTTTCTTCCATACCTATCATGAATACATGTGGAAACTCCAGGCCCTTGGCCGCATGTAAAGTCATCAGGCTAACCTGATCACCAGCCTCCTGTTCCTGATTGCGATCCAGAATATCCAACAGCATTACTTTGGCAATAACATCAGCCAAAGATTTTTCTTCACCCTGTTCATTGCCAGCGATACGCTGTAGCCATTCCAGTAATTCAAAAACATTTTTCAGCTTACGTTCAGCAGCTGCAGCTGTCTTGCTGTTTTCGTGCAGCCAATCTGCATAATTGATGTCTTCAATCAGCTGGCTAGTGATATTAAACACATCACCCTCCGTCAATTTTGCTGAAGTTTGCAGTAACCAGTCACAAAATTTACCCAGGCGCTGTACTGGTTTTTCGGCCAGCCTTTGTTGCAAGCCCAGCTCGGAGCAGGCGTCAAACAGGCTGATATGGCGTTCATTAGCATAAGCCCCCAATGTTTCCAAAGTACTTGGCCCTATTTCTCGGCGCGGTGTGTTGATAATCCGCAAAAATGCAGCATCGTCCGCAGGATTAACCAACAAGCGCAAATAGCCCAGTACATCCTTGATTTCTGAATAGGCAAAAAACGAAGTGCTGCCGCTAATGAAATAAGGCACGTTATTTTCGCGTAACTCCCGCTCAAATAATCTGGATTGATGGTTGCCACGATACAAAATGGCATAGTCACCATAACTGCCCCCAGTTCTAAAACGGTGATGAATAATTTCCGCCGTAATCTGTTTGGCTTCCGTCAAATCATTTTTATGACTCAAAACCCGTAAAGGGTCACCGTAACCCAGCTCACTCCAGAGTTTTTTCTCAAACACATGGGGATTATTGGCTATCAAATGATTAGCCACTTTTAGAATTCGACCGGCTGACCGGTAATTCTGCTCCAATTTGATAACTTGCAGGCGGCTATAATCCTTTTGCAGTTGACTGAGATTTTCCGGCTGAGCTCCACGCCAGGCATAAATGGATTGGTCATCATCACCCACCACGGTAAAACGTCCCAGACTGCCGGCCAGCTCTTTCACCAATTGATACTGGGTAATATTAGTATCCTGATATTCATCAACCAATAAATAGCGAATTTTATTTCGCCATTTCTCGACTATATCAGGAAACTGTTGAAACAACACCACGGGTAGCCAGATCAGATCATCAAAGTCCACCGCGTTATACGCTTTTAAGCTGCGGTTATAGTGCTCATACAGTGCTGCCGCCAGTACTGCTTCCGGGGTATCCGCATGCTGCATTGCCTGTTCCGGGCTGACAAAAGCATTCTTCCACTGGCCGATACGATTGCAGTATACATCCAGCGCATCGCTGTCGCCCTTGACGACACCATGGGCCAGTAACTGGCGCAACAGATTGAGTTTATCCTGCTCATCAAATAAGGTAAGTGCCGCTTTATAGCCCAAAGCCTTATGCTCCAGTCTTAAAATATCCAGGCCTAGAGAGTGAAAAGTAGAAACGCGCAGACCACGACTTTGCTTGTCGTCCAGTAAGCGGCTGACCCGGTTTTTCATTTCACGGGCCGCTTTATTGGTGAAAGTGACGGCAGCAATATGTCTTGCCGGCGTGCCTTGCTGAACCAGATAGGCAATTTTTTCAGTAATCACCCTGGTTTTGCCGCTGCCGGCACCGGCCAATACCAGTAGTGGTTTGTCAATAATTTTAACGGCGGCTTGCTGCTGGCTATTAAGCTTGGGCATGATTGTTAGGCAAATTCCATAAAGTTAAAAACTGTAATAAACGGTGTAAAATTGTTTAACCCGCACGGATTGACTGATTACAACAATTGCTTCAATACCAGGTGGACTAACTTGCTAAAATAAAGCCCTGCATCCTGTCAGCAGCCGTGATAAAGGCTGCACTGAAAATTACTGGAGAACTATGTGTCGTTGACACTAAAAATAACATCTAGCATTTTTGGATTACTGTTAAGCCTAAGTATCGCTTCGGCCCAGACTCTAGCCATTTCTCCCTTGTTTAAACCGGCATCGGCTTTGAGCGCAGAGGAACTGGCCATAATCGTCAACGATGAAGACAAACTCAGTCAGCAGATCGGCGCTTATTATCAAGAAAAACGTCATATTCCGATTGAACAAGTAATTCACATCCGCTTCTCGCCGTATCAAGCTATTTTATCAAAACACGAATTCGATAAACTCAAACAACAAGTTGATGCTCAATTGCCTGAGCGGGTTCAAGCTCTGGTTCTTACCTGGCTGCAGCCGTTTCGGGTGGAATGCATGTCAATTACCACAGCCTTTGCTGTTGGTTTTGATCCTGCCTTTTGCGCCGACGGCTGTAAACAAACCCGCCGCGACCCCTATTATTTATCAGAAACCGACAAGCCATTTAAAACCCACGGCTGGCGACCAACCATCGCTTTAGCCGGCAAAGATTTCAGTGAAGCCCAAAAAATCATCGATACCGGCATTGCCGCCGATTATACTCATCCGCAAGGTTCCGCGTATCTGTTAAAAACCTCAGATGTGGCCCGAAGTTCTCGGGCAGAGTTTTTTGCACTTATTGCGGAAAAATTCAGCAATTTTTGGCCAGTACACTATCTTGAACAAGACTACATTGCCGGCAGGAATGATGTCATGTTTTATTTTACCGGCTTAACTCACGTACCCCATCTCAATGAAAACCATTACCTGCCCGGCGCAGTGGCGGATCATCTTACGTCAAGCGGCGGAGTGATGTCTGGTAATGATCAAATGAATATCATGGAATGGTTACGCGCTGGCGCTACTGGCAGCTATGGCGCGGTTATAGAACCCTGTAACTTCCCTGCCAAATTTCCTGATCCTGGTGTGCTTATGTATTTTTACCTTAGAGGCAGTACCTTAATAGAAGCCTACTGGAAAAGTGTAGCTGAACCAGGTCAGGGTATTTTTGTCGGCGAACCATTGGCCAAGCCGTTTGCATACCGTTTACATAATACTGCCAATTAGGCTGAGAACATGGGGGCTGTTGAGTCAATCAACCTTACGGTATATTTCACAGGCGCGGTGGTATAGCTTAAGGCGTAAACATTTAGGCTTTAGTCCTATCCAGCTTTCGGTAGCCTATCGCCTCGCTGAGGTGATTGATCTGGATGTGTTCCGAGTCGGCCAGATCGGCTATGGTGCGGGCCAGTTTGAGGATGCGGTGATAGGCCCGGTTGGACAAGCCGAATTTTTCCATAGCCTGTTCCAGTAATTGATGACTGGGTTCAGTTAGTGGACAAAATTTTTTAACTTCGTTAGCCGACATCGCGGCATTGGTTTTGCCGTGGCGATGCTGAGCAATTTGCCGGGCAGCTATCACCCGCTTGCGGATGCAGGCGCTGGATTCCTCCCCCTGGCTGGAACCTCTACGTAACACATCCAGTGGTACTCGCGGCACCTCCAGATGCATGTCTATCCGATCCAGCAGCGGGCCGGAAATTCTGGCCCGGTAGCGACTGATTTGTTCGGATGTGCAATGGCAACGCCCGGAAGTATCGCCCAGATAGCCACACGGACAAGGATTCATGGCGGCTATCAACTGAAAACTGGCCGGAAAATCAGCCTGCCGGTTGGCGCGGGAGATGGTAATATGCCCCGTTTCCAGAGGTTCGCGCAACACTTCCAGCACCTTGCGATCAAATTCCGGTAATTCATCCAGAAACAGAGCGCCGTTATGCGATAAAGAGATTTCGCCTGGTTTGGGATTGCTGCCACCGCCAACCAGTGCCGCCGCCGAAGCAGTGTGATGCGGTGCTCGGAATGGCGGTAGCCGCCAGCGGCTGGGATCCAGGCTTTGCTCGGAAATGGAGACGATAGCGGCTGTTTCCTGAGCCTGTTGCTCGCTTAATACCGGTAAAATGGTCGGTAAGCGAGCCGCCAACATGGATTTGCCGGTACCGGGTGGACCGAGCATCAATAGATTATGTCCACCGGCAGCAGCAATTTCCAACGCACGTTTAACATGAAACTGACCATGCACATCGGCAAAGTCGATTTCAAAATCGGCGGGTGGCAGCAGCGGCTCGGCGGCGGCAGAAATAGCTTGTCGACCAGTCAGATGGGCACAGACTTCCAGTAAATTTCTGGCCGGCAATAATTGCACATCGCCTATCAGTGCTGCCTCAGTAGCACTGTCTACCGGTAAAATCAATTGGCGCCGTGCATCGCGGGTATGGATGGCTACCGGCAGTGCACCGGGAATTCGGCGTAACTCACCGCCCAGCGCCAGCTCACCGATACATTCGTATTCATGCAATTGATTTTTGGGGATTTGCCCGGAAGCTGCCAGAATACCCAGCGCGATAGCCAGATCGAAGCGTCCGCCTTCTTTGGGTAAATCGGCGGGAGCCAGATTAACGGTAATGCGGCCCACCGGAAATTCAAAACGGGAGTTAAGAATAGCCCCGCGTACTCTGTCCTTACTTTCTTTCACAGCAGTTTCCGGCAAGCCGACGATATTAAGCGCCGGCAAACCGCTGCTGACATGTACTTCCACCGTTACCAGCGGCGCGGCTATGCCCGATCGCCCCCGGCTGTAAACAACGGCCAGCGCCATGACTTATTGATCTTTAAGTACCCGCTGCTCTAATTCTGCTACGCGTTTTTCCAGATCTTCCAGTTTACTGCGGGTTTTGGCCAACACTGCTTTTTGCACTTCAAATTCCTCACGGCTGACCAGATCCAGTTTGGCTAAAGCGCTTTGCAACAGGGCATGAACGTTTTTTTCCAAATCGTCTTTAAAATGCGTAAAGCCGGGGGGGATGGCTTTAGTGATACGTTCGGCTAAGTTGTCTATTGCTGTTTGATCGAACATAGTATTTACTCTTGATCTATAAAAGAATTAGGTGCCGGGGTATGCTCCCGGCATATTTTTTCAGTATCATCTCTATCCAAAGCTTGCTGAGTCAAACCACATAAATAATGATTTTCCTCAACGGAAAAAAAGCTACAGGAACGGCACAAGCCAAAGCTTTTAGACTGATTGACTTTTTGCAACACCATCAGCGTGGTTTGCAAGGCCTGGCCTATACTGTCAAACTCATGCGCACTAACTTTGGCTTCGGCATTTTTAAACACATCCAGCGGCTTAAGCTCATCAATCAGTTTCTGTCCCGATTCCGTCAGGCTTAAATGCACCACCCGGCCATCAAGACTGGAAGTGTTTTTTTCCAGATAATGCTTACGCTCCAGAATTTGGATGGTTTGCGATACCGTACCCTTAGTCAAACCCAGGTATTCGGCAACCGCAGCATGTGTGTCACTGTATTTATTGCATTTGCCCAGATACTCCAAAACCTGGCCATGCACCGGCTGCAAACCGATAGCGGCGTATTTTTTGCGTTCTTCAGAACGTAATAATGAACTGATGCGCTCGATCAGCTTAAAAGTTTCTAACTCCTGCATGAGTCAAATTCTAACACAAGCCTGCAGCAAGCGCCCAAAACTCTAGAATTATCAAGGTGCTTAATTTGTTTGGATAGAGTTTTTTAGCCGGTAGCTGGCTTATCTGCGGCTAAAGCATCAGCTTGAATACAGCCAAAAATAGCTAGTGTTTCACAATCGGTATTATAATCAGTTCAACACCCAATCCTTTGAATCCGGGCTAGAAGCAGACCTGCAAATTAGCTCAAAAATGCATCTCCCAGCAATAAGCTGTATTAACGGCATTCACCAATCCCGTCACCAGCGGCGGCCTTAGCAGAATACAGCAGAAGTTTAGCCGTCAGCACTTCCAAATCAGGATAGCTGCTGTCGTTTGTTTAAATTTAGCCAAAAATATTGCCATGCAAGTTTTACTACAACGGTTTTTACTCATATATCTGCCTATTGTTGGGGTCATTACTTTAGTTGTACTATTCCTGGCGCATCTGGATAAACAAGCAGAGTTGCAACGTATAGATGGTGTTGAGAAAAGTCATATCGAAATAGCAAAATCCCATATTATTCAGGATGTTGAAGGGCTAGATTCAGATCTGCGTGTGATTGCCAACCTGCAATTGTTACGCCGTTTTCTGAATACTGGTGGGCCAGAATTGCGTGAGGAGCTGGAGCAATTTTTCCTGGTATTCTGCAAAGTCAAACACCGTTATGACAAGATTCGGTATCTTGATGCCAGCGGTCAAGAGATCATCCGCATTAACTTTAATAATGGCAAGCCCAGTATTGTTCCGCAAGATAAATTACAAAACAAAGCCTCGCGTTATTTCTTTCAAGATGCTTTTGGTCTTAATCGCGGTGAAATCTATGTTTCACCATTGGATCTTAATATAGAAGCCGGCCAAGTAGAGACACCGTATAAACCAACCATCCGTTTAGGTACGCCGGTGTTTGACAGTGCCGGACATAAGCGAGGCATCATTTTGTTGAATTTTCTGGGCGATTACCTGCTGACAGACTTTCGTAATGAAATCCAGGCTGGTAACCACGGTGGAATGTTGCTGAATAGAGATGGTTTTTGGTTAAGTAACGATCATCAAGCTGAGGAATGGGGTTTTATGCTGGATAAGTCAGAACGTCGTTTTGGTTCAGATTATCCTGATGAATGGCATAGCATATCCAACAGCGAAGCAGGCAGCCTGCATACCGAAAAAGGTTTGTTTGTCTATAGTACGGTTCGGCCTTTATTGTTGAATCAACATTCTTCGACCGGCTCTGATGCAGTAAACGGCCCCAGTCTGGAGCAGCTCTCACCAGAAGACTATTATTGGAAAATTGTTACATTTATCCCGCAGGCAACGCTGACTCAGGCAGCCTTCTATAACCAGCCGGGTAAGCAGGTATTGCTGGCCGTGCTCTATTTATCATTTGCCCTGGCGGCTTTTATAGTAGCCAACGTCACATTAAATCGCAAACGAGCTGAACAAGTATTGATCCAGCTCAGGCAGGACACTGAAGCGGCAATGCTGGCCAAAAATGAGGTGTTGATAAAAAGTTGCCGAGAGTTGGAAATTCAAAGACTCAAAGCCGAGACCGCCAGTCGGGTGAAAAGCGAGTTTCTCTCCAACATGAGTCATGAAATTCGCACCCCTATGAATGGGGTATTAGGTATGCTGGATATTCTGCGTGATACTCAGATGTCGCGTGAACAAGCCGATTTGGTTGATACTGCGGCTAATTCAGCTGAGGCATTATTGGTGATCATCAACAACATTCTGGATTTTTCCAAGCTGGAAGCCGGCAAGATAGACCTGGAATATATCAAGTTCAATTTGCCATCCTTAGTGGAGGAAGTCTGCTCATTGCAAGCCGGCTTGGCGCATGCTAAAGGCCTGGAACTTACCTGTTTTCTACCAGTGGAACTGGATGTGTATTGGAAAGGCGATCCCACCCGGATTCGCCAGATACTGATCAATTTGATTGGTAATGCCGTCAAGTTTACTGAACAGGGTGAAATTTCTGTCACAGTGCAAGCTTACCAAATCCAAAATGTGGGTACCAGTCTGCGTTTTGAAGTGCGGGATACCGGCATAGGCATTAGCCCGGAAACCCAGGCCCGGCTATTCCAGGCATTTACCCAGGCCGACAGTTCTACCGCACGCCGGTTTGGCGGCACCGGGCTGGGTTTGTCCATCAGCAAAACACTGGTCGAACTAATGGGGGGGGCGATAGGTGTGGAAAGTCAGCCCGGTACTGGTTCATGCTTCTGGTTTAATTTGCCCTTGCAACCAGTGGAGCAAGATCAGATTGCGCCGCCAATAATCAATCTCGCTGGCAAGCGTGCCTTGTTAGTGGATGATAATGCCAACAACCGCGCTATTCTGGAACATTATCTTAACAACTGGGGTATACGCGTATCTTCTACAGACCAGGCCTCAACCGCATTGTCTCTTTTACAAACGGCAGCACAGCATCAGGAGGCTTTCGACATTCTGCTGCTGGATTTGCACATGCTGGATATGGATGGATTGGAACTGGCTCGGCAGATATCCCAAATACCCGCCATTGCAGATACTCCCCGTTTGTTGTTGTCATCAGGCGGTTTGGGGTCTGAAGCCGAGCGCAAAGCCTTAGGTATTTATCAGTGTCTGCTGAAACCGGTGCGGCAATCACAGTTGTTTGATGCCATTGCCAATGCCTTGAGCGTTGCTGAGCAAGTCCCGGCAGCAGCGCCGCAAACTAATACGGATGTCCAGAACGTTCACGAAGATGGGCAGGATTACAGTGGTAAACGGATTTTAGTGGTAGAAGACAATCGGATTAACCAGAAAGTGGTGCTGGCCATGCTGGCTAGATTTCAACTAAAACCCGATTTGGCCGAGAACGGCCAACAAGCCTTGGAATTATTGCTCAACAACAAATACGATCTGGTTTTAATGGATTGTCAGATGCCGGTGATGGGAGGATACGAGGCCACCACCATACTGCGGGAGCGGGAACAGGCGGCGAACAATATCCGCACGCCAGTAATAGCGCTTACTGCTCATGCCACCGCAGAAGCCCGCGAAACCTGTCTGGCGGCCGGTATGGATGACTATTTGAGTAAACCTATCAGCAGAAATGAGCTGAGTGAGATATTGGAGCAGTGGTTGAAGCCGCCGGCTGATGTGCCGAGTGTTTAAATCACCACCTGGGCAGCAAAACTGCATAGGTGGTGATTGGGATTAATTTATCCGCGATTATTTTTAATTCGTCAGAAACAAAACTCAGATCTCGTGATAAATCGCCGCGCCTTCCTCAATAAATTGCTTGGATTTCTCATCCATACCAATTTTCAGGGCTTCCTGCTCATCCGCCAGACCTTTTTCCGCTGCGTAATCGCGCACATCCTGACTGATTTTCATCGAACAGAAATGCGGGCCGCACATTGAACAGAAATGAGCCACCTTGGCGGACTGCTTGGGCAGGGTTTCGTCGTGGAAAGAACGGGCTTTTTCCGGATCCAGGGCAATATTGAACTGATCTTCCCAGCGGAATTCAAACCGGGCTTTGGACATGGCGTTATCGCGCATTTGCGCACCAGGATGGCCTTTGGCCAAGTCGGCGGCGTGAGCGGCAATTTTATAAGTCACAATCCCTTCACGCACATCCTGCTTATTGGGCAGACCCAAATGCTCTTTCTGCGTCACATAACACAGCATCGCACAACCATACCAGCCAATATTGGCCGCGCCAATTGCAGAAGTAATATGGTCATAACCAGGGGCAATATCGGTGGTCAGTGGCCCTAAAGTATAGAACGGCGCTTCAAAACAGTCTTCCAACTGCTTTTCCATATTAATCTTGATCATTTGCAAAGGCACATGGCCTGGGCCTTCGATCATGGTTTGCACATCATGCTGCCAGGCAATTTTAGTCAGTTCACCCAGGGTTTCCAGTTCGCCAAACTGAGCAGCGTCATTGGCATCATAAATAGAGCCGGGGCGTAAGCCGTCACCCAGTGAAAACGAGACATCATAGGCTTTCATGATTTCGCAGATTTCTTCAAAATGCGTATACAAAAAGCTTTCGGTATGATGAGCCAGACACCACTTGGCCATGATGGAGCCACCGCGCGACACAATCCCGGTCAAACGTTTGGCAGTCAAAGGCACATGGTGCAGACGCACACCGGCGTGAATGGTGAAATAATCCACACCTTGTTCAGCCTGCTCGATCAGCGTGTCGCGATAAATTTCCCAGGTCAGTTCTTCGGCTTTGCCGTCCACTTTTTCCAGGGCCTGATAAATAGGCACCGTGCCGATCGGCACCGGCGAATTGCGTAAAATCCATTCGCGGGTTTCGTGAATGTTTTTGCCGGTGGACAAATCCATAATAGTATCGCCGCCCCAGCGAATGCCCCACAGCATTTTTTCCACTTCTTCTTCAATAGAAGAAGTCACCGCAGAGTTACCCAAGTTACCGTTGATTTTCACCAGGAAATTACGGCCTATAATCATAGGCTCCAGTTCCGGGTGATTGATATTGGCCGGGATAATCGCCCGGCCACGCGCCACTTCGGAACGCACAAATTCCGGGGTAATCACCGGCTGGATAGCTGCGCCAAACGAAAAGCCGGGATGCTGGCCTTTGTAAGTGCCGCGCATGGCTTCAATATTCTGATTCTCGCGAATGGCGATATATTCCATTTCCGGGGTGATGATGCCTTGGCGAGCATAATGCATTTGCGACACATTGTGACCAGACTTGGCGCGGCGCGGCTGGCAAATATGCTCAAAACGCAAATGCGCGGTAGCCGGATCGGCCAGCCGTTCCTGACCATAAATAGAACTAGGGCCGTTTAACAACTCGGTATCGCCGCGTTCTTCTATCCAGGCATGGCGCACCGGGCCCAAACCTTTATGCAGATTAACCGCCACATTAGGGTCGGTATAAACTCCAGAGGTATCGTAAACGTACAGGGGGGGATTTTTTTCCGCGCCAAAGTTGGCCGGCGTATCGGATAAAGTGATTTTACGCATCGGCACCTGAATGTCGGGCCGGCTGCCTTGAATGTAAACTTTTTCGGATGCGGGGTAAGAATCGATTCTTATGCTACTGCCGCTATCGGCAGTAATTTCTTGACGGACAGCGCTCATGCTTATCTCCAACAATTTAAAAACAGCGAGCGCAGGTAAGAATTGGCTTTCCTACGCCGGCATTAACCGGATCAGGTTCAAAGGGTTTTTCTCAGCTTTTGTCTGCTTTGCCACAAAAGCACCCCTAGCCTTGGAACAGACGGAAAGGTTAATGGAAAATGGTTTTAATTGCAAGTTTATCCGCCAAGTTTGCCGCCGCAAAAGACTTATAAAACAATGGGTTTTATGGTGTTAACCAAAACAAAAACCGATTTGTTCAAAGATTACAAGCCTTTGATATGATACAACTCAAATTTATCAAGACAGGAAGCCGAGTTTGTATATCAGCCGTAGCCGCGATGAAACGCAGTGAAATCGAGGAACATCGAAGCAGATGGGCCTAAAAACGCGATATGTTGATTCAAGGCTAAGCTAAATAATTACCCAAGCCTTTGGCATAATACACATCAAAATTACCAAGACAGGACGCCGGGTGTGAATACCAGTTATCAACAGCAATACAGTCGGCTTGATTATAGTTTTGCCGAGTTTTTAGTAGAACGCTGCCACCTGCAAGGTGAAGCCAAAACTCAGTTCAGAGGTTTAATACTGGAATTATCCGCCCAACAAAGTGCCGGACACAGCTGTATGCAAATCAGCGCGGAGGCTGTAGCGCTGATTCAAGCGTCCGGCCTGGCTGAGCCCGATCAGCCGGCCCCACTGGTGGTGGAAGCCGGTCGCCTGTATTTACATCGCTATTGGCAATACGAAACCCGTCTGGCCGGGCAACTAGCCGCGCTGAGCCGGCAAGGTTTTCCCGCTGTTGATTGCCAACCAGCGCTGGATCATTACTTTCCAGGGCAGGATGCTGAACCAGATTGGCAAAAACTGGCCGCACAACGGGCGTTGACCCAGGGCTTAACCATCATCAGCGGCGGCCCCGGTACCGGCAAAACCACCACCGTGGTCAAAATTTTGGCGCTGTTGCAACAATTTAACCAGCCGTCCCTGCATATTGCCCTGGCAGCACCCACCGGCAAAGCCGCCATGCGTTTGCAGGAATCCATAGATAACAGCAAACAGCACTTGCCCGAGCAGATTCGCGCCCTGATTCCCAGTCAGGTCAGCACCCTGCATCGCTTGTTAGGTGCCAAACCGCCCACGCCGTATTTCCGCCATCACGCCGACAACCCTTTGCCTTATGATTTGCTGGTGGTGGATGAAAGCTCTATGGTGGATTTGGCGCTGATGAGCAAACTGGTGGATGCGTTAAAACCCGGCAGCCGCCTGATATTGCTGGGCGATAAAGATCAGCTGGCCTCGGTGGAATCCGGCGCGGTATTAGCGGACTTAACCCAAAGCCTGCCCGGCAATACCATCGAACTGCTTAAATCCCACCGCTTTCATGCCGGTATCAAACAACTGGCCGATGCCGTTAACCAGCAGCATGCCGCTACGGCCTGGGATTTATTGACCCAGCCCGGTAGTGAATCCGGTGTAGCCTTGCTGGCAGAAGAGGCTGTGGATTATGCCGTGGGGCAATATCGGCGCTATCTGGCTTTAATGGCCAGTGGGGCTGAGTTTAAGGCTGTTTTTACCGAGTTTAGCCGCTTCCAGGTGTTATGCGCCAACCAGCAAGGGCCAAACTCGGTGGCAGATATTAATTTTCGTGTGGAACAGCAACTCAGCCGCTTGCATAACATCCACAGGCAAGGGGCATGGTATGCCGGCAGACCGGTGATGATCACCGCCAACACCCCCAGTTTGCAACTGTTTAACGGCGACATTGGCATTTGCCTGCCCGATGCCGAGTCCGGTCAATTAAAAGTGTTTTTTCCGCGTGGTGACGGCAGCAGCAAAAAAATATCCCCGGCCCGCCTGCAAACCTGCCAAACCGTATTTGCCATGACTGTGCATAAAAGCCAGGGTTCGGAATTTGAACAAGTATTAATCATGCTGCCGGAGCAGCTTAATCCGGTATTAAGCAAAGAGTTGCTATACACCGCCATCACTCGCGCCAAACAACAGGTAAAAATAGTCGCAGACCGGGAAGTGTTTATTGACTGTGTAAATAAAAGTGTGCAGCGGTTGAGTGGTTTGGCGGAGAAGTTAGCGCTGGCCCAATAGAAGCGTGTTAACCTTATAATATCAATGGGGTTAAAGCTAAGCGGAATGCCAACACAACAAAATTATTGACGATTTCAGGAGCGTATTTAACATGCAGACAAATACCCTAAAACAGGAAGCCATAGCAGCTATTCAGACTTTACCAGAAAATGCAGATATGGAAGACATTATGTATCGGCTTTATGTACTGGAAAATATCAGACGCGGCCAGCAGGATAATCAAGAGAATAATACTCTTGGTGCTGAAGCGTTGTTAAACGAAATTCAGTCATGGTGAAATGGACAAACCACGCCAGGAATCAACTACGGCAAATTCATGATTTTATAGCACAGGATTCGGCGCACTATGCAAAGCGGGTAGTAGATGATTTGGTTAAAAAATCAATGAATTTGGATAAACTACCCAACAGAGGCCGCGTGGTATCAGAATTTAATCAAGAATCGGTACGGGAAATATCAGTATACACTTATCGAATTTTGTATGAAATAAAACCTGATCATATCAGTGTGTTAGCTGTTATTCATAAACGTCGTCATTTGCAGGCTGATGATATTTATGAATAAATTATAAGGCGTAGCAAGCGGCCGCTGAAAATCTTGGAAGCGGAACGTAAGTGGAGCGAAGATTTTTAGTCCCCGATAGGCGTAGCGCCGGGCGGGTTTTCGAAGCGAAGCGGAGAAAACCTGCAAGGCATCGCGAAACGCCGTCAAGTCACTTGGAGCCGAAGTTCCGATCCCCTTGTTGGGTCGGAACGAGGTGAGGAGGACGAATCGGGGCCGCCGGAGGCATTAGCGGTCGCGTAATTTTTGCCGCTTGTTGGGGCTGGGATGCCCCTAAACAAGCTTTCGCAAAAATAGCGACTCACTGAGCAAGATTCACCGGACTATGCCAGTATCAAACACCTAACCATAGCCGGTAAAAACATTGCTTTATTAGGGCTGAATTCCGCTTGGATGTCTGGCCGCAATAAAACAAGTAATGGCGAGGTGGACGACAGGCATCATTTGGTAGTTGGCGAACCCCAGATCCACGATGCGCTAAATGAAATTGCCCAGGCTGATATTCGCATTACGGTATTACATCATCCGTTCGAATGGTTGGCTGATTTTGAGCGTCATGGCATAGAAGATCGGTTGGAAGACGCCAGCCATTTTATTTTGCACGGCCACGAGCATAGGTCTAAAGTTGTTCCTAATCCTTTAACCCAGTGCGTTACTATTCCTGCTGGTGCTGGTTATGACCTTAGGATAGCCGAACATCCTCGTTATGCTAATGCATATAACTGGGTTAGTTTTGATGTTGCTGCGGGACAAGGCTTGGTGTTTTTGCGGCATTGGGATGGGACGAATTCTAGCTGGACTAAGGACACTCAAACTCATAAGAAAGAAGAGGGGGTGGTGCCGATTAATTTCCCGAAATCCGAACCCCCAAAAACACCTTCCACTGAAGCGGCTAAAGAGGATAAGTTCAATATAGTAGATAAAAAATTAGACAAGGGTGCTAAAACCAGGCTACAAAAACTGATAAAAACTTTGGATGAACAGCTGAAGCTACCGGAATTAAACCCTATAGTAAAAGAATTCAGCAAATTTTTACACGAAGACGAAGATTTTCCAGCTTTTGATGAAGCTGATTTGCCAACCATTTTGGTAACCGGTTCGGGCAACCGCAATACGCAAATTGGGCATTTCTTGTCAGCTATAGAAGCCGTTGTTGATGCCGGTAAGTTTGATAAATCCAGCGAAGAAGCTGTAAAAATACTTTTTGCCTATTTAATACAAACACTGGTGGTTAAATGTAAAGATGAAGATGATTTAGGCTTGACCCGAATTGCTGTTGAGCTTAAACACACTGTTGAATTAATCAGCTTAGCAAGAAATACTTCGCCGCAAATTCCTGGGCAAGATAGCATGGAACACAAAAACGGTAAGCGAAATCCTCATTTTGAATTGGAGGGCAGATATTTTCCCCAAGATGGTGAATTTAATCCAGATGCCGCCTGCGAGAATATTGCCAAAGACCTTTTGAAAGAGCTTATGCTTGATCCTGATGACAATGAGCCAGAAAACATAAATGCTCTGAACATGATGGGCTATAAGCCCGATGAGCCAAATTATATAAAAACCTTAGCTGTTTATTTAAAAAGTCATGGTAACCAGCCAAGAAGTACCCGTGTTTTTAAAGGTTTAATAATAAAAGAAAATAGCGGGCATAATAAATTGCAGATAGATCAAGTTGCCGATAAGTTTTATCGGGAATTAGCAGGCTGTCGATTTTATCTACCCCTGCAAGCCGCATAAATTCATTGAGCCAAAGAGTTTATAATATCGCAAGCAATTGTTATATATGATAAAATAGTTCCATTATTATATATTCCAACGGAATGATTTTATGCGCGGCGCTGACATCACCCAAGATGTACTCTTTAGCTATCGGACATTGGAAGAACGGATTCCCAAAGACCATCCCTTACGGAAATTCCGTGCCATCGTCGATATCCTTTTGAAAACCATGGATACTGAATTTAACGCGCTTTATGCCCGCCGGGGCCGGGATTCAATCCCACCAGAGCGCCTATTGCGCGCCAGCTTGCTGCAAGTGATTTTCACCATTCGTTCCGAAAGACAGTTGGTGGAGCAGATTGATTTCAATCTGCTGTATCGCTGGTTTGTGGGGCTGACGCTGGATGATGAGGTCTGGCATCACTCCACCTTCAGCGCCAATCGTGACCGCTTGCTGAATGAACGTATTTGCCGCTTGTTTTTTGATCGCATCTTGTTGCTTGCCGAATGGCAAGAATTGGTCTCCAGCGAGCATTTTTCCGTGGATGGCACCCTGATTAAAGGCTGGGCTTCCATGAAAAGCTTTGTCAAGAAAGACGGTTCAAGCTCACCTCCGGAAGATGATACGCGTAACCCGACTGTCAACTTCAAAGGCGAAAAGCGCAGCAATGATACACACGCCTCGACCACCGACCCGGATGTCCGGCTATACAAAAAAAGTGAAGGCGACAAATCACAGCTCTGTTACCTGGGCCATGCCCTGATGGAGAACCGGAACGGTCTGGTGGTTGATGTTGAAGTCACTCACGCCACCGGCACAGCAGAGCGGGAAGCGGCGAAGACCATGATCAAACGGACTGTGAAGAAACCGGGTACAACAGTGGGCGCAGACAAAGGCTACGATGTTGAAAGCTTCGTGACCGACATTCGCGTTCTCAAAGTCACCCCGCATGTGGCACAGAAGAACAAAGGCTCTGCCATTGACCACCGCACCACCCGCCATCCCGGATACAAGACCAGCCTCAAAATCCGTAAACGGGTTGAAGAAGTGTTTGGCTGGAGCAAGACCATAGGTGGTCTGCATCAAACCAAATTCCGTCGCTTAAAAAAAGTAGCGGCACAAACTGTCTTCACCTTCGCCGCCTATAATCTGACCCGAATGGGCAATATTTTTGGCTGGCGGTGTTCGACCGCCTAGGCAGACGTGCGCCTAACCACCGCCAAAAGGCGGAAATGAAGCCCCGAAAAGGGCCATTTAGAACAGCCAGACCTGAAGTTTTGGGCTAGAAACGGAAATTCAGGTCTGATAAGGCTTCCAGCCGAAAAATTAACCCTATATTAAGGGTTTAAGCCGAAGGCATGGGAGTAAATTTCAACATCCTGTTAGGTGATTTGTTATGGATTTATGTTTATGGTGGGAATAACCCAAGCGAGTGGGTGCATACCAGCGAGCCATTAATTGGGGCATTACTGGTACGGTTTGGCAAAGCATTTAAGTCTGTTGATGGGATGCCGTCGAATTAATGCCTTGGGTTATTTTGCCATGCCAATTGATAGGCTTATCTTTCTGATATAACAGTATATTTTTAATTTACCCCATGAATAACCAAACTCAGCCATCCCCTTCAGCTAATACTAAAACCCTACACCTGCCCGCCACTGGCACTTGGCCGGAAGCGGCGTATTTGCTTGACGAAAACGCCCAAAACGCCATAGCCCTGGCTGTGGCTTGCGGGCGGCCTTTGCTGGTGCGGGGCTTGCCCGGCACCGGTAAGAGTGATCTGGCGCGGGCGGCGGCCGAGTATCTGGGGCGGGCTTTTATTTATGAGGTGGTTACAGCGCGTACCGAGCCGCAGGATTTGCTGTGGCGGTTTGATGCGATAGCCCGTTTGGCGGATGCTCAAGCCCTGGGGGCTGGTATCAAGCCCAGTCAGGCGACAGGAACGGATTTGGATGTTTCCGACCCGCGTAATTATGTCAGTCCGGGGGTGCTGTGGTGGGCGATCGACTGGTCTAAAGCAGAAAACCATTTACAAGACATTAAGCGTCATTCGCGCAGTTTTGCCCAACGCCCCGATAAAACCCTGCAATTGGCGAATAATAGCTCTGTTAATCAACAGCATCGCGCCGAAGCTCAAGGCTGCGTATTATTACTGGATGAAATCGATAAAGCCGATGCAGAATTGCCGAATAGCTTGCTGGAGGTGCTAGCTAATACCGGGTTCCGTTTGCCCTGGGATGGCGAACAGGAAATCAAGGCCGACCCGGCTAAAAAACCCTTGATCATCATCACCACCAACGAAGATCGTGAATTACCAGCGGCTTTTGTGCGGCGCTGTCTGGTGTTGACCATAGAGCCGGAGGGTGAATTTAAAGAATGGATTAAACAGCGGGCCAAGGTGCATTTTCGTAACAATCCCATAGACGATGCCATTCTGGAAAGCGCCGCAGAATTGCTGACCAATACCCGGAATAATCCGGGGCTGGATAGTTACCGGCCAGGGCTGGCCGAATATCTGGATTTGTTGCGCGGCTTGCAGGCCTTGGCTACTGACAAGGAGGGTCAAGAAATCTGGCTTAACAAGGTTTCAAAGTTTGCCTATCAGAAAAACCCCGCTGCCACGCGCTAAACCAAGATAGCCATGTGCAAAACTTATATCGCTACAAGGCAGACACCACTGGGCGTTCAGGGCTGGGCGGATTTATTGAAGGCACTGCATTTAGCGAATAACGATACCCGGTTGGAAGCATCATTTGCCGAACAATTAGGGTTTGAAAAACTGCCGGAGCAGGAAGACAGGCCGGACGATGACTTTATTCCCATAGGCGCAAAGCTGGAACCAAAGCCGCAGCAGCCAGAGCCGGCCACAGATCAATCCAGCATTTTTCACCCCTATTATTTACATTCCTTGCAAACCGTAGTGTCCAGCGCGGAATGGCTGGCAGCAGCACCGGATAACAGTGCAGAATTGGGCGGTTTAACCCAGCAAGATCAAGGGCCCTGGCGAGCCAAGCATACCCCCCCCCCGCATACGCCCATAGTGCCATGGACCCGGTTATGGCCAAAACTTCGGCAACTGGTGGCTGTTACTCATGCCGCCGGACTGGATATGCCTTTGTTGATCAAACACATTGCTCAGGGGGAGGCGCTGCGGGTATTGCCGCGCCGCAGGCGTAGCGCCTGGCCTGCGCCCTTAATCGTGGTGCTGGATTTTTCAGATCGGTTAACGCCCTATTGGCAAGACTGGCAGCAATTACGCAGACACTTGCAGCAGGTATTACACGGCAATGTGCGGTTTTTCCGATTAAACGGGCTGCCAACCCAGTCATTACAAGTCATACAGCATGGTATCCCGCAGCCCGGCTTCAGCCCCTGGCCGAAGTTGTCGGCAGGGGACAGCCTGTTGCTGGTGTCTGATTTAGGCATGGTGGATGCCGCACACCCTTGGCCCCGCCAATGCTGGCAGAACAGATTAAGTGACTGGCAGCGGCAGGGTGTAGTGGTCAGCGTTCTGGCTCCGGTGGCAGCGCGGCATTTACAGGCTGAATTGTTGGGTTTGGCTAAAACCGTGCGTTTAAGCCCGGACAGTAGTTTAAGAGCGCTACCACGCCTGTTGCCATCAACCCAGCCGCAAGTGACGGCGGTACCGAAAGATCGCGATAGTTTGTTAAGCATGATGGCTGTGGCCAGCCGGGTGGAGCCGGGCTTGTTACGCGAATTGCGCCGCTGTTTACCACAATATGGCCAGGATGCCGGGCTGGAAGGCGAAGTCTGGTGTTTTCCGCAATTGGATACTGCCGCCAGCGCCTGCGCGCTCAGCCCCTGGGCGGTGCAGGAATGGCGGGAAAAATTTGCAAAATTGCCGGAGGCTTTGCAAGCCAGAACCTTGACGTGTTTGCGCGCTTATCATGCCGGTCTGCCCCAGGCTATTTGCCACGAAGAAACCTTGGTTTGGCATTATTTAGCCAACAAGTCTTTGACTTCAAACAAAGATATTGAAAGTGAAACCCAGCAGGCACGGGAGTTCTTCTTACGCTTGAAAAACACTTTGCAGGTGGCTGAACCGACTGATTCAGCTGGAACGTGGGCTTTGCAGGTTCAACTGGCTGGTCACCATCTGGAGTGGGTGGGGCCGACCTTAAAAAACGACCAACAATATAAGCCATATCTGGCAACTATAGCGGCGGCCATCATGCAGGCAAAGGCGGTGGATGTGCCGCAAAAATTGCCGGGACAGATTGATCCGGTTACATGGTTGCAGGGTTTGCCGGTACAACCAGCCCAAACATTTTGTTTACGCCAAAACAGCGCTTTGCATCTAGAACTCATTCAAGCTCAAAACTTATTATCCGTGTCTAAGTATACCAGCCGACTAGCGGATATTGACTTAGACCGGCAGGCGGTATTATTAGCTTGGCGGCAATCAGACCAAACTCAGGATTACTTTAGCTGGTTTAATGAGGATTTTGCCGGTAGTGACAACATTAAACTAAACCAGTTGTTATCCAAAGTACCGGCCATCACTGATGGGTTTGAACTGCATACAGGTCGGCACAGGCTTTCTTTTCAGCGGTTTCAGCCGCCGAAATGGGCCAGCGGCTGGGGGCAGGATCAATTTGGCCTCTACGCCGATCTGAAATTAAACCAGGTTAGCCAACGCCTGCGCTGGATAGCGCCGGGTACGTTTATGATGGGTTCGCCGGAGTCGGAAGTGGAGCGAGAAATTCATGAAATCCAGCACGAAGTGACCCTTACTAAAGGCTATTGGCTGGCGGATACCGCCTGTACTCAAGCAATGTGGCGGGAGGTGATGGGGGATAATCCCAGTGTTTTCAAGGAATTTGCCAGCCTGCCCGTGGAAAGCGTGAGTTGGGATGATGTAGAAGCATTTCTGCAAAAACTTGACGGCGTGTTTGCCGAACAAAACCTGCAAGCTCGGCTACCCACAGATGCGGAATGGGAATACGCCTGCCGGGCCGGAACCAGCACACCGTTTGCCTTTGGTGAAAATATTAACTCCAATCAGGTCAATTATGACGGAAATTATCCTTATGTAAATGGTGAAAAAAGTTTATACCGAGGACATACTGTACCGGTTAAAACTTTCCCGGCCAATGCCTGGGGCTTATATGAAATGCACGGTAATGTCTGGGAATGGTGCGACGACTGGTATGGCGAATACGATCTTACAGTCACGACAGACCCGCCCGGTGCATCGGAAGGCGTTGTCCGCGTTATGCGCGGCGGCTCGTGGCGTGACGACGGCAGGCTCTGCCGTTCGGCTTGCCGTCTCAGCTGGCAGCCCGATTACCGTTACCTCAGCACTGGTTTCCGCCTAGCTCTAAACGAATAAAGCGCATCCGGTCAAGTACAGGTCAGGGGCGCTGCGCGGCTGGTGGTCTGTTTGATAGCTGTGTAGCGCTGGTTGGTGGTAATGTAGCCTCGATGCAGCAACGCGGAATCGAGGTGACGGCTTTAAAATAACGCGACTAAACTTGTTTAATGCAGCAAATCCCGTGTTAAGGGGGTAAATCAGCTGCGATGATCCTCGATTCCGCGTTGCTGCATCGAGGCTACGGTTGCGGTGATAACTGGTTTTGGTAATTGTATAGGCTTTGGGTATTAATGATGACTCTGCAAAAACAGCTCAGCTATTTTCCCCCTGCCTGGGCGGTAGAATGGGGTGAGGATAGAGCTTATGGTTTGTATGCGGTGCTGGAGGTGCGGGGTGTGAGGCAGTTAATGCGCTGGATTCAACCGGGTGAGTTTTTAATGGGTTCGCCGGAGTCGGAAAAACAACGTGGAAGTGATGAAACCCAACACCAGGTGACCCTGACTAAAGGCTATTGGCTGGCGGATAGCGTCTGTACCCAGGCGCTCTGGCAGGCGGTGACGGGTGAAAATCCAAGTGAATTTAAAGACGATCTGAATAATCCGGTGGAACAGGTGAGTTGGGATGATGTGCAGGAATTCCTTAAAAAATTGAACGGCCTACTTGCCGAACAAAACCTGCAAGCCCGGCTGCCCACAGAAGCGGAATGGGAATATGCCTGCCGGGCCGGAACGCTTGGCCCGTTTTCATTTGGCGATAATATCAGCCCGGAACAGGTAAATTATGATGGCGATAACCCCTATGCGGGTGGTGCAAAAGGATTGTGGCGGCAAAAAACCGTGGCGGTCAAATCCCTGCCAGCCAATGCCTGGGGCTTATATGAAATGCACGGCAATGTCTGGGAATGGTGCGCCGACTGGTATGGCGAATACGATTTGACGGTCACGACAGACCCGCCGGGTGCGGCGGAAGGCGTTACCCGCGTGGTGCGCGGCGGCTCGTGGCTCAACAGCGGCAGCTACTGCCGTTCAGCTTACCGTCTCAGCTGGCAGCCCGATTACCGCAACCTCAACTCTGGTTTCCGTCTTGCCCTAAATGAATAAAGCGCATCTGATCAAGTACAGGGCAGCCGCGTAGCCTAGGGTGGTTGTCATGTAGTCTTGCTTCCGCCTTGCTGAATCACGGTCATTATTTTAACTGCTCGGGGCTTGTTGGTGAATATCAAGGTGACGATAGTTTGGCTATTCAGCCTTTATCTGGATAGATAAAGTCGAACTGTCGAATTTGCTGATTGGTACGCACAGCATGTTTAAACTGTCCATTAAATAGAACTTATATTCAAGCCCGGCAAATTGGGCTTTGATGTCTGCAATGTCGACCTTCCAGTATTCGATCCAGCACCAGGGCAAATGTTGCTGAATGGTGTTGCGGCTGCCTTTTAGCACATCAATTTCCATGCCCTCAACATCAATTTTCAAAAAATCCAAGCGCGGCAAACCAAGGGAATCAATCGTCACTACCTCAATCTGCTCTGCCTGATTTTCCGCTTGGTTAACCAGACTAAACAGGCCAAAATCCTGCGCCTGGCTGTAATCGGGTTTGCCGGCATGCAATAGGCCTGCTGTCGATCCCAGCGCCAGATTTTTCACAATCAGGTTGTCAAGGTCGTTAAGCGCGGCACTGCCGCACAAGGCGTAGAACAGCATACGCTGTACTTCAAATGCATAGACCAAGCCATTGCGGGGCAATACCGCCTGGGCAATGGGAATGGAAACCAGGCCGATATTGGCACCGGCATCGACGATGACACAGTTATCCGGCAATTGCTTGATCACGGCCAGTATGTTGTCGAGTTCGCTCTGGATATGCGGTCTGCCGGTTTTTACCAGACTTTCCGCTTGGAATGAACAGTGCCGGTTGACGATAAATCGGCCGTATTCGGAATCCAAGCTTATAAAATTATTAACTTTCACTTGATCGCCCTTATCATGGTTTTAACTTTTGACTTAATTCTAGTCGGCTAATGGGCAGAAATATAGCTACACCTTGGGCAAATAGCCATCGCTATTATGTTCTACCCAGCGCTCACTGCCCGATGCCAAGGTTTCTTTTTTCCAGAACGGGGCGCGGCTTTTCAGGGCTTCCATGATAAAGCGGCAGGCGTCGAAAGCATCGCCGCGATGGGCGGCCCAGGCGGCGGTTAATACGATGGTTTCGTCGGGCAGTACTTTACCAATGCGATGGATGATCAGGCTGTCCAGCAGCGGCCATTGCTGTGCGGCGGCGTTGAGGATGGCCTGCAACTGCTGTTCGGTCATGCCGGGGTAATGTTCCAGATACATGGCCTGCACGCTATCGCCCTGGTTGAAATCGCGCATGGTGCCGACAAACACATTCACTGCCCCATGTTTGCCACTGATGGCGCGGTTTCTGGCCTGATGCTCGGCAATGGCCTGCCAGGGGTCAAATACCTGTTCAGTAAGGACTATACTCATCTCAGCCGCCGGTAACCGGGGGGAAGAAGGCTAGTTCGTCGCCATCCTGCACTAGGCTGTCCAGTTCCACATACTGCATATTCACAGCGCTGAGCACTGTTTCCGGAATAGGCAGTTGCGGATTTAATTGTTGCCAGATTTGCCGGGCGCTCAGTGGGGCAAGCAGCTCCAGTGTGGTGTCTGTCTGACCCACGGTTTCTTTCAGGCTGGCGAAATAACGTACATGTATCGACATAATGATTAACCCGGTACTACAATAAACGGCTTGTTGCCACCCTTGGATGAATATGCAAAACTCTACACTCAGTCATTTTAATGCCGCCGGTGAGGCGCACATGGTGGATGTCGGTGCCAAGGCCGTTACCCAGCGCAGCGCAGTCTGCGAAGGCTATATCACCATGCTGCCGGCTACTCTGGCGCTGATTATCGCCGGAAATCACAAAAAAGGCGATGTGCTGGGTGTGGCGCGGCTGGCCGGTATTATGGCCAGCAAAAAAGCCGCCGATTTGGTGCCATTATGCCATCCTTTGCCGTTGACCCATGTGGATATTCAACTGCTGCCTCAGTCGGAACTGCAGCGGGTCTATTGTCAGACCACCGTCAAAACCACCGGCCAGACCGGGGTGGAAATCGAGGCCTTGCTGGCTACCCAGATCAGTCTGTTGACCATCTACGATATGTGCAAGGCGGTGGACCGGGGTATGGTGATTGCGGCGGTCAGATTGCTGGAAAAGAGCGGCGGCCAGTCCGGTCATTGGCAGTTAACGCAGTCAACGTAGCCTCGATGCAGCGTAGCGGAATCGAGGATTTAGGCCGTCAATACTGCGATGGCATCGGCTTTAGCATATCCAACTTCTAATCGCCATCACAGCAAACAAGGCTATCGCGTTTTTTGGTCAGTCTGCTTCGATGATCCTCGATTCCACTGTGTTTCATCGAGGCTACAATTGCGCTGCATCCAGGCTACGTAGGGGAGGAGGCTGCGCCTGGTTTAGGCTTATTTTTCCAAATCGGCAATAATGGTTTTATGTAGCAGTTTGATCAGGCTGGCTGAGTCGTCGTTATTAAAAGCATCCGGGTTTTCGGCGTCCGGGTTGACTTTAGCTGCGTGTACCCCGGTGATTTTTTGGTCTTTATCCACGGTCAGCGTGTATTCAGTATCGGAAAATTTATCGGTAAAGAATGAAGTCATGGAACTCAATACCCCCCGGCTTTTACCTTCACCGTTAGCCACGTAATTGACCTTGAACACCCCGCTGCTGCGGTTGCTTTCTATCACCTCTATTTCGGCCAGTCGTAAACCGTGGGCCACCAGATCCCAGGCTCGTTCAAAGCGGGTTTTTAATTGCAGAACCGGTTTTTGCTCACTACCGCCTAACAGAATCAGCTTGCTCAATTCGCTATTGCTGGGCTTGTCTGATTGGCGAGCCGCAGTGGCTGTGAGTGCATCGTCGGCTTTGGTTGCCGCCGCTGATGTGGCTGATGATGCATAGGTGGTGCTGTTAGCCCTGTCTATGGCTAATACCGGCGGCATTTCCAGATGCTTGATGTCGCGATATTTATCCTTGGTTTCCGCGCAGGCAACCAGTCCCAGGCAGATCAGGCAGTAGTGCAGCTTTTTGACCATAATTATTGACTCACAAAAAAGCGGCGGTGGTTTAAAACCGGAAATGAAGCGCGGGTTTTTTCCAGGCGGTTTTTATCAATATCGGCCAAGACAAAACCGGTACCGGTTTTATAACAATCCAGCACCACGCCCCAGGGGTCAGCGATCATGCTGTGACCATAAGTCTGCCGGCCGTTTTTGTGAAAGCCGCCCTGATTTGGCGCAATCACATAACACAGGTTTTCTATGGCTCTGGCGCGAATTAATACTTCCCAGTGTGCGGCACCGGTTTTGGCGGTAAAAGCGGAGGGAATTACGATCATGTCCAGATTTTGGTCGCTCATGGTACGGAAAAATTCCGGAAAGCGCAGATCGTAGCAGACTGCCAGGCCCAGTTTTCCAAACGGCGTGTCTATGACGCGGATATGCTGGCCGGCTTCTATCGAGTCGGATTCGCGGTATTCTTCGTTACTGTCGGGTACACTGACATCGAATAAATGAATTTTGTCATAACGGGCAACCCTTTGGCCTTGGTCATCATAAACCAGGCAGGCTGCTCTAACCTTGTGCTCGGCATCGCCCGCCAACGGTATGGTACCGCCAACTACCCAGACGCCATATTTTTTAGCAATACCAGCCAGAAAATCCTGGATAGGGCCGCTGCCGTCAGGTTCGCTGACTTTAACTTTATCAAGTTCATGCATGCCCATAATGGCGAAATTTTCGGGTAAGGCCACCAGTTTTGCTCCGGCCTTAACCGCTTCAGCAATCAGTTTTTCGGCTTCGAGGAGGTTGGCGCTTACTTGGGGGCCGGAAGCCATTTGGATGGCGGCACATATAGTCATGATAAATCTCTTACTCTACGCTAAAGTTACAAAGTACAGGCAGTAAACCATTCATGTCGTCCCTATCTGTCAAAACAAGGTGGTTCCACTACTAGTTTAATCAAAATAGTCATCGGAAACGGCCAATCTCTCAGCCTGACGGTCCCGGAAACTATAGGCTTAATTCAGCCAGCCAAAATCGGTTAGTCCGCGCCAGGTTTTCTTTAATAAACCGTCACGTTCGTTGATGGGGATGACGCTAATCTCGCCCCAGCGCCCGGTGATTTGATATTCCGAACCGAAAAAATAACCTTCTTTGTAATCATCCATGACCACATTGGTAATAATTTCCGCAACACTATCCACAATTGTACCAGCAATGGGTAAGGCACCGGAACTCTTGGGGATCACGGCAACCTGATGATTCACGGTTTTTTCGACCAGATTAGTGGTGCCGACTACCTTCATTTTAGCGGAGACGGCATCAATCAGCATATTATCGGTATAGGCAACGCCGTTGGTGATTTTAAAATCACCGCTAATCTGATCAAATGCCAGGCCCTGCCGGTAAATATCACTAAAATCCAGGCTTAGCCGTTTGGCCCATTGTTCCATTGCAATTAAACCCAGCAAACGTCCCACGCCCGGCTCTATGCTGGCGATGCGGCCATTATTCAGTTTAATGTGTAATTGGCCGTTCAATTTTTCCATGCCAAACTGTTGGGGCGCAGCATTCCAGCCCCCGGTAAAATCCAGTTCAGCGTGGGTTTCCTTGATATCCTGGCTGAAACCCAGTTCCGACAGAAACTGACCAAACCCGTTCATACTCAGGCTGCCGCTGATCAGTGTGGTACTGCCATGCAGTTGTTTGACCCAGTCGGCACTAAATTCAATGTCTTTTTCGGCACCGCTGAATTTGATTTTTTTGAAATGCAGACCATTGTTGATGCGTTCGGTTTGCAGTTTTAATTTACCCAGGTTAACGGTGCGCCACAGCACTTGTTTACTGTCTATATCAATTAACGGCAGGCTGGTGATGACATCTTCGGCGGCATTGAAATTCAAGGCACTCATAGCGGTCAAGTTGATAGTGTCCATTGTTAACTTTAATGGCTCACTACTGCTGTTCTGCTCAGGTATCTGCAATTTACCTTTGGCGATTGGGCTGTCAACTTCGCCTAGCCAGCTTTGATTGATATGTTGAAAATGGCCGTGCATAAAGCCCAGATTCTGGCCTTGCCAGAATAATTGATCGGTATCCAAATTAAGTTCGCGCAGCGCCGGCCAGCGAGAGTCGTGCCCGGTTAAACTGCTAAAGGCCTGAGACAGTTTGAATTCGGCCTGATTAATTTCCACATGCAAGCCGGCTTGTGTTTCAGTATGGGCTTCGGCTCGGCCAAGGATTACATGGCCGGAATGCAGCAGGTTTTGCCCGGTGTCTATCAATAGGGCGGCGTTGAGGTTATCGCCGTAATGCACTTGCAAAGGCAGTAAATTACTATTGTCAAATTGAAAGTTTAGCTTTAGCAGACGCGCGGTGTCGGCGGATTTACTTAAAAAGTCTTCACCTTCCAGGCTTACTCCTTGCAAATTACTGCTAATCTCCAGGGTGCTGGCCTGATTCAGGGCATGGGGTACGCTGACATCGGCCTGATAATTGAACATACCTTTACCGATACTGTCCTGTAAAAAGCTGAATTGCTTTTCCAGATTGGCCGTGCTGGTGCTGCCGCTGATTTTTAAGTAGGTAGCGATTCTGTCATTGCTGAGCTGGGCCTGAATGGGGTAACCCAGGGTTTTTCCGGTCAAATTGATGCTGCTGACCTGATCTTCGGTAAAATTAAGCACCCCATTGATATTGCTTACTTTTAATTGTGGGGCTTTCAGGGTCAAGCTGGCATTGTCGAGATGACTGGCAACCTGTACCCGCAGCGGGTCTTTTTCATAATATGGTAGGTGTAAATCCAGATCAATTTGGGTTTGGCTGTCAAAGTCCAAAATTTTTAATAGCGGGTCGGCTTTTTTGCGAAGTGGGCTGTGGTGTAAATAAACCAGGGCATCCTGGATTTTGCTCTGCAACTGACCATAGACCTGGACATATTCGCTAT
This sequence comes from Methylomonas paludis, assembly GCF_018734325.1. NCBI lineage: Bacteria > Pseudomonadati > Pseudomonadota > Gammaproteobacteria > Methylococcales > Methylococcaceae > Methylomonas > Methylomonas paludis. Next base: position 2,949,163 of record NZ_CP073754.1, on the reverse strand, counting down.
TGGCGACATCGGTGATTTTGGCAATAGCCTGTTTAATTTCGACATTTTCACTATTACCCTGATTAATACTAACCAGTAAATCGGCACCGCTGAAATGGATGTCGGTATTCACTTGATATAAATGCGGCCAATCCGGATTAAATTGCATTTCCGCATTTTCCATATTCAGTAAAGCATCAAACTCACCTTGTTCAGGTGTGAACGGAAAATCAGCCAGTCTGCCGCGCATTACAATGTCACCCTGCTGGATTTGGCCGGCGATAAAGGCTTGATCCAGCCAGATGACGGCATCCTTGCTCATTATTTTGGCCGGCAGGTAGTTGGAGATTTTACTGATGTCTGAAAAATTCTGGATCTGGCAGTGCAAATCCAGATAGGGCGAAGTCTGATTTTTGGGAATTTCCAGGTCAAAGTCAGTTTTAGTCTGAAAGTCCGGGCTGTTGATCACCAGGTTTTTACTGTTGATTTGCCAGGATTCGGTCTGTTGCCACCAGCTTATGCTGCCGAGTAAGAGTTTAACGGTTAACGGTGTCCGAAACAGTTCGATTGTGTTGATTATGACATCGGCACTGGTAAGATTGATGCGTCCGGCATTTTCGGTCCCGCTGATCTGACCGCTCAAACCCTGCAGACTGGATGAAGATTTAATGTCCTGATAGCCTAATTGGCTGAAGTTACCCTGCAGGGCGTATTTCTGACTGTCGGCCTGCACGAAGGCGGCAAAGTCGGTCAACATGCCGCTAGGGTGGGCAGATAACCAGTCGGTTTGAGCTGTTGGGTTGTTGATGAAAATGGGGGCGATATGGGCAAGTACCTGCAAATCCAGTTTTTTGATCACCAAGGCCCAGTTAAGCTGTTGATCCTGGCCCAGATAGAATTCACCATCAACCCAGCGCTGGCTATTGGCGACGATGTCGATTTCTTTGGCAGCCAAGCGCCAGCCGCCTTGAGATTGCTGCCAAGTAACATTGCCTTGCAGAGTGTCCAGATGCATGACGGCATCCTGGCTATTCTGTACCCTGATTTGTTGCGCCTGCAGGTAGCCGCTTACTCTGACAGGCCGGGCATCCTGCCAGTCACTCCACAGGCGCAAATCGCCGGAGCCGGTTATTTGGGTTAAGCCTGCCGGTAAGTCTGCGGTATTCAGAGCGTCCGCTTGCAAATTCTGCCCTTCGATATAAACCTGGCCTTGCAGATGACTGGTTTCAAACAGATCACCGTTGAGCTGGGCGGAAATTCTCAGTGATTCACCGTATTGCTCAGGCAAATCGGTCAGCACGTGGATTTCGTGCTGTTGCTGGTGGTTTTTTAACACCAGATCAATATGAGTAAAATCGACCGGCTCACTCTGGCTTTTTAAATCGGTAAACCGAATGTGGCTATCGAGTAATTGGTAGCGATGTCCTTGCTGCAGCCAGAGCGGTTGGGTATCGCTGCTGGGTATGCCTTTGATGGTGAAACTGCCGTCCAGCTGGCGTATGGCATCGATGTTGGCACCGATCAAGGTTACCCAGGTAGCAGATAGCGGATCAGCACTCAACATTAATTGCAGTAAGTCGATACCGATTTCAACTTCTTTAAGTTGTATGGCTGGAGTGATGGTGTCGGGCAGCGTTTCGATGCCGATATTTTCCAGCACCAGCACCGACGTGAAATTATGTATACGACTGCTGATTTTGCCGATATGCACTGGTATATTGGTGGTGGCACGAATTTTTTGTTCCAGCATAAGCCGGTAATCGCTGCAATCCACTAAAAAAAACCGTACCGTGTTCAATAGCACGGCAATGCAAATTAATGCCCAGAACAGAACATGCTGCGTGGTACGGGTCAGGTGATAAATAAACAAAACTGTCGCCTATAGCAGCACTACATCGTAATGTTCTTGGTTATAGCCCGACTCAGCGCGGATTTTGATACCGACGTTGAGAAAAATTTCCAGTTCGGCCAGCATATTGGCTTCCTCATCCAACAGCATTTCCGCCACTTGTTCGGAGGCCAGTACCATAATCTGTTTAACATTGTATTGGCGTACCACCCGGATAATTTCCCGAAAAATTTCCAGACATATCGATTCCGGTGTTTTTAACACGCCGCGGCCACCACAGGTGGAGCAGGGTTCACAGAGAATGTGTTCCAGGCTTTCTCTGGTGCGTTTTCGGGTCATTTCCACCAGACCCAGTGCCGACACTTCGGTAATTTTTGTTTTGGCGTGATCCTTGTCCAGATTGCGTTGCAGTGCAGTCAAGACCTGTTTTTTGTGGTCATTGCTCTGCATGTCGATAAAATCAATAATAATAATGCCGCCCAAATTACGTAATCTGAGTTGCCGGGAAATGGTTTGCGCTGCTTCCAGATTGGTTTTAAAGATGGTTTCTTCCAAATTGCGGCCACCCACATAGCCGCCGGTATTGACATCTACCGTGGTCATGGATTCGGTTTGGTCGAACACCAGATGGCCGCCGGATTTGAGTTTGACTTTGCGGTCCAGGGCTTTGCTGATTTCATCTTCGACATTGTAGATGTCAAACAGAGGCCGTTCCCCGGAATAATGTTCAATAACGGAGACCATTTCCGGGACAAAGGTTTCGGCAAATTCTACCAATCTTAAAAAAGTTTCCCGTGAATCGATACGGACTTTTTCTATACCTTCTTTATACAGGTCGCGCAGAGTACGGATGCTGAGCGGTAAATCTTCATGGATCAGGGTTTTGACTTTGGCATGCTGGCTTTTTTCCAGAATGGACTCCCAAAGTTTGTGTAAAAAAGTCATATCAGAGGCGAGTATGCCCTCTGTTACACATTCGGCTGCGGTTCGGGCAATAAAGCCGCCGGGCACGGTGTGCTTTTGCAGATAATTTTCAATGCAATTACGCAGGCGCAAACGTTCTTCGTCGCATTCTATGCGTTGCGATACCCCGGAGTTGGCGGCATAAGGCATATAAACCTGATACCGGGAAGGGATGGATATATCGGTGGTTAGTCTGGCGCCCTTGTTACCCAGGGGGTCTTTAGTGACCTGTACCACCAGTTTCTGGCCTTCTTTTAAATAGTGCTCGATATTTTCCGAGCCTATCGCCAATTCCAAACTGTTGAAATCGGATAAATGCAGAAAAGCCGCTTTTTCCAGGCCGATATCCACAAATGCAGCCTGCATCCCCGGCAATACCCGGCACACTTCGCCTTTATAGACATTGCCGACCAAACCTTTCTGGCGCACCCGTTCGATAATCAGCTCTTGTAAGACGCCGTTTTCTATCACGGCGACCCGGGTTTCCGGCGGGGTGACATTAATTAGAATTTCTTCACTCATGCGATGACTTTAATCCCTTGTTGGGCTAATAATTCAGCGGTTTCAAACAGCGGTAAGCCCATTACGCCGGAAAAACTGCCGGTAAGTGACTCAATAAATACACTGGCCAAGCCTTGAATGGCGTAGGCACCGGCTTTGCCTTCCGGTTCGCCACTTAAGCTATAGGCCAAAATTTCCGCCTGGCTCAATGCCCGGAATTGCACCTGACTAATACTCAGGGCCAAACCGTGACCCTTATCACCTCGTACCGATACGGCACTGTAAACCTGATGGCTGCGTCCGGACAGCCGGCTTAATAGCGCCTGGGCATGTGCCTGATTTTCGGGTTTACCGAGAATTTCGCCATCACAAATTACACTGGTATCTGCGCCTAAAACCGGCAGCTTTTGCGGTGAGGCATGCCAGCAAGCCGCTGATTTTTCCGCTGCGACCCGCTGCACATAATCCAGTGCGGCTTCGCCTGGCCAGGGGCTTTCGTCAAGGTCGACGGCCTGAATCAGGTGGCGTATACCAATCTGCCTGAGCAGTTCGCTACGTCGGGGTGAGGCAGAAGCCAGGATAATTTGTGGCGGCATTGATAAATGGGTATCGCTCATTTTGGTTAATAATCCAACGCTTTAAGCTGGGTTAAGTCTGGTTATGATGACCAACTCCAGTCCTAGGTGGTTCAATAATCAGTCAGTATTTTGGTGCTTAACGGTGGTAAGGATGATTGTGCATCAGGCTCCAGGCCCGATAAATTTGTTCGGCAACAATCACTCTGACCAAAGGGTGCGGGAAGGTCAGTGCCGATAGGCTCCAGCACTCCTGGGCCATGGCTTTGACTTGTGCCGACAAGCCTTCCGGCCCTCCCACCATCAGTGCTACCGGTTGCCCATTACCTAACCAGCGTTGCATGGCCTGCGATAAATCCGGAGTAGTCCAGGGTTTACCGGGTATGTCCAGAGTCACTACGTGAGCTCTGTTCGGCAAGGCAGCTATCATGCGTTCGCCCTCAGTTTTGGTAATACGCTCAATATCGCCGTTACGGCGTTTATCGGCCGGGATTTCCTTTAATATCAGTTCACATTCGCGGGGCAGGCGTTTGGCATATTCATTATAGCCTTGCTGCACCCAGTCGGGCATCCGGTTTCCGACAGAGATTAGATGTATTTGCATAATAAGTGGAGGATACACATTTGCCGGCAGACTGACAATCCAAGCTTGGCAAAACGGCTGGCTATTCTCGGACAGGCTTCTAGTGCTGAAAGCTGAGAATAATGGCGTTAAGTTCGCTGAGCTGGGCGTTTATGCTTTGGCATAATTCAAATAGTGCTATTGCTTTGTATAAATTGCTTCTGGGTTCGGTAATTTTAAAGTACTGATTGCCGGCCAGATAATCGCTAAAAAAGCGTAAGCCCAATTCAAAAGGTATCAGGACGATGGCGGCAGACAAATAAAGATAGTCAGCAGGGGTGAAGAAGCTACCGGCTTCCTGGAGATAATGTTCCAGGATGATCCGGCAACGCTGTATATCAAAATGATTGTCAGGCTTGATATGACAGCAGGAACGAATGCAATCGCCGATATCGTAATGTACCAAGCCGGGTTTAACGGTATCTAGGTCAATCAGGCTGATGATTTGGTCGGCACCAGGGCGAAACAGAAAGTTATTGAGTTTAGGGTCGCCGTGGGTGACGCGCATGCTTAGTATGCCGGCCGCTTTGGCATCTTCTAGAACGTTGATATTGGTCTGAAATTGGCGAATAAAATTTCGGCAGAACTCAAATTCGCTATCAATTTCAATAGTTGGGTTCCGCTCGGCCAGTTGTTGATAGTCTTGATAGTAGCCGGGGGTAATATGGAAGCCCGGTAAGGTATCGTGTAAAGCACTGACCGGTAAATCGCTGCATAAACGGTGGAAATGGGCTAAGGCGTAGCCGATTTGTGCCGATTCTGTGGCGCGGTTTAGCACTTGCCGGCTTTCGGCAGGTTGTATCAATTCCAGAGCGCGCCAGAATTGCTGCTCAGCATCCTGAAAATAAGTTTGCCCACTGAGTGTGTAAATAATACCTGGAAATTGTAAGCCCACGGTCTCTGGTGGTTTCTGCCGAATGTGCCGACCCAGATATTCCAGATTGGCCATAATCAGTTGCGGTGCCGGGAACACATGCTGGTTTAGGCGTTGCAGCACAAAGGCGCTGTCGGCACCGGCGACTCGATAGGTATCGTTGATCAGGCCGCAGCCTAGCGGCGTGATGCCTGTGATGGCCTGCCGGGTAAATTGCCCGGCAATCTGGGTGGGATTAACGCTTAACAATGGGTAAGTTGGCGGGTTAAGGCCTGTAAAGCCTGGGCGCGATGGCTGATGGTGTTTTTAAGTTCTGGCGGTAGCTGTGCTGATGAGCATTGGTAGGCTTCCACCCAGAATATCGGGTCATAGCCAAAGCCGTTGCTGCCTATGTTGTGTGGCAGGATATGCCCTTCCCAGACACCTTGGGTAACGATAGGCGTGGGATCCAGACTGTGGCGCATGTAAACCATCACACAGATAAAGCGGGCATTGCGCTGGGTGGCAGGTACGTCTTGTATGGCCTGCAACAGTTTGTCGATATTGGCCTGATCGCTGGCGCCCATCCCGGCATAGCGGGCAGAAATCACGCCGGGCGCGCCATTCAACGCATCCACCACCAGGCCAGAGTCGTCGGCTATAGCGGGCAAGCCGCTATGAGTAGCGGCGTGCCGGGCTTTAATAATGGCGTTTTCAATAAAAGTTGAGCCGATTTCTTCGGCATCGCTGATATTGAATTGCCCTTGTGGCAAAATCTGCTGGTTTTGCAGAATGGCCTGGATTTCCCGAATTTTGCCTTGATTGGAGCTGGCTAAAACGATTTGGCTCATGCGGCTGAATCGAGTTTGCCATACAGCGCTTCATGCTGTTTTTCCAGTAACTGGTTAATCCCGCGTTCTGCCAGTTCCAGCATGGCATTAAGTTCGTCTTTGCGGAAAGCATGACCTTCGGCAGTGCCTTGTACTTCGATAAAATGTCCGGCTTCGTTCATCACCACATTCATATCGGTTTCTGCCTGGCTGTCTTCGGCATAATCCAAATCCAGCACTGGAATGCCGTTGTAGATGCCTACCGAAACCGAGGCGACTTGGCCATGTATGGGGTTTTTCTTGATGACATGTTTTTTCAACATGTGCTGGATAGCAATGGATAAAGCCACAAAACCGCCGGTAATGGCAGCGGTGCGGGTGCCGCCATCGGCCTGAATCACGTCGCAGTCTATGGTTATGGTATTTTCACCGAGAGCTTTCAGATCAATGGCGGCGCGCAGTGAGCGGCCGATCAGGCGTTGAATTTCCAGGGTGCGACCACCTTGTTTGCCGCGTCCGGCTTCACGGTCCATACGACTATGGGTGGAGCGGGGCAGCATGCCGTATTCAGCAGTGACCCAACCTTCGCCTTTGCCTTTCAGAAAACGCGGTACGCCACTATCCACACTGGCGGTACAGATAACCTTAGTATCTCCGAATTCGACTAAAACTGAGCCTTCGGCATGTTTAGTATAGTGGCAGGTGATGCGTATTTCGCGCAGTTGATCGGGATTACGCCCACTTGGTCTTCTCATGGTACTCTCGCCAGAATAAAAATGACGGCATTATACTTGCTTTGTACCCGGAATCGGAAACAGCCTATATTTCTATCAGATTGAGTTTGATTTCCTGGGCAGTTTTGGCGTTGATCCGGTAGGCACGGATCTCTAAAACACCTTTTGTATTCAAGGAGATAATCAGTTGAACGGCTTCAGGATAACTGGCCAGTTCCAGATCGGTAGCAGAAGGTATGGCCGGGGCATGCGGATGAGAGTGATAAATGCCGAACAAGGTTTCGGATTTTTCACGGATGGCGCGTAAGGCATTAATCTGCTGGCCGGCATCCATTAAAAATCGGTTGTCCGGGTTGGTGGCGCTATTGTCGACCGGATAGCAACTGCTGGGTATGCCGGCCTGATTGGCCCCGATCAGGCCACAAATTTCGGCTTCCGGCGATAATTGCGCCAGATGCAATAATTGGTTGGTCAGTTTGCGCGGTAAATTGATTTCGGTGCTAATCATATTGGGTTCCATAATCCTGAGGTGACGCGAGCTTGACCGGATAAGTCGGTATGTGTACAAATATTCCGGTAATTTAAGGCCTGAAAAATGCTGCTTACCGCCTGGGCCTGATTGTAACCATGTTCGATCAATAATTGGCCGTCGAGTTTTAAACGCTGGGTGGCTTGTGCGGCAATCAGGCGAATATCCGCTAAGCCTTGTTCGGGGCTGATCAAGGCTGAGCTGGGTTCAAAGCGTACGTCACCCATTTGTAAATGTGGGTCTTCAGCGTCAATATACGGCGGATTACTGATAATCAGATCAAAGTCCTGATCGGTGATGGCCGAAAACCAGTTGGAGCGGAGTAGGGCTAGATTGTCAATCTTGTGCCGTGCGGCATTCTGTCGGGCAATGTCTAGCGCTGCTGGGCTGAAATCGCAACCGATAACTTGAGCCAAGGGGCGTTCCGTTGCCAAGGTAATAGCCAGAATACCGGAACCGGTGCCCAGATCAATGATTTTGGCGCTCTGCTGAGGTGATATTCGCGCTAGGCTGAGCTCAATCAATAATTCGCTGTCTGGCCGGGGAATCAGTACGGCAGGGCTGACTAGGAAACTGCGCGACCAGAATTCACGTTCGCCGGTCAGATAGGCAACCGGCACGCCTTGCTGGCGTTGGGCGAGCAAAGTTTGAAACGCAGATATTTGCTCCGCTGATAAGGTACTATCCGGCCAGGCGCGTAGATAGGAACGATTTTTGGTCAGGCAATGGCATAGCAATACTTCAGCGTCCAGCGCAGCGCTGGGCGAAGCGGCTGCCAATTCGGTAGTGGCCGCATTTAATAAAGACTGGATGGAATCAGGCATTCCCTAACTGCGTTAGCAATTCGGCTTGATGCTCATGGATCAGCGGCTGGATGACATGTTCCAGGCCGCCTTCCATAATTTCATCCAGCTTATACAGAGTCAGATTGATGCGATGATCGGTTAAACGACCCTGGGGGAAGTTGTAAGTGCGGATACGTTCGGAACGGTCACCGCTGCCCACTTGCAGTTTACGGTTTTCAGATTGTTCAGCATGCTGTTTTTCCTGTGCGGCTGCCAGCAGTCGCGATTGGAGCAGAGACATGGCTCTGGCCCGGTTTTTATGCTGGGAACGTTCATCCTGACATTCCACCACCACACCAGAGGGAATATGGGTAATACGAATGGCTGAATCGGTACGGTTGACGTGCTGGCCGCCGGCACCGGAAGCCCGGTAAGTATCGACGCGCAAGTCAGCGGGGTTGATGTCTATCTCATCTATGCTGTCCACTTCCGGCATGATGGCTACGGTGCAGGCTGAAGTGTGAACCCGGCCCTGGGATTCGGTTTCCGGTACGCGTTGAACGCGATGGGTACCGGATTCGAATTTAAGCTGGGAATACACGTTTTGACCGCTGACTCGGAGGACAACTTCTTTATATCCGCCGTGTTCGCCACGATTTTCGTTAATAATTTCAGTGCTCCAGCCCTGTTTTTCGGCATAACGCTGATACATGCGTGATAAATCACCAGAAAAGATGGCGGCTTCGTCTCCGCCGGTACCGGCGCGCACTTCCAGAAAGATATTGCGATTGTCATTAGGATCCTTGGGCAGCAGCAGGATTTGTAATTCCTGTTCCAGGGCTTCGCGTTGCGCCTCTCCAGCCTGAACTTCTTCCTTGGCCATTTCCCGGAGCTCAGGATCGCTGTCTTTGGCCATTTCTTTGGCAGAGGCCAGATTGCTTTCGTTGCTCAGGTAGGCTTTGTAGCAGTTTACCAATGGTTCCAATTGAGCGTATTCCTGACCCAGGCTACGGAATTGGTTTTGATTGCTTTGCACTTCCGGCTGGCTGAGCAGTACGGTGATTTCGGCGAAGCGCTCGTCGAGATTTTCTAGTTTTAATTGTATTGAAGGTTTCATCTAGCGTTATTTTAACTTAAAAATTTCCCGCGAAGCGGCGATTAAATCATGGCGCTCGTTGGCGCTGGCATCGCGTAATTGCACGCAGGGGGTATGGATTAATTTATTGGTCAGGGTATGCGCCAGGCGCTGTAACACTTGTTCGGCATCAGTGCCGTTGTTGAGTTGAGCAATGGCTTTTTGCAGCGATTCATCACGAGCCCGTTCGGCCTGGCTGCGATAATCACGGATGGTTTGCTGGGCGCCCTGGGATCGCAGCCAGATTAAAAAATGCTCCACTTGGGCGTCGATGATTTCCTCGGCTTGTTCGGCGGCGCGGCGGCGCGAATCCATATTACGATTTACGGTATTCTGTAAGTCATCGACAGTATACAGATACACATCGCTAAGCTGTTCAACCTCGGCTTCTATGTCGCGCGGCACGGCCAGATCCACCATGAACATGGGTTTGTGTTTGCGTTTTTTAATAGCGCTTTCCACTCGGCCTTTACCTAATATCGGCAACTGGCTGGCAGTGGAGGACACCACAATATCGGCTTCTGCCAAATGATTCGGCAGCTCGGAAAGTGCTATGGCAAACCCGTTAAACTGAGTTGCAAGAGCATGGGCTTTATCGTAAGTCCGGTTGGCAATGATAATTCGGCCTATGCCGTGCTGATATAAATGCCGGGCGGTCAGTTCTATGGTTTCGCCGGCACCGATCAGTAAGGCGGTTTGTTCGCTGAGTTTGTCGAAAATCTGTTGCGCCAGTTGCACTGCGGCAAATGCCACTGATACCGGGCTGGAGCCGATGGCGGTATCGGTACGAACTTTTTTGGCTGCCGAGAAGGTGTGTTGAAACAGTTTGCTGAGATTGCGGCCCAATGTGCCGGCCTGATAGGCGGCGTGATAAGCGGTTTTCATCTGCCCTAGAATTTGCGGTTCACCCAGAATCATGGAGTCCAGGCCGCAGGCTACCCGAAACATGTGGCGGATGGACTGGCTGTCTTTAAAGCTGTATAGATAAGGCGTAAATTCGGCGGGGCGGATGTGTTTGGTGTCGGCCAACCAGTCGATCAGGGCTGCATGGTCTTCGTTATCGGACTGGTAATAGAATTCGGTGCGATTACAGGTGGAAAGAATGGCCGCTTCACTAATTTCGTTAACTTTCCATAAGTTTTTTAAGGTGTTGTCAAGAATTTCTGCAGGAAAAGCCAGGCGTTCGCGTATTGCGACTGGCGCAGTGGTGTAATTGATACCTACGGCAAGCAGAGTCATTAGTTTAAAACAAGAGCGCAATAAAAGTAGGTCATTTTAAGGAATCGGCGGTTTTTATCCAAATACATTCAAAGGCAGTCTTAAATACAGTCTTAAATAACTGGTGTTTTCTGATAATCTATGCAGACAATTTTTAAATCGGGTCGTTGGCTTGCATGAATAAATGGATAAACATCTTAATACTTTTTTGTCTGACTGGGTGTGCAACATCACCGGAAAAGTCACCAGAAGGTGAAAATGAGCTGGTACAGGAAGAATTACTTGACCAGAATTTGCAGCGTAATCCGGTAATTGATGAAGAGGTACTGTATTTGCTGATGGCTGCCGAGCTAGCCGGACAGCGCAATCAATATGCAGTGGCTTTTGATGCCTATCTGCAAGCGGCGAAGCGGGTTGATGACCCGCGCATAGCGGAACGTGCAGTTAAAATAGGTTTATACCTGAAAGATGAAAAGCGTACCCAGGAAGCTTTGAAGGTTTGGTTGAGTAAAGATGCGAAAAATCTTAGCGCCAGAAAATTTGCTTTATTGTTGGCTATAAAAAATCTAGACCATAAAGGTGCCGTGGAAGACTTGAGTGTCATGCTACGCGAAGATCCAGCCGGTTTTGAAGCCAGTTTGCTGGAAATGGTTAAGTTGTTTGAAAAAGAAGGCCGGCTCCAATTTACTTACGATGCCCTAGAGGAGTTGGCTCAGCAGCAGCCTTTACAGGGAGAAGTGTTTTTTGTGCAAGCGGTATTGGCAGGAACCTTGCCGAATCAGGAATTAGCGCAGCAAAAAATTGATTATGTGCTTAAACTGCAGCCTGATTGGAATAAAGCCATTATTTTTCAGGCCCAACTGGCCGGTAGAAACGGTGATTTGGTCAAAGCCCGTCAGTATCTGGAAAAAGCCGTCAAACAAGCCCCAGGCGATGTTCAGCTTAGAAAAATGTTGATCGAAGTGATGATTAGTACAGGTGCTTATGATGATGCTGTGCGCTTATGTCAGAATGTTCTCGATGAAAAACCGGATGATGGTGATAGTTTATTTTCTTTGGCGATGATCTATATCCAGCAAAATCAGTTGGATAAAGCCGAGAACCAGCTGGAAAAATTGCTGAATAATCCAGATTGGGAAGGGCAGGCGAGTTTCTTTTTGGGTAAAATCGAGGCTCAGAGGCGTCATGTTGAGAAGGCCTTGAGTTGGTATGATCGAGTAAGTGATGGTAATTATGCTTATGATGCCGATATTGCCGCAATTTCATTATTAATTAATCAGAAACGCTTTGCTGAGGCAGAACGCAGGGTGGGTAAGGCAGAGCATAGATTTCCCGAGCAGAAACTTAAAACTTTAATGATTAAATCTGAGCTGCTAAACCAGCAGGGCAAATTTCAGGAAGCGTTTGATACCTTAAATGTGGTGATTAAAGATGTGCCGGACAATAGGGATGTGCTGTATGCCCGGGCGCTGATTGCCGAGCGCTTGGACAGATTGGATATTCTGGAAGCAGATTTACATCGGATTTTGCATAAAAATCCTGAAGATATTGCTGCTTTGAATGCTCTGGGTTATACCCTGACGGATAAAACTCAGCGATATGCCGAAGCGCAGGGTTATCTTGAACAAGCTTTGAAATTGCAGCCTGATGAAGCAGTGATTATCGATAGTTATGGTTGGTTGCAGTTCAAATTGGGTAATCAGCAACTGGCGCTGGAATATTTGAAAAAAGCTTATGCGAAATCCCCCGAGAATGAAATTGCCGCGCATGTCGCCGAAGTGCTGTGGGTGATGGGTAATACCAAGGAAGCGAAAGATGTCTTCGACAGTGCTTATAAAAAATCTCCTGATGACGAATATCTGCAATCATTTAAAAAGCGCTATTTAACAGCCGAGCCAAAATGAAGCGTTGGGTTTGGATTTTGGCAGCTTGTTTGCTGCTGCATGGTTGCGCTCTGACACCTGATAAATCGACCGATATCAGTCAAATAGTGCAAATGCGCAACCAGCAATCCCCTGCAAACTGGTCTTTTCAGGGGCGATTGGCTGTGGTTGCTGATAAAGATGCTTTTTCAGCCAGCATCAATTGGAAGCACCAATCTAGTGAGGATGAGATTGAACTGAGTGGGCCTTTGGCTCAGGGTAAGGTTTTGATCAGTGTCACGCCAGGCAGCGTGGCGATAGATAATGGCGATCAGGTACGCCACTATCAGGGTGATGCGGATAGTGTCATCAATGCACAGCTGGATATCAAAATTCCGGTGACGGCCTTGAAATATTGGGTGCTGGGGCTCACAGACCCACAGCAGTCTTATCTTGCTCTTGATAATGGTTTTGTGCAATCCGGTTGGCAGATCAGGTTTATCGAGTTGCAGTCGGTAGGCGACTTGGTGTTGCCCAAAAAAATCACTGTGCAGGATGAGCATAATCGAGTGAAATTAATTGTGGATCAATGGAGTCTAACGTGACCGAAAACCCGGCAGCGATAGCGGGATGGCGCGAAAAATGGCCGGCGCCAGCCAAATTGAATTTGATGTTGAAAATAACCGGTCGGCGTGCTGACGGTTACCATTTGTTGCAGACTGTATTTCAAATCATTGACTTGTGCGACTGGCTGACATTCCATCCATTATCTGAGGATAAAGTCTGTTTACAAGAACAGATCCCAGGTGTTGCCGAGACGGATGAATTGACGGTGCGTGCGGCTAAATTGCTCAAGCAGCATACTGGCTACGCGGGTGGTGTCAGGATAGAGCTGGAAAAAAATCTGCCGATGGGCGGCGGTTTGGGTGGAGGTAGTTCTGATGCGGCAACTACTTTGGTGGTTTTGAATCGGCTTTGGGATTTGCGTCTGAGCCAGCAACAGCTCATGCAATTAGGTTTGCAATTGGGTGCAGATGTGCCGATATTTGTATTCGGCCATTCGGCCTGGGGTGAGGGAGTAGGTGAGGAATTACAAGCTATTACCTTGCCTGAGTACTGGTTATTGATCATAAAGCCAGATTGTCATGTCAATACAAGGCAGATTTTTTTAGCAGAAGGCTTGACAAGAAACAGTGCATCCATCAAAATGATCGACTTTATCGCAGGGGATTACAGTAACGATTGCACGGCAATTGTTACCAGTATGTATCCGGAAGTTAAAAACGCCATTAGGGCTTTGTCAGAGTTTGGCGAGGCCAGATTGACAGGGACAGGCGCTTGTGTGTTTGCAGTATTTGTTGATGAAAATGCTGCGCGCGCTGCTTATGCAGCGCTGCAAAGTGAGTGGGTTGTGTATTTGGCTAGAGGTCAAAACCAGTCGCCACTGTACAAGAAATTAGACAGGGAATAAGTCAATCAGTTAATTGGGCTGTCGCCAAGCGGTAAGGCACGAGGTTTTGATCCTCGCATACCTAGGTTCGAATCCTAGCAGCCCAGCCATAATCTCCATACGATCAAATCCCTGGGAGTCTTGAATGCGTGAGGCCTCGATAATGGTATTTACGGGTAATGCCAATAGAGCGTTGTCCGAAGGTATTGTGAGGAAGCTCAATATGCGTCTCGGCATGGCGACAGTTGGGCGGTTTAGTGACGGCGAGATTTATGTCGAGATAGAAGAAAATGTGCGTGGCCGCGATGTTTTTATCGTTCAGCCCACCTGCACGCCAACAAATGAAAATTTGATGGAATTGCTGGTGATGATAGATGCGATGAGACGGGCGTCAGCCGCAAGAATAACTGCCGTTATTCCGTATTATGGTTATGCGCGTCAAGATAGACGCTCCCGGTCAGCTCGGGTACCTATAACAGCCCGATTGGTTGCTGATATGATAGGTAATGCCGGTGCAGACAGGGCGCTGACAGTTGATTTGCACGCCGACCAGATTCAGGGTTTTTTTGGGATTCCGGTCGACAATGTATATGCGTCTCCAATTTTACTTGGTGATGTCTGGCGGCAAGAGTACGAAAATTTAATCGTGGTTTCGCCGGATGTGGGTGGTGTAGTACGTGCCAGGGCCTTGGCCAAGCGTCTTGATGATGCTGATTTGGCGATTATAGACAAACGCCGGCCTAGGGCAAATGTATCGGAAATTATGCATATCATAGGTGATGTAGAAAGCAGAACCTGTGTTATGGTCGATGATCTGGTCGACACTGCTGGTACTTTGTGTCACGCCGCTGAGGCTTTAAAAAAGCATGGTGCCAGTAAGGTGGTGGCTTATTGTACCCACCCGGTTTTGTCTGGCTCGGCATTATCTAATGTCAGGAATTCGGTGCTGGATGAATTGGTAGTAACCGATACCATTCCGTTGACGGAAGAGGCGTTGGCAATAGGTAAGATTAGGCAGTTAAGCGTGGCGGAAATACTGGCGGAAACCATACGACGCATAGCAGTCGGCGAGTCTGTTAGCTCGCTTTACGTTGATTAGATAAACAATTAAGTAGTGCTTGTATAACAGGCTTGTGGAGATAAAATGGCTAACGTTTTTGAATTTGTTGCGGAAGCCCGCAGTGGTTTAGGTAGTATTGCGGCGAGAGCTGAGCGTCGTCAAGGCAAAGTGCCTGCGGTAATCTATGGTGGTGAAAAGCAGCCGGAAAATTTGGTGCTGGATCACAATGAAGTAGTCAAGCATCTGGCTCATGAGGCGGTTTATTCGCACGTGCTGGATCTGAAAATCGGTGACAGAACTGAAAAAGCGGTGCTCAAGCATATTCAGCGTCATCCAGCTAGACCGCAAATCCTGCATATCGACTTTTTGAGGGTTGATAATACCCATAAATTAAAAGTGCATGTACCTTTGCATTTCATCAATGAAGCGACATCGGTTGGTGTAAAAAAGGGTGGTGTTGTTACTCATTTGTTGGTTGATGTAGAGGTTTTGTGTCTGCCTACTGCTCTACCGGAATATATTGAAGTGGACTTGGCGGCAGTTGATGCTGGTGCTACCATTCATTTGTCCGATTTGGTGTTGCCGCACGGTGTTGAGATTTTGGCCTTACAGCACGGTGCTGAGCATGATCACCCTGTTGTGCAAATTGTTAAAGCCAGAGCGTCTGACGAAGCCTAGGCAAAACTGGTCTTAAATGATAAAGCTAGTCGTTGGCCTGGGTAATCCAGGTCATCAATATGAAAAAACCCGGCATAACGTCGGGTTTATTTTTTTGGATGAGCTGGGTTTTACGTATCGGGCTGGCTGGTCGACGGTGTCACAGTTTCAGGGTGAAGTTGCCAGTTGTGTTATTGCTGGGCAGCAGTTGATTTTATTAAAGCCGCAGACTTTTATGAATAAAAGTGGTGGTGCAGTAGGTAAATTGTTGCGCTACTACAAGATTAAGCCGGAACAGATGCTGGTTGTGCATGATGAGTTGGAGTTGGCCGAAGGTGTCTGCAAATTAAAGCGGGACGGTGGTCATGCCGGGCACAACGGATTGCGTGACATCATTGCCAACATTGATAGTCGGGATTTTTACCGCTTACGCATTGGTATAGGTCGTCCGCAAACCGGGGCGAATATAGCTGACTATGTATTGTCAAAGCCCAGCCAGGATGGTCTTATTCAGTTGGAAAATGCGGTTCGTTTTGGTTTGGCTCATATGGATGAATTATTGGCAGCCAAGTTGGTAGAATTTAATCAACTGGCGCAAGTTTAGCCGGTCCAAGGCTGAATGTTTGCGTTTTGGCTGGCCTTGCCGAGTGGATTAAGTAAGAAAATATACAAAAATAAAAAAAATAGACTTGACCTAGGATAAGAACATAGGCATAATTTATTGATTAAATGAAGGAGGGGTTCCCGAGCGGCCAAAGGGATCAGACTGTAAATCTGCCGGTTCTACCTTCGGAGGTTCGAATCCTCCCCCCTCCACCATCTTATTTGAATTGGATCTGCGGGTGTAGTTCAATGGTAGAACTCCAGCCTTCCAAGCTGATTGCGTGGGTTCGATTCCCATCACCCGCTCCATCTCTTGATTAAAGTTTAAGATGCTCATATAGCTCAGTAGGTAGAGCACTTCCTTGGTAAGGAAGAGGTCACCGGTTCAAATCCGGTTATGAGCTCCAGTTTTTGATTGTTTCTGTTGTAGGGTGTTTTCGTAATGGCAAAAGAAAAGTTTGAAAGAAAAAAACCGCACGTTAACGTAGGAACCATTGGTCACGTTGACCACGGTAAGACCACATTAACAGCGGCATTGACCAAAGTAATGGCCGAGCTGCAAGGCGGCGAAGTAAAAGCTTTCGATCAAATCGACAATGCGCCAGAAGAGCGTGCGCGCGGTATTACTATTTCGACCTCGCACGTAGAATACGAATCAGCCAAACGCCACTACGCTCACGTAGACTGCCCAGGCCATGCTGACTATGTTAAAAACATGATCACTGGTGCGGCGCAAATGGATGGTGCGATTCTGGTTTGCTCTGCAGCGGATGGCCCAATGCCACAAACCCGTGAGCATATCCTGTTGTCAAGACAGGTTGGCGTACCTTATATCGTGGTATTCCTGAACAAAGCCGACATGGTCGACGATGCTGAATTGATCGAACTGGTTGAAATGGAAATTCGCGAACTGTTAAACCAATACGAATTCCCAGGCGACGACACCCCGATCATCGTGGGTTCAGCCCTGAAAGCCCTGGAAGGCGACACCAGTGAAATCGGCGTACCTTCAGTGGTCAGACTGGTAGAAGCATTAGACAGCTATATTCCAGAGCCAGAGCGGGCAATCGACGGTAAATTCCTGATGCCTATCGAAGACGTTTTCTCCATTTCCGGTCGTGGTACTGTCGTAACCGGACGTGTTGAGCGTGGCATTATTAAAGTAGGTGAAGAGGTCGAAATCGTTGGCATTAAACCAACCGTTAAAACCACTTGCACCGGTGTGGAAATGTTCCGCAAACTGCTGGATCAAGGTCAGGCAGGCGATAACGTAGGTGTACTGTTACGCGGCACCAAACGTGATGACGTTGAACGTGGTCAAGTATTGGCTCACGTTAACAGCATCAAACCACACGCACATTTCAATGCCGAAATTTACGTATTATCCAAAGAAGAGGGTGGTCGTCATACGCCATTCTTCAACGGCTACCGTCCACAGTTCTACTTTAGAACGACCGACGTAACCGGAGCTGTGGATTTGCCCGAAGGTGTGGAAATGGTTATGCCTGGCGATAATATCTCGGTAATCGTCAAACTGATTTCTCCCATTGCGATGGAAGATGGTTTGCGTTTTGCCATCCGTGAAGGTGGCCGTACCGTTGGTGCTGGTGTAGTTGCTTCCATCATCGCATAATACAGAGCAATAAAAGCAGGTTTCTGAATAGGTCAGTAGTTCAATTGGTAGAGCAGCGGTCTCCAAAACCGCAAGTTGGGGGTTCGAGTCCCTCCTGGCCTGCCACTCAGAAAATGTTAGATATTTTTACAAGTTAATTAAATGAATGCACAGGCAGAAGAAGTCACATCAGTAGTTGACATTGTAAAGCTGGTTCTATCGCCAATATTTGTGGTAGCCGGTGTCGTAGGGTTTTATTATTTCTCCGACTTGCAATTGTTATATAGAGTGCTGTTGCTGCTGGCAATAGTCGGCGCAGCCGTTGCTGTCAGTTTTAGAACTGCCAAAGGCCGTAGCGTTTGGGGGTTTATACTGGAATCTAAGCAAGAGTTTGCCAGGATCGTATGGCCCACACGTGATGAAGCAGTCCGTACAACCTTGCTGGTTATTGCAATGGTGTTTATTGTTGGATTGGTGCTTTGGTTACTCGACATGTTCTTGTTTTGGGGAATTCAGCTGTTGATGAACCAAGGAGTAAAATAATGGCCCTGCAATGGTATGTGGTACATGCCTATTCCAACTTCGAAAATAAAGTTAAGCAGGCCTTGGAAGAGCGCATAGTTCGTGATGGTTTGCAGGAATATTTCGGCAAAATCTTGGTGCCGACTGAAGAAGTAGTTGAAATGCGCATGGGTCAGCAGCGCAAAAGTGAAAGAAAATTTTTTCCAGGCTATGTTCTGGTGCAAATGGAATTGAATGACATAACATGGCATTTAGTCAGAAATGTGCCTAGAGTATTAGGTTTTATCGGTGGTGCATCCGATAAACCGTCGCCGATTACCGAAAAGGAAGCCATGGCTATCCTGAGTCGAGTTGAAGAAGGCGTTAATAAGCCTAGGCCAAAAGTATTGTTTGAAGTTGGCGAAGTGGTCAGAATTATCGACGGTCCATTCAAAGATTTCAATGGCAACATAGAAGAAGTTAATTACGAAAAAAGTCGTCTGCGCGTGTCGGTACTTATTTTCGGTCGTTCTACTCCTGTCGAGCTTGAGTTTGGCCAGGTAGAAAAAGTCTAATTAATTTTCTGAAGCGGTTTACGAATCCCTGCTATTCCACTGGCGGGGATTTTTGTTTGTTGGGGAGCTGAAAAGCGTTTGTACCCGTTGGGAGCATAAAATGGCAAAAAAGATTGATTCATATATCAAGTTACAGGTAAAAGCCGGTGAGGCAAATCCAAGTCCACCAATTGGCCCAGCGTTGGGTCAGCGCGGCGTCAATATCATGGAGTTCTGCAAAGCGTTCAATGCCAGAACTGTAGAAGTAGAAAAAGGCTTACCATTACCAGTTGTAATCACCGTTTATAGTGATAAAAGCTTTACCTTCATCACTAAAACACCACCTGCTACCGTATTGCTGAAAAAAGCTGTTGGTATCAAAAGTGGCAGCAGCAAACCGAACACCACTAAAGTTGGTACGGTCACTCGCGCCCAATTGGAAGAAATTGCCAAAACTAAAATGGAAGATTTGAATGCTGCAGACTTGGAAGCAGCGATAAAAATTATTGCGGGAAGCGCTCGCAGCATGGGTTTGAACGTGGAGGGCGTGTAATGGCTAAAATCAGTAAACGAGCTAAGGCTATCAAAGAAAAAGTAGTCAGAAGCAAGCAATACAGTGTTTCTGAAGCTGTTGGACTGTTAAAAGAATTTGCAAACAGCAAATTTGATGAATCAGTTGATGTCAGTGTTAACTTGGGTGTTGATCCTAGAAAATCCGATCAAAATGTTCGTGGTGCTTCAGTATTGCCAAACGGTACCGGTAAAACCGTGCGTGTGGCTGTATTTACCCAGGGCCCAAATGCTGATGCCGCGCGTGAAGCCGGTGCAGATATCGTCGGTATGGATGATCTGGCTGAACAGGTTAAAAGAGGCGAGCTGAATTTTGATGTCGTGATTGCCTCACCGGATGCTATGCGCGTGGTTGGTCAATTAGGTCAAATCTTGGGTCCTAGAGGCCTGATGCCTAATCCAAAAGTCGGCACTGTGACCGCTGATGTGGCAACTGCAGTGAAAAATGCCAAATCCGGTCAGGTCAGATACCGTACCGATAAATCCGGCATTATCCATTGCACCATCGGTAAAGTTTCATTTGATGAACTGTCGCTAAAACAAAACCTGGAATTTTTAATTGCAGATTTGAAAAAAGCCAAACCAACCGCAGCCAAAGGCATCTACCTGAAAAAAATCTCCTTGTCTTCGACTATGGGGCCAGGGCTGTGGTTAGATCAAACCAGTATTGATATTTAATACCAAATCAAATCGTAAGACTTTGGGTTGCCGTGTAAACGGCAGCCGTCAAAGACCGTAGGGGCCTCAGGCTTAATAATCCTACGCAGACGGAAGCTGGAGCCGCAAAGCTGGTGATAGGGACCGTAAGGGGCATCTGCAAAGATGCGTTTTATAGCTGCCGACGCAAGTTGGTAAAGTACCGGAGGTAGAAATGGCACTCAATTTAGATAGCAAAAAAGTTGTCGTAGAAGAAGTTGCTGAATTCGCCGCTAAAGCCCATTCAGCAGTAGCCGCTGAGTATCGTGGTTTAACAGTAACTCAATTGACGTTGCTGCGTAAAACTGCGAGAGAAACAGGCGTTTACTTACGCGTAGTAAAAAATACGCTGGCAAGACGCGCTGTTGCTGGAACAGAGTTTGAATGTATGCAAGCTGGGCTGGTCGGGCCGTTAATTCTGGCGTTTTCATTAGAAGATCCAGGTAGCGCTGCCAGACTTATTAGCGATTTTGCCAAAACCAATAACAAACTGGTTGCCAAAGTTGTGGCAATCGGCGGACAGGCCTTTGATGGTTCTGAACTTGAGCGCTTGGCAAGATTGCCGACTCGCGATCAAGGCATCAGCATGCTGATGTCAGTCATCCTGGCTCCTGTTGAGAAATTGGCACGCACTCTGGCTGAAGTCAGAGAGCAAAAGCAAGCTGCATAATTCACTTGGTTACAGTTAAATAACTCATATAAATTTTAGAGGAAATTCATAATGGCAATTTCGCAAGAAGATATTTTAGAAGCAGTCGCTAACATGACTGTATTGGAAATCGTTGATTTAATTTCAGCGTTTGAAGAAAAATTTGGTGTTTCTGCTGCAGCTGCTGTTGCGGTTGCTGCACCAGCTGCTGCTGCGGCAGTGGTTGAAGAGCAAACTGAATTTGATGTCATTCTGACCAGCTTCGGTGAAAACAAAGTATCAGTTATTAAAGCAGTTCGCGGCTTAACAGGCTTAGGCTTGAAAGAAGCTAAAGACGCTGTAGAAGGTGCGCCAACTACTGTTAAAGAAGCTGTCAGCAAAACTGAAGCTGAAGCGGCTAAAAAAGAGCTGGAAGCTGCGGGCGCTACAGCTGAAATCAAATAATTACTTTGATAGTAATTCAGGCATAAGCCTACCAAACTGGGCTGGCGGCATTCTGTCGTCGGCCTTTTGCTGTTTGTAAAACAGACAGTAGTAAATAATCTCTGACGAAGAAGGTATAGAAGCAATATGACCTATTCTTTTACCGAAAAAAAACGTATCCGTAATAATTTTGGAAAAGGTACTGAAGTACTTGAAGTTCCCTATCTTTTGGCAACGCAAATCGATTCGTATGCAAACTTTTTGCAATCCGGCATAGAGCCGGAGAAAAGACGTAATCAAGGTTTGCATGCCGCATTTTCAAGTGTATTTCCGGTAGTAAGTCACTCCGGATATGCGGTACTGGAATATGTCAAATATCGTCTGGGCGAACCTGCATTCGACGTAAGAGAGTGTCAGCAGCGTGGTGCTACTTTCTCGGCACCACTAAGAGTTTTAGTGCGCCTGGTCATCTATGATAAAGATGCGCCGGCCAGCACCAAGGTAGTCAAAGATATTCGTGAACAGGAAGTTTACATGGGTGAACTACCGTTAATGACCGAAAATGGTACTTTCGTCATCAATGGCACTGAGCGCGTGATTGTTTCGCAGTTACACCGTTCCCCGGGTGTGTTTTTCGACCATGATAAAGGCAAAACTCACTCCTCTGGAAAATTATTATTCAACGCCAGGGTCATCCCCTATCGCGGCTCATGGCTGGACTTTGAATTCGATCATAAAGATGCCGTATATGTGCGGATAGACAGACGCCGTAAAATACCGGCCACCATCCTGCTTCGTGCCCTGGGCTATGATAACGAAGCGATGATCAACATCTTCTTTGAAACCAACAAGTTTCTGTTGAGCAGCGACAAATTCATGTTCCAGGTGGTGCCTGAGCGTTTGCGCGGCGAAATGGCCGTGTTTGATATCAAACACGAAGGAAAAGTCCTGATCGAAGAAGGTCGGCGGATTACCGCCAAACACGTGCGCCAGCTGGAAAAAGCTGGTGTCAACGTAATTGAAGTGCCGCGCGATTATCTGTATGGCAAAATTCTCGGCCACAATGTCATTGATCAAAGTACAGGCGAATTATTGGCCAATGTTAATGACGAATTGACCGATAATCTGCTGCAAAAATTAATTGATGCCGGTATTGAAGAAGTCAATACATTGTACGTCAATGACTTGGATCGTGGCCCTTATATATCCAACTCCATGCGCCTGGACGCCACAACCAACCGGATGGAAGCGTTGGTTGAAATTTATCGGATGATGCGTCCCGGTGAGCCACCCACTGCAGAATCAGCCGAAAATCTGTTTGAAAACCTGTTTTTTACCGATGAGCGCTATGACTTGTCTGCCGTTGGGCGGATGAAATTTAACCGCCGCTTGGGTCGGGAAGAAATCGAAGGCACCGGCACCCTGAGCAATTCGGACATCATTGATGTGCTGAAAGAACTGATTAAAATCAGAAACGGCAATGGAACAGTCGATGATATCGATCATTTGGGTAACAGACGTGTGCGCTCTGTCGGTGAAATGATAGAAAACCAGTTCCGCATCGGTCTGGTCAGAGTTGAACGTGCTGTTAGAGAGCGTTTGACCTTGGCGGATTCCGAGGGCTATATGCCGCAGGAAATTATCAATGCCAAACCGGTTTCTGCTGCCGTAAAAGAGTTTTTTGGTTCCAGCCAGCTTTCCCAGTTTATGGATCAGAACAACCCATTGTCTCAAGTTACCCACAAACGCCGGGTTTCGGCACTGGGTCCTGGTGGTTTAGCCAGAGAACGAGCAGGTTTTGAGGTGCGCGACGTACATACCACCCACTATGGTCGGGTATGTCCTATTGAAACGCCTGAGGGACCAAACATCGGTTTGATCAACTCTCTTTCAGTCTACGCCAGAACCAATGAATACGGTTTTCTGGAGACCCCGTACCGCCGGGTAGTTAGTGGTACAGTGACTGATCAGGTTGATTATATTTCTGCGATTGAAGAAGGCGAATATGTCATCGCTCAGGCCAGTGTGGCCGTTGATGAAAACGGTAAACTGGTTGAGGGCTTAGTATCTTGTCGTTATAAAGACGAGTTTACCCTGGCTTCATCCGATACAGTACAGTATATGGATGTGTCATCAAAACAGATCGTTTCGGTAGCAGCATCCATTATTCCGTTCCTGGAGCATGACGACGCCAACCGGGCCTTGATGGGTTCCAACATGCAACGTCAGGCCGTTCCTACCTTGCGCGCGGAAAAGCCGCTGGTCGGTACTGGTATGGAACGTGTGGTAGCCAAAGACTCAGGTGTAACTGTAGTAGCTACTCGGGGTGGTCGGATTGAAGCCGTCGATGCAGCGCGTATCGTGGTACGGGTTAATGATGATGAAACCGTAGCCGGCGTACCCGGTGTGGATATTTATAATCTGATCAAATATACCCGATCCAACCAGAACACTTGTATTAACCAAAAACCGCTGGTGAAATTGGGCGATATCGTCACAAAAGGCGATATCCTGGCAGATGGTCCATCCACAGATTTGGGTGAATTAGCGCTGGGTCAGAATATGCTGATTGCCTTTATGCCCTGGAATGGTTACAACTTCGAAGACTCCATCCTGGTGTCGGAACGTGTGGTTAAAGAAGATCGTTTTACCACCATTCATATCGAAGAAAAAACCTGTGTGGCGCGCGAAACCAAACATAGTCCAGAAGAAATTACTGCTGATATTCCGAATGTCAGCGAAGAAGCCTTATCCAAATTGGATGAGTCCGGTATTGTTTATGTAGGTGCCGAAGTAAAAGGCGGCGATATTCTGGTCGGCAAGGTTACTCCTAAGGGTGAAACCCAATTGACACCGGAAGAAAAACTGCTGCGTGCCATTTTCGGGGAAAAAGCTGCTGATGTGAAAGACACTTCCTTGCGGGTACCTGGTAATGTTCGCGGTACAGTTATCGATGTGCAAGTGTTTACCCGTGATGGCGTCAAAAAAGACAAGCGTGCTTTGGAGATTGAAGAAGCGGAAATCAAACGCTACCGCCAGGATCTCGATGACCAGTTAAAAATTGTCGAACACGATATCTTTGCCCGGGTAAAAGCCTTGCTGGTTGGTAAAAAAGCTGAAAAAGGTCCACAAAACCTGAAAAAAGGCGAAGAAATAGCGCTGGATTATCTGGATACCCTGACCAACAGCGAACTGTTGAAAATCAAAACTCAGGATGAAGATGTCAATCTGCGCCTGGAAACCGTTGCCGAGCAAATTGAACAGCAACGCAAAGAGTTTGAAGAACGTTTCGAACAGAAAAAGAAAAAAATCACCATGGGCGACGACTTGGCGCCGGGTGTATTAAAAATGGTCAAAGTTTATTTGGCTGTGAAAAAGCGCATTCAGCCCGGTGATAAAATGGCCGGTCGACACGGTAATAAAGGGGTTATCTCCCAAATCGTGCCGATTGAAGACATGCCATATACCGCAGACGGTAACCCGGTCGATATATTATTAAACCCATTGGGTGTTCCATCGCGGATGAACGTTGGACAGGTGTTGGAAACTCATTTGGGTTGGGCAGCCAAAGGTCTGGGCATCAAGATCGGCAAAATGCTGGAAACCCAGGCCAAAATTGCTGAAATCAGAGGCTTCCTGGAGCAGATCTACAACTGCAGCGGCAGAAAAGAAGATTTACAATCGTTCTCGGATAAAGAAATTGTGGAATTAGCCGTTAATCTGGTTGGTGGTGTACCAATGGCCACTCCGGTATTTGATGGCGCCTCGGAAGAAGATATCCGTACCATGCTGAGACTGGCTGATTTGCCGGAACATGGTCAAACCGTGCTGTATGACGGCTTGACTGGTGAACCGTTCGAACGCAAAGTTACGGTAGGTTATATGTATATGTTGAAACTGAATCACTTGGTGGATGACAAAATGCATGCCCGGTCAACCGGTCCATACAGTCTGGTGACTCAGCAGCCGTTGGGTGGTAAAGCCCAGTTTGGTGGTCAACGTTTCGGAGAGATGGAGGTCTGGGCTTTGGAAGCATACGGAGCAGCCTACACCTTGCAGGAAATGCTGACGGTTAAGTCTGATGACGTGACTGGCAGAACCAGGATGTATAAAAATATCGTTGACGGTAATCATTCAATGGAAGCCGGTATGCCGGAATCCTTCAACGTATTGGTAAAAGAAATACGTTCGCTGGCGGTCAATATCGAAATGCGTGAAGATTGATTGCTGACTGAACGATACTGATTCAGAATAAAACCGGATAACATTTAAAGAGGATAAGCTCTTGAAAGATTTAATGAATTTCCTTAAGCGTCAAGGTCGTACCGATGATTTTGACACCATCCGTATAGGCTTGGCTTCTCCTGACATGATACGTTCATGGTCGTATGGCGAAGTTAAAAAACCAGAAACCATCAACTACCGCACCTTTAAACCAGAGCGGGACGGCTTGTTTTGCGCCAAAATTTTTGGCCCTATCAGCGATTACGAATGTTTGTGCGGTAAATACAAGCGTCTCAAACATCGCGGTGTGATTTGTGAAAAATGTGGTGTGGAAGTCACAT
The DNA here is from genome assembly GCF_018734325.1 of Methylomonas paludis. NCBI lineage: Bacteria > Pseudomonadati > Pseudomonadota > Gammaproteobacteria > Methylococcales > Methylococcaceae > Methylomonas > Methylomonas paludis. The sequence continues at coordinate 2,923,388 of NZ_CP073754.1, read as the reverse complement.
TATCAAAAGTACGTCGGGAAAGAATGGGTCATATTGATCTGGCCAGCCCGGTTGCCCATATCTGGTTTTTAAAATCGCTGCCCTCCAGAATTGCATTGTTGCTGGACATGACCCTGCGCTCCATCGAACGGGTACTGTACTTTGAAACATTCGTGGTCACTGATGCGGGTATGTCGCCGTTGGAAAAAGGTCAATTGCTCAGCGACGAAGAGTATTTGAATGCGGTAGAAGAGCACGGCGACGATTTCGTGGCAAAAATGGGTGCGGAAGCGATTTATGATCTGCTGAAATCCATAGACCTGAAAGATGAAATTAACAAGCTGCGGGAAGAAATCAATTCCACTAATTCCGACACCAAAATCAAAAAACTGTCGAAACGACTAAAAGTCATTGACTCTTTGCTGGCCTCGAATAATCGTCCAGAATGGATGATTATGACCGTATTACCGGTATTGCCGCCTGAATTACGGCCTCTGGTACCGCTGGACGGTGGTCGTTTTGCCACTTCGGACCTGAACGACTTGTATCGCCGCGTAATCAATCGAAACAATCGTTTGACCAGGTTGCTGGATTTGAATGCGCCGGATATCATCGTGCGTAATGAAAAACGCATGCTGCAGGAAGCGGTCGATGCATTGCTGGATAATGGCAGACGTGGTCGCGCCATTACCGGCAGTAACAGAAGGCCGTTGAAATCTCTGGCGGATATGATTAAAGGCAAACAAGGCCGTTTCCGCCAAAACCTGTTAGGTAAACGGGTGGATTACTCCGGGCGGTCTGTTATCGTGGTTGGTCCAACCTTGCGGTTGCATCAGTGCGGTTTGCCTAAAAAAATGGCTTTAGAGTTGTTCAAGCCTTTTATCTTCAGCAAACTGCAGTTGCGTGGCCTGGCCACTACGATTAAAGCAGCCAAAAAAATGGTGGAGCGCGAAGGTGCTGAAGTCTGGGATATTCTTGAAGAAGTAATCCGTGAACATCCTGTATTACTGAATCGTGCACCAACATTGCACAGATTAGGCATTCAAGCATTTGAACCCATCCTGATCGAAGGTAAGGCCATTCAGTTGCATCCACTGGTGTGTAGCGCGTTTAACGCCGACTTTGACGGTGACCAGATGGCTGTGCATATTCCATTATCGGTGGAAGCCCAGCTTGAAGCGCGTACCCTGATGATGGCGACCAATAATATTCTGTCGCCTGCTAACGGAGAACCCGTTATCAACCCGTCCCAAGACGTGGTTTTGGGTTTGTACTACATGAGTCGGGAAAAAATTAACGCGGTAGGTGAAGGCAGTATATTTGTTGATTCCTCTGAAATTTTGAAAGCGCTGGACAGCAAAACAGTGGAGCTGCAGACCAAAATTCAGGTTCGTATCACCGAAAAACTGAAAAACGCCGAAGGCAAGTTCGATTCTGTAGTCAGTAGAAAGCAAACCACTGTTGGGCGTGCCCTGATTTGGGATATCGTTCCCGATGGAATGCCTTATGAATTGGTCAATGTCGATATGACCAAGAAAAATATCTCCAATCTGATTAACTACAGCTATCGTTATCTGGGTATCAAAGAAACCGTGATACTGGCTGATCAGATTATGTATATGGGTTTTAAATATGCTACCCGCTCCGGTGTGTCTTTCGGTATCGAAGATATGGAAATACCAGCCAAAAAGGCCGACATTATTCGGGCGGCAGATGCCGAAGTTAACGAAATCCAGAATCAATACGCTTCAGGTTTGGTAACCGATGGTGAGCGCTACAATAAAGTAGTGGATATCTGGTCTCGGGCAAATGATCAAGTTGCCAAAGTGATGATGGAAGGTCTGGGCGAAGACGAAGTTGTCGATGCCAAAGGTGATACCGTCAAACAAAAATCCTTCAACTCCATCTTTATGATGGCGGAATCAGGCGCGCGGGGTTCTGCCGCTCAGATTCGGCAGTTGGCTGGGATGCGTGGTTTGATGGCCAAACCGGATGGTTCCATTATTGAAACCCCAATTACCGCCAATTTCCGTGAAGGTCTGGACGTACTTCAGTACTTTATTTCTACTCACGGTGCTCGGAAAGGTTTGGCTGATACCGCACTTAAAACCGCTAACTCTGGGTATCTAACCCGGCGCTTGGTTGACGTTGCTCAAGATTTGGTGATTGCCGAAGAAGATTGCGGCACCCAAAACGGCTTGACCATGACGCCGATTATCGAAGGTGGCGACGTGGTGGAACCTTTGGTCGAGCGGGTATTAGGTCGGGTCGCGGCACATGATGTTACCGATCCATCAGGCGAAACCGTATTAATTGCGGCTGGCACCATGATAGATGAGAATCTGGTGGCTATCCTGGAAGATTATGGTGTGGATAAAATGTTGGTGCGTTCGGTTATTACCTGCGAATCCCGACATGGTGTTTGCGGTAAATGTTACGGACGCGATTTGGGTCGTGGTCATTTGGTTAATATCGGTGAAGCGGTCGGTGTGGTTGCGGCTCAATCCATTGGTGAGCCCGGCACCCAGCTGACTATGCGTACCTTCCATATCGGTGGGGCAGCATCTCGATCAGCGGCAGTGAGTAGTGTGCAGGTTAAATCCGGCGGTACCGTTAAACTGAATAACCTGAAAACCGTCAAAAACCGGGAAAACAATCTGGTTGCGGTCTCGCGTTCTGGTGAAGTTGGGGTCATGGATGATTATGGTCGGGAGAGAGAGCGCTATAAAATTCCTTATGGTGCAGTATTGTCTATCGAAGACGGTAGCGTTATCACTTCCGGTCAAATCATCGTTAACTGGGATCCGCATACTCACCCAGTTATTACAGAGGTGGACGGCTTTATCCAGCTGATAGATTTTATGGATGGTATTACCGTACAGGAACAATCTGACGATGTTACTGGCTTGACCTCGCGGGTAGTTACCGATCCTAAACAGCGTAGCTCGGCAGGTAAAGAATTGCGGCCTATGGTACGTCTGCTAGACGAACAAGGTGGTCAAATCAATCTGCCTGGTACCGATATCCCGGCGCAATACTTTTTACCCGCCGGCGCTATCGTAGGTGTCAAAGACGGTGGAGAGGTAAAAGTAGGTGATGTACTGGCCAGGATTCCTCAGGAATCCAGTAAAACCCGTGATATCACCGGTGGTTTGCCACGGGTTGCGGATTTGTTTGAGGCTCGTAAAACCAAAGATCCGGCTATATTGGCCGAAGCGACTGGTATTGTCTCCTTCGGAAAAGAAACCAAAGGTAAACAGCGCGTCATTATTACTGATTCAGAAGGTGAGCAATACGAGACCCTAATTCCTAAATGGCGGCATATCACCGTATTCGAAGGTGAGTTTGTGGAAAAAGGTGAAACCATTGCTGAAGGTGAATTAACGCCGCACGATATCCTGAGGTTACGCGGTATAGAAGAACTGGCAGATTATCTGGTTAAAGAAATTCAGGATGTCTACCGCTTGCAGGGTGTGAAAATCAATGACAAGCACATTGAAGCTATCATCCGGCAAATGCTGAGAAAAGTCGAAATCACTGCATCTGGTGAAACCGACTTCGTTAAAGGTGAGCAAGTAGAGCGTAGTCTATTGAATGCAGTGAATGATCAGGCCGAAAAGGATGGCAAAATACCAGCCAGCTATGATTCTATTTTGCTGGGTATTACCAAAGCCTCACTGGCTACCGAATCCTTTATCTCGGCGGCATCCTTCCAGGAAACCACCAGAGTACTCACAGACGCAGCGGTACGCGGTATCAGTGATGGTCTGAATGGCTTGAAAGAGAATGTGATTGTCGGTAGATTGATACCTGCTGGTACCGGTTTGGCGTATCACGAACAGCGCCGGAAAAGAAGAGGCACAGATAATTTGGCGGTTAACGATTCGGCTGCGCAGGCAGCTGAAACCGTCAATGTTGAAGAAGCTTTGAAACAAGCGTTAAATATTGAGTAGAAGTAAACAAAAAATTCTTGACCTTGTGTGGCAGTGGTTGTATGATGATCTGCTCACATGAGTCAAGAGATTTAGGTCTGGCAGCAGTGATCGGCGCCCGTATAGGCGCTGATTTTGTTTGTTACAAATTGCATAACGGAGTAGTTAAGAATGGCCACGATCAATCAGTTGGTCCGTAAGCCTCGTGCTAAAAAAATTGAAAAAACCAATGTTCCAGCGTTGGAGGCCTGTCCGCAAAGACGAGGTGTTTGTACGCGTGTGTATACCACTACGCCGAAAAAACCTAACTCGGCTTTACGTAAGGTAGCCAGGGTAAGATTGACCAACGGGGCTGAAGTCAGTAGCTACATTGGTGGCGAAGGTCACAATCTTCAGGAGCACTCTGTGGTTCTGATCAGAGGTGGCCGGGTTAAAGATCTACCTGGTGTGCGCTATCACGTGGTACGCGGCAGTCTTGATACTTCGGGTGTCAAGGATAGAAAGTGCGGGCGCTCCAAATATGGCGCTAAGAGACCTAAGAAATAAAGGCTGGTAACAAATGTCAAGAAGAAGAGTAGCAGCAAAAAGAATAGTCAATCCGGATCCGCGATTCGGTAGTGATATGTTGTCAAAATTCATGAATATGATCATGGAGAGCGGCAAAAAATCAGTTGCGGAAAAGATCGTATACGGTGCTTTGGATGTCATCGAAAGCAAAGGGCATAAAGAGTCGCTTGAATTGGTGGCAAAAGCCCTGGAAAACGTTCAGCCACGTGTGGAAGTAAAATCCAGACGGGTTGGCGGTGCTACTTATCAGGTGCCGGTAGAAGTACGTCCAGCCAGAAGACAGGCTTTGTCTATGCGCTGGTTGATAGATGCGGCGCGTAAACGTAATGAAAGAACCATGTCGGCTAAATTGGCTGGTGAATTGCTTGATGCCTCTGAAGGTCGTGGTGCAGCAGCTAAAAAACGTGAAGATACCCATAGAATGGCTGAAGCTAACAAAGCATTTGCACATTATCGTTGGTAATCGATCAGAAGGTTGGCAGGGTGGCTAGAGTAACACCTATAGAGCGCTATCGTAATATAGGCATCATGGCCCATATTGATGCCGGCAAAACCACCACTACAGAGCGGATCCTGTTTTATACCGGTGTCTCGCATAAGTTAGGGGAGGTGCATGACGGCACTGCCACAATGGACTGGATGGAGCAAGAGCAGGAAAGAGGTATTACTATTACTTCAGCAGCAACTACATGTTTCTGGCTAGGTATGGAAAAGCAGTATCCTCAGCATCGCATCAATATCATTGATACACCGGGACATGTCGATTTTACCATCGAAGTGGAACGGTCATTACGGGTTCTAGATGGTGCCTGTGCAGTGTTTTGTGCAGTAGGTGGTGTAGAGCCGCAATCAGAGACGGTTTGGCGGCAGGCTAATAAATATCATGTGCCGCGCTTAGCCTTCATCAACAAGATGGATAGGGTAGGGGCGAATTTTCTTCGGGTGGTTGAGCAAATCAAAACCCGTTTAGGTGCCAATGTGGTGCCGGTACAATTGCCGATAGGCAGTGAAGAAAATTTTATTGGTGTCGTAGATTTATTGCGGATGGAAGCAATTTATTGGGATGATGCCAGTATGGGCTTGGTATTTAGAACAGAGCCGGTTCCTGCAGAAATGCGGAATGACGCTGAAAAATGGCGTGAAAAGATTATTGAAGCAGCGGCTGAAGGAAGTGAGGCGCTGACAGAGAAATATTTAGAAGAAGGTGTGCTGAGCGATGCTGAGATCAAACAGGGTATCAGGTCGCAAGTATTACTGAACAAGATAGTGCCAGTGTATTGTGGGTCGGCCTTTAAAAATAAAGGCGTGCAAAGCTTATTGGATGGCGTGATCGATTATTTGCCGTCGCCCTTAGACAAAGAAGCGGTCAAATGCGCAGACGCAAGTGTAGAACGGACCGCTGATGATCAGCAACCGTTTGCAGCTTTGGCATTTAAAATTGCCACGGATCCATATGTTGGCATATTAACTTTTATTCGGGTTTACTCCGGGGTTTTAAAATCCGGCGAGGCAGTATTAAATGCCGCGAAAAATAAAAAAGAACGTATTGGTCGTATTGTACAGATGCATGCCAATAGTCGTGAAGAGTTAGCTGAAGTCAGGGCCGGTGATATAGCTGCTGTGATAGGCTTAAAAGACGTAACGACTGGAGATACGTTTTGCGACATAAACGCGCCGATTGTGTTGGAGCGCATGGAGTTTCCCGAACCGGTGATCTCGATAGCGGTAGAGCCAAAAACTAAGGCTGACCAAGACAAAATGGGTGCGGCCTTGGCAAGGTTGGCACAAGAAGATCCCTCCTTCCGGGTGAGTAGCGATGCTGAATCAGGGCAAACTATCATTTCCGGGATGGGTGAATTACATCTGGAAATTATTGTTGACCGGATGAAGCGCGAATTTAATGTCAGCGCCAATATTGGTGCGCCACAGGTGGCGTATCGGGAAACCATTAAAAAAACCGTTGAATGCGAGGGTAAATTTATCCGGCAATCCGGTGGCCGCGGTCAGTATGGGCACGTGTGGCTAAGGCTGGAGCCTAATGAATTAGGCGCAGGTTATCAGTTCATAAACGCAGTTGTCGGTGGTTCGATTCCAAAAGAATACATACCGGCGATTGATAAAGGCATACAAGAACAGATGGAAAATGGCATAATAGCTGGTTTTCCGGTTGTGGATGTAAAAGTTAGCTTGTTCGATGGGTCATATCATGATGTGGATTCGAATGAAATGGCTTTCAAAATAGCAGGATCCATAGGCTTCAGGGATGGCGCGGAAACTGCAAATCCAGTGTTGCTTGAACCCATCATGAAGGTTGAGGTGGTAACACCCGAAGACTATATGGGTGAGGTAGTCGGTGATATTGCGCGGCGTAGAGGCATGATACACGGAATGAGTGATCTGCCGGCAGGAAAAGCCATAGAATGCGAAGTACCACTGGCCGAAATGTTTGGATACGCGACCGATCTTAGGTCAGCGACTCAGGGAAGGGCAACATATAGTATGCAGTTTGAAAAATATAACGAAGCACCTGCAAATATTGCGGAAGCTATAATTAGAAAAGTATCTTGATTCCAAAATTATTAGGTATTGACTCATGGCAAAAGAAAAATTTGAAAGAAAAAAACCGCACGTTAACGTAGGAACCATTGGTCACGTTGACCACGGTAAGACCACATTAACAGCGGCATTGACCAAAGTAATGGCCGAGCTGCAAGGCGGCGAAGTAAAAGCTTTCGATCAAATCGACAATGCGCCAGAAGAGCGTGCGCGCGGTATTACTATTTCGACCTCGCACGTAGAATACGAATCAGCCAAACGCCACTACGCTCACGTAGACTGCCCAGGCCATGCTGACTATGTTAAAAACATGATCACTGGTGCGGCGCAAATGGATGGTGCGATTCTGGTTTGCTCTGCAGCGGATGGCCCAATGCCACAAACCCGTGAGCATATCCTGTTGTCAAGACAGGTTGGCGTACCTTATATCGTGGTATTCCTGAACAAAGCCGACATGGTCGACGATGCTGAATTGATCGAACTGGTTGAAATGGAAATTCGCGAACTGTTAAACCAATACGAATTCCCAGGCGACGACACCCCGATCATCGTGGGTTCAGCCCTGAAAGCCCTGGAAGGCGACACCAGTGAAATCGGCGTACCTTCAGTGGTCAGACTGGTAGAAGCATTAGACAGCTATATTCCAGAGCCAGAGCGGGCAATCGACGGTAAATTCCTGATGCCTATCGAAGACGTTTTCTCCATTTCCGGTCGTGGTACTGTCGTAACCGGACGTGTTGAGCGTGGCATTATTAAAGTAGGTGAAGAGGTCGAAATCGTTGGCATTAAACCAACCGTTAAAACCACTTGCACCGGTGTGGAAATGTTCCGCAAACTGCTGGATCAAGGTCAGGCAGGCGATAACGTAGGTGTACTGTTACGCGGCACCAAACGTGATGACGTTGAACGTGGTCAAGTATTGGCTCACGTTAACAGCATCAAACCACACGCACATTTCAATGCCGAAATTTACGTATTATCCAAAGAAGAGGGTGGTCGTCATACGCCATTCTTCAACGGCTACCGTCCACAGTTCTACTTTAGAACGACCGACGTAACCGGAGCTGTGGATTTGCCCGAAGGTGTGGAAATGGTTATGCCTGGCGATAATATCTCGGTAATCGTCAAACTGATTTCTCCCATTGCGATGGAAGATGGTTTGCGTTTTGCCATCCGTGAAGGTGGCCGTACTGTCGGCGCCGGTGTTGTTGCTTCAATCATAGAGTAAGCAGAATGGCAAATCAAACTATACGTATCCAATTAAAAGCGTTCGATCACAAGTTGATTGATCAATCGGCAGGTGAAATTGTCGAAACTGCAAAGCGCACCGGTGCCCAAGTTAAAGGCCCGATTCCTTTGCCGACCAGAAAAGAACGTTTTACCATATTGATTTCTCCGCACGTTAATAAAGACGCGCGGGATCAATATGAATTGAGAACTTACAAAAGATTGCTTGATATTGTAGAGCCAACCGATAAAACCGTAGATGCCCTGATGAAACTGGATCTGGCGGCTGGGGTTGATGTTCAAATTAAGCTTAAATAAAGCGAAGTTATATTTTAGAGGGATTGGCAGATGTCAATAGGTCTTGTAGGTCGTAAATGTGGTATGACCCGAATTTTTGGTGAAGATGGCGTTTCCGTGCCAGTAACAGTATTGCAAATAGAATCCAATCGGGTGATTCAGGTGAAAGACCTGGAAACCGATGGTTATCGGGCAATTCAGATTGCGGCAGGAGATGTGAAATCTTCGAAAGTCAATAAGGCGCTGGCCGGACATTATGCAAGTGCAAATGTCACTGCGGGTCGCGGCTTGTGGGAATTCAGATTAAAAAGCGACGAAGGTCAAGAGCTGTCTGCCGGTTCCGAATTAAAAGCTGACGTGTTCGCGGCGGGTCAAATTGTGGATGTCTCAGGTACTAGTATTGGTAAAGGTTTTGCCGGTACCGTGAAAAGACATAATTTTAGAACACAGGATGCCACTCACGGTAACTCGCGTTCACATCGGGTACCTGGTTCAAATGGTATGAACCAAACTCCGGGCCGGGTTTTCAAAGGCAAAAAAATGTGTGGACAAATGGGTAATGTTAAAACAACCGTGCAAAATCTGACTATTCATTCTGTAGATTTGGATAGAAATTTGATTTTGGTCAAAGGTGCTGTCCCAGGTGCGAAAGGCGGTGACGTCATAATCACACCCGCAGTAAAAAAAATAAATAAAGGTTAAATTATGAGTTTGCTAGTACCTGCAATCGGCAATCAAGATTCTGCCCAAGCACTGGATGTTTCAGAAGCGGTGTTCGGTCAGGATTTTAATGAAACTTTAGTACATCAGCTGGTGACAAAATACCTTTCAGCAGCGCGCGCCGGTACTAAAGCCCAAAAAAATCGTGCTGCAGTTAGCGGCGGCGGTGCCAAGCCTTTTCGGCAAAAAGGTACAGGCCGTGCGCGTGCTGGTACCACACGTGGGCCAATCTGGCGTACTGGTGGGGTAAGTTTTGCTGCTCAGCCTAGATCATTTGATCAAAAACTGAACAAAAAAATGTATAAAGTCGGTATACGTTCAATATTTTCTGAGTTGTTAAGACAAGATAGATTGGCAGTATTTAACGATTTTGTCCCATCTGCACCCAAAACAAAAGAATTCCTGGGCAAAATTAAAGGAATTACTGAAGGCAGATTACTGATTGTTGCGGATGAGCTGACTGATAATTTGATATTGGCTGCCAGAAACCTGCCCAATGTGGCCATACTGACTCCAATCAGTGTTGATCCGGTATCTTTGGTTTATGCCGATAAAGTAATTGTAAGCACGACTGCTTTGAAACAAATTGAGGAGCGTTTGGCATGAGTAGCGAAAATATATTATTAGCCAACGTGTTGTATGCACCTATCGTATCCGAAAAAAGTGCAAACGCTGCGGATCAAAGCAATCAATTTGTTTTTAAGGTTAAAAAGACAGCTACCAAGCTGCAAATTAAAAAGTCCGTAGAATTGATGTTCGGTGTTAAAGTCGAATCTGTTCGCGTACTGAATGTAAAAGGTAAAATAAAACGTTTCGGACGTTCTATAGGTAAACGCTCAGACTGGAAAAAAGCATATGTAAAATTGCAGTCTGGACACAGTATTGAATTAGCAACGGCTTAATTTAAAAGATCAATAGGAGCGGTAGAAAAGCATGGCTATTCTAAAATCAAAGCCGACATCTCCAGGTTCTCGGTTTGTAGTAAGTGTACAAAATAATGATTTGCATAAGGGTAAGCCATTTGCACAACTACTCGATAAAAAGAGCAAAACTGGTGGTCGGAATAATTCTGGAAGGATAACAACACGACACATCGGTGGTGGACATAAAAAATTCTACCGCATTGTTGACTTTAAAAGAGACAAAACCGACATCCCGGCCGTCGTGGAACGGATCGAATACGATCCTAATCGTACAGCTAACATTGCATTAATCTTGTTCAAAGATGGCGAGCGTCGCTATGTAATTGCCCCTAAGGGTATCGAAGTTGGTCAGGAGCTGTTAAGCTCGGAAACCACACCGGTAAAGCCTGGCAACTGCATGCCATTACGCAATATGCCGCTGGGTACAACCTTGCATTGTGTGGAATTGAAACCAGGTAAAGGTGCACAAATCGCCAGAAGTGCTGGTACCTCAGTACAATTGGTCGCCAAAGATGGAGCCTACGTCACCTTACGTTTACGTTCAGGTGAGATGAGAAAAGTCATGGCTGATTGTAAAGCTGTGGTAGGTGAAGTTTCCAATTCCGAGCATAATCTGATATCGCTCGGCAAAGCGGGTGCAAAAAGATGGCGTGGTGTCAGACCAACCGTGCGCGGTGTGGCGATGAACCCGGTCGATCACCCACATGGCGGTGGTGAAGGCAGAACATCTGGTGGTCGTCACCCAGTATCACCTTGGGGTACACCCACTAAAGGTTATAAAACTCGTAAAAATAAACGTACTGACAATATGATTGTTAGACGCCGTAAGCAAAAATAAGAGGTATCAGACGTGCCGCGTTCAATTAAAAAAGGTCCATTTATTGATCATCATCTGCTTAAAAAAGTAGAAGAAGCAGTGAGAACAAATAATAGGAAACCAATTAAAACTTGGTCGAGAAGATCGATGATCAGCCCGGATATGCTGGGCTTGACCATAGCAGTGCACAATGGCAAGCAACATGTTCCTGTCTTGATTTCAGAAAACATGGTCGGTCACAAGTTGGGGGAATTTTCGCCAACCAGAACCTATAAAGGCCATATTATTGATAAAAAATCGAGATAAGGAGTTAATATGGAAGTTTCAGCCAAATTAAGCAATGCACCTTTATCTGCACAAAAAGCCAGATTAGTTGGTGACCAAATTCGCGGCCTGCCTGTTGAGAAAGCCCTGAACCTTTTGACTTTCAGCTCTAAAAAAGCCGCCGGGATTATTAAAAAAGTCCTGGAGTCGGCTATTGCCAATGCGGAGCACAATGAAAGCGCTGATGTTGATGAGTTGCGTGTTTCAACAGTTTTTGTGAATGAAGGCACAACCTTAAAAAGAGTAAGCGCGAGAGCCAAAGGCCGAGCCAATCACATACTCAAAAGAACATGTCACATAACAATCAAAGTATCAGAAAACTAATAGAGGTATAAGATGGGTCAAAAAGTTCATCCTACAGGCATACGCCTGGGGATAGTTAAAGATTGGACTTCCAGATGGTATGCAAATAGCCAGAATTACCCGATTTTTCTGTTACAGGATCTGAAAGTTCGCGAGTATATTAAAAAGAAGTTGGCACACGCATCAGTTAGTCGGGTACAGATTAATCGGCCGGCTAATAACGCTAATATCACCGTGCACACAGCGCGGCCTGGTATCGTTATTGGTAAAAAAGGTGAAGATATCGATGTTTTGAGACAAGAAATCTCAAAAATGATGGGCGTCCCCGTTCAGTTAAATGTTGAAGAAATCAGAAAGCCTGAATTGGATGCTTATCTGGTGGCAGAAAGCATTGCTCAACAGTTGGAAAAACGTATTATGTATCGCCGCGCCATGAAACGTGCCGTGACCAATACCATGCGTTTAGGTGCAGAAGGAATAAAAATCACCGTTGCCGGTCGTCTGAATGGTGCAGAAATTGCTCGTACCGAATGGTATAGAGAAGGTCGGGTGCCATTGCATACCTTACGTGCAGACATTGATTACGGTACAGCTGAAGCGAAAACCACTTACGGAATTATAGGCATCAAAGTCTGGATTTTCAAAGGTGAAGTATTCGACCTGGATGCTCACACAGCATCCCTGAATGCTGATTCTAAAAAATAGTTGAAGGGATCATAAGAAAATGCTTCAGCCAAAAAGAACTAAATTTCGTAAACAACACACCGGCAGAAATAACGGTACAGCCCTGCGCGGCTCTTCGGTCAGCTTCGGTGAGTATGGATTAAAGTCGGTAAGTCGTGGTAGAATGACTGCCCGCCAAATTGAGGCGGCACGTCGTGCTATCAGTCGGCATGTGAAACGGGGTGGGAAAATCTGGATCAGAATTTTCCCTGATAAACCGATCACTAAAAAACCATTGGAAGTGCGGATGGGTAAAGGTAAAGGTAGCGTTGAATACTGGGTGGCACAGATTAAGCCTGGTACCATGCTGTTTGAAATTGAGGGCGTCTCGGAAGAGTTGGCCCGTGAAGCCTTTGAACTTGCAGCTGCAAAATTGCCGGTTAAAACAACATTTTCTGCACGGACTATAATGTAATGAATGCGACAGAATTGCGTACCAAAACCAAAGAAGAGTTAAACACAACACTTTTTGAATTAGCTCGTGAACAGTTCAATTTAAGAATGCAAAAAGGAACTGGACAACTCGCCAAATCAAGCCAGGTTAAACAGGTAAGACGTGATATTGCCCGTATCAATACCATTTTAAGTGAAAAGGCGAGAGTTAATGTATGAGCAATAATGTAGAAAAAGTCCGCACCGTCACTGGTCGGGTGGTCAGCAATAAAATGGATAAAACCGTAGCTGTATTAGTAGAGCGTTTGGTGAAACATCCTGTGTACGGTAAATATGTAAAAAGATCTACCAAATTTCTGGTACATGATGAAGCCAATCAATGTCAGGAAGGTGATATCGTTTCTATTACATCCAGCCGGCCAATTTCTAAACGCAAAACCTTTACGTTGGTAGAAGTTTTAGAAGCTTCTAATAAATAATTAATCGAACTACAAGTTAGGTAATTCAAAATGATTCAGATGCAAACTAGCCTTGACGTCGCCGACAACAGCGGTGCCAAAAAGGTCATGTGTATCAAAGTACTAGGTGGTTCACACCGGCGTTATGCTGGTATTGGTGATATCATCAAAGTAAGTATTAAAGATGCCATGCCTAGAACCCGGGTTAAAAAAGGGGATGTATATAACGCCTTAGTGGTAAGAACCCGTAAAGGTGTGCGCAGAGCAGATGGTTCTGTGATTCGTTTTGACGGAAATGCGGCAGTCATTTTGAACAACCAGCTTCAGCCTATAGGCACACGTATTTTTGGACCGGTTACCCGCGAATTAAGAGGAGATAAATTTATGAAAATTATATCTCTGGCGCCAGAAGTTTTATAAGTAAAGGTACCAAAAATGCAAAAAATTAAGCAAGGCGATGAAGTTATTGTCATCACCGGAAAAGATAAAGGCAAATTAGGGAAAGTTGCAAAAATATTGGAAAATAACAGGATTATCGTTGAAGGTGTTAATAGAGCGAAAAAACACCAAAAAGGTAATCCTAATCTGGGCGTTTCAGGCGGAATCGTCGAAAAAGACATGCCCATCGATATATCCAATGTGGCTTTATTCAATCCTAAGACAAAAAAAGCAGATCGTGTCGGTTTTAGATTTGATGAAGGAAAAAAAGTCAGATTTTTTAAATCAACCAACGATGTTGTCAGTCTCTAAGGGGATAAAGTTATGGCAAGACTAGAATCAAAATACAAACAGGAAATTATCCCTGCATTGCTGGAACAGTTCGGTTACCAAAGTGTAATGCAGGTGCCAAAGCTGACTAAAATCACCCTGAATATGGGTGTAGGTGGTGCAATTGCCGATAAAAAGGTATTGCAATCCGCTGTAGCAGATATGGAAAAAATTGCCGGCCAAAAAGCAGTAGTTACCTTGTCCAGAAAATCAATTGCTGGATTTAAAATTCGTGACAACATGCCGATTGGTTGTAAGGTTACCCTGCGCGGTGCCAAAATGTACGAGTTTTTTGATCGTTTGATCACCATTTCAATTCCGCGGATCCGGGATTTTCGTGGTTTAAATTCTAAAAGTTTTGATGGACGCGGTAACTATACTCTGGGCATTAAAGAGCAAATTATATTTCCTGAAATAGATTACGATAAAATCGACACCCTGCGTGGTTTGGATATTTGTATCACAACAACCGCCACTACAGACGAAGAAGGTTTGGCGTTGTTGAAACTATTCAATTTTCCATTTAAAAACTAAGGGCGATATTATGGCTAAGAAATCTATGATAGCGCGCGAAGTAAAACGCGCTAATTTGATCAAAAAATATAATGCAAAACGTAGCGCATTAAAAGAAGTGATCAGATCACCAAACACTTCTTATGAAGAAAAAGAAAATGCTCAAATCCAGCTGCAAAAATTGCCTAGGGATTCCAGCGCATCACGGTTACGCAACCGCTGTAACCTGACGGGTCGTCCGCATGGTTATTACAGAAAATTCGGTCTTAGCCGGAACAAGCTCAGGGAAGCCACAATGCGTGGTGATGTACCCGGCTTGTCAAAAGCTAGTTGGTAATTTCTGGTCAGTGGTATTTGGAGAAATAATATGAGCATGACAGATCCAATAGCAGATATGTTGACCAGAATTAGAAATGGTCAATCTGCTGGAAAGAAAAGTGTAAAAATCCCTTCATCAAAATTAAAACTGGCTATTGCCAAAGTTTTAAAAGAAGAAGGCTATATTACAGATTATAAAGTTGAAGCGAACGGTTCCCATTCCGAGATGACGGTTGAATTAAAATATTTCAATGGTGTACCGGTTATTGAAAACGTCAAACGCATCAGCCGGCCTGGTTTAAGAATTTATAGATCGAAAGATGAACTGCCTAAAGTGTTAGGTGGTCTTGGCATCGCTATAGTCTCGACCTCAAACGGTGTTATGACTGATCGTGCTGCCCGTGCCATTGGTCACGGTGGCGAAGTTCTCTGCACCGTTTGCTAGGAAATAATAGGAGATATTTATGTCAAGAGTAGCTAATGCTCCAATTACAGTACCCTCAGGTGTGGAAATCAATCTGAGTGAGAATTTAATCCAGGTCAAAGGCAAATTAGGTGAATTGAGTTTCGGTATCCGCGATTCTCTTGAATTGGATATTGATGCCGATTCAATCAGAATTAAATGGAACGACAACGTCAAAGGTGCAAAAGCCTTGGCTGGTACAGCTCGTGCCTCCATTAACAATATGGTTAAAGGCGTTTCCGAAGGTTTTGTTAAAAAAATGTTATTGGTTGGTGTCGGTTATAGAGCACAAGTCAAAGACAATTTGCTGACACTTTCTTTGGGATACTCAAATCCGGTCGAATATCCAATTCCTGAAGGGGTAACTATTGAAGCTCCAACGCAAACTGAGCTTTTGGTAAAAGGTAGCGACAAACAAAAAGTCGGACAAGTGGCATCAGAAATAAGAGCCTTACGGCCGCCAGAACCTTATAAAGGTAAAGGTGTGCGGATTGCTGATGAATATGTTGCTAGAAAAGAAGCTAAGAAAAAATAGGTAACCGTGATGGAAAAGAAATCTTCCAGAAGTAAAAGAGCTTTAAAAATAAGAAGCAAAATTAAAAAGTTGGACGTTAACCGCCTGACTATCCACCGTACTTCCCTGCATATCTATGCGCAGGTGTTAAGTAGCGATGGTAAATCTACCCTGGCTGCTGCATCAACCGTGCAAGGCGAAGTAAAATCCGCTGTTAAAAACACCAGTAATATTGAAGCCGCAATTGAAGTGGGTAAATCTATTGCTGCAAAAGCGATTGCTGCTGGCGTGACTGAGGTTGCATTTGATCGCTCAGGATTTAAATATCATGGTCGCGTCAAAGCATTAGCAGATGCTGCACGTGAAGCCGGATTGAAATTTTAGGGGAATATTATGGCAACAGCACCAGCTCAAGGTAGTACAGACGGTTTGCAAGAAAAATTGGTTTCCGTTCGCCGCGTGGCAAAAGTAGTAAAAGGTGGTCGGGTTTTTGGTTTTGCGGCGCTGACAGTTGTTGGCGATGGCGATGGTCGCGTTGGTTATGGTGTTTCCAAAGCCCGTGAAGTACCAGTCGCGATTCAAAAATCACTGGAACAGGCGCGCAAGAATATGCGCAAAGTAGCACTGAAAGAAGGCACTCTGCAATATTCTGTTATGTCAAATACCGGAGCGGCCAAAGTTTACATGCAGCCTGCTTCTGAAGGTACCGGAATTATTGCCGGTGGCGCTATGCGCGCTGTCTTCGAAGTGGTAGGCGTACATAATGTCCTGGCTAAATGTATAGGTACCAGTAATCCTATCAATGTGGTAAGAGCCACAATTAATGGTCTTACTTCCATGCATGATGCCAAGCATATTGCATCGAAACGCGGTTTGAGCGTTGAACAAATTACAGGGTGATATATGTCAGTCAAAACATTAAGTGTCACGATGACTAAAAGCAAACATGGTCGCTTAAAAGACCATCAACTTTGCTTGAAAGGTTTGGGTCTGAGCCGGATCCGCCAAGTCGTCAATGTCATTGATACCCCAGAGAATCGCGGGATGATCAATAAAGTTGCATATATGGTTAAAGTTGAGGAAGTCTAATGTATTTAAATGCTATCCAAGCAGCACCTGGCTCCAGAAAAAAAGCTAAGCGTGTTGGTAGAGGTATAGGCTCAACTGATGGTAAAACCTGCGGTAGAG
The DNA here is from genome assembly GCF_018734325.1 of Methylomonas paludis. Lineage (NCBI taxonomy): Bacteria > Pseudomonadati > Pseudomonadota > Gammaproteobacteria > Methylococcales > Methylococcaceae > Methylomonas > Methylomonas paludis. The sequence continues at coordinate 2,906,405 of NZ_CP073754.1, read as the reverse complement.
GCCATAAAGGTCAAAAAGCACGTAGCGGTGGCTATCATAAAGTTGGTTTTGAAGGTGGTCAGATGCCTTTACAACGTCGTTTGCCAAAAGTGGGTTTTACTTCGCGTACCAAAAAATTTACTGCAGAAGTAAGATTGAGCGAGCTGAATGGTTTGGGTGTTGATGTCATTGATTTACAGGTATTGATTGACAGTAATGTCGTTCCGGTTTTTTCTAAAAAAATCAAACTGGTCAACACCGGCACCGTTACTAAATCGCTGACATTAAAAGGACTCAATGTAACAGACGGTGCTAGACTGGCAATTGAAGCTGCTGGCGGCAAAGTTGAGGCATAAGTGAGTACTAAAGGCTATGATATTCCAGCTGGAAAATTTCGTTTCGGCGAATTAAAATCCAGATTGCTATTCGTATTGGGCGCATTTGTTGTCTACAGAGTCGGTGCGCATATTCCGGTTCCCGGAATTGATCCGAACGCATTGGCAACCATGTTTCAGCAACAGTCCGGATCCATTTTGGACATGTTCAATATGTTTTCGGGTGGCGCTTTAATGCGTTTAAGCCTGTTTGCACTAGGGATTATGCCTTATATTTCGGCTTCCATCATTATGCAGTTAATGACGATTGTCATTCCTGCTATGGAACAGCTGAAAAAGGAAGGTGAGTCAGGACGGCGCAAAATTTCGCAATACACGCGTTATGGTACCGTAGTTTTGGCCATGTTTCAGTCCGTTGGTATATCGTTAGCCCTGGAAAATCAGACAGCGGGTGGTCTGGCTGTAGTGATACAACCCGGCTTAGGTTTTGTAGTGGTTACCACCATTACCTTGGTTACCGGTACCATATTTTTAATGTGGCTGGGTGAACAGGTTACCGAACGCGGTATTGGTAATGGTATTTCGCTAATTATCTTTGCCGGTATCGTTTCCGGCTTGCCACATGCTATCGGCGGTACGCTGGAATTGGCCAGAACCGGTGAAATGAACAGCGCCTTTATTATCGTGCTGTTTGCTCTTGCCGTTGCGGTTACAGGTATTGTGGTATTTGTCGAGCGCGGTCAACGGCGTATTTTGATAAATTACCCGAAAAGACAGCAAGGCAATAAAATGTATGCTGGGCAAAGTTCGTTTTTGCCTTTGAAGCTTAATATGGCTGGCGTAATTCCGCCTATTTTTGCCTCCAGTATCATTTTGTTTCCGGCCACTATTGCCGGGTGGTTTGGTAATGTAGATGGCTTTGGCTGGTTGCAGGATATATCGACAGTATTGTCGCCAGGTCAGCCAGTTTATGTGCTTTGTTACGCCATAGCCATCGTGTTCTTTTGTTTTTTCTATACCGCGTTGGTCTTTAATTCAAAAGAAACTGCGGACAATCTGAAAAAATCAGGGGCTTTTTTACCAGGGATCAGACCAGGTATTCAAACCACTAAGTATATTGATAAAGTCATGACACGTTTGACCTTAATAGGTGCGGTGTACATTACTTTAATTTGCTTGCTGCCAGAATTTTTGATCGTTTACTGGAACGTGCCTTTTTCATTTGGTGGCACTTCATTATTGATTATCGTCGTCGTTGTCATGGATTTCATATCACAAATGCAAACGCACTTGATGTCTCAACAATATGAAGGTCTATTGAAAAAAGCGAACCTGAAAAAATAACAAATTATTGGAGTTAAATTATGAAAGTGCGAGCATCCATAAAAGCAATCTGCAAAAGTTGCAAAATCATTAAAAGAAACGGAGTAGTGAGGGTTATCTGTAAGGATGGCCGCCACAAGCAACGTCAAGGTTAGATTTTTTTGCAAATTATTTTCAAGGCTGATATAATAATCGGCTAAACTTTATATTTATAGTACCGATCTGGGAGTATCTGAATGGCGCGTATTGCCGGTATTAACGTAGCTGATCACAAACATGCGGGTATTGCGTTAACCGCTATTTATGGCATTGGCAGACAAACTGCAAAAGAAATTTGCAGTGAACTCGGAATTGAAGCGAGTGTAAAAATTCGTGAATTGTCCGAAGAACAGGTTGAGTCTATCCGTAAGATTATAGCTGGAATGACAGTGGAAGGCGATCTCAGAAGAGAAGTCTCTATGAATATAAAGCGGTTGATGGATCTGGGTTGCTATCGCGGCATTCGTCATCGCCGTGGCTTGCCCTTAAGAGGCCAGCGTACACGCACTAACGCTCGGACAAGAAAAGGTCCTAGAAAACCCGTCACTAAATAAGATTCAAGAGATATAAGGTAAGTAGATGGCAACTCAAAATCGAGTAAAAAAGCGGATAAAAAAAGAAGTATCCGATGGAATTGTGCATGTACATGCATCCTTTAATAATACTATTGTGACTATCACTGATAGAAAAGGCAATGCACTGTCCTGGGCAACCTCCGGTGGCTCTGGTTTTAGAGGGTCAAGGAAGAGCACGCCATTTGCTGCACAGGTCGCTGCGGAAAAAGCTGGCGCCGTCGCTCAAGAATATGGAATGAAAAACCTGGATGTTTTGATTAAAGGTCCTGGCCCAGGTCGGGAATCAGCGGTTAGATCGCTTAATAATCTAGGTTTTAAAATAACAAATATTGTGGATGTTACGCCTATCCCGCACAACGGATGCCGTCCACCAAAGAAACGTCGTGTTTAGGATATTGGAGTAATTAAATGGCAAGATATCTTGGGCCATCCTGCAAATTAAGTAGAAGAGAAGGCACTGATTTATTTCTCAAGAGCAGAGGTAAATCGCTAGAAGGTAAATGTAAGTTGGATCAGCGTCCCGGACAGCATGGTGCGAAACGTACCAGAAACTCCGATTATGCTATTCAGTTACGTGCAAAACAGCGTCTGCGTCGGATTTATGGTGTTCTTGAGAAACAGTTCAGAAACTATTATAAAGCGGCTGACCTCCAAAAAGGTGCAACCGGTCAGAATTTGCTGAACTTTCTGGAGTCGCGTTTAGATAACGTTGTGTACCGTATGGGCTATGCCTCTACTCGTGCCGAAGCCAGACAATTAGTATCGCACAAAGCTATTCAGGTCAATGATCAAACCATCAACATTGCGTCTTACCAATTAAGCGCAGGTGATCAGGTTAAAATTCGTGAAAAAGCTAAAACCCAGCAACGTATTAAAGATTCTTTGACAGTGACTGAGCAATACGGCTTTCCATCATGGGTAGAAGTTAACCCAAAAGATATGAGCGGTATTTTCAAAGCTGTTCCAGATCGCGCTGAATTAGGTTCTGATATCAACGAGCAGTTAGTTGTTGAGCTTTATTCCAAGTAATCATTCCAGGATTTAAACTATGCAGAGTTCCATTGTTGGTCTTTTGAAGCCTCGGTTAGTTGAGGTAGTCAGCGAAACGGCCAACCATTCGAGAATTGTGATCGAACCGTTAGAGCGCGGCTTTGGGCATTCCTTAGGTAATGCACTCAGACGCGTTATGCTTTCTTCTATTCCAGGATGTGCAGTAACCGAATTAGCTATTGATGGTGTGTTGCACGAATTTACCACCATTGAAGGTGTTCAGGAAGATGTTATTGATATCATCCTGAATTTAAAAAAATTGGCTGTAGTAATACACGGAAAAGATGAAGTTACCTTGACGCTTTCCAAAAAAGGCGTTGGTAAAGTAACGGCTCGTGATCTGGAGATACCGCATAACGTTGAGATCATAAATCCGGATTTGGTGATTGCCAACATTACTCAAGATAGTGCCTTCAATATTCGAATTAAGGTTGAGCGTGGTAGAGGTTATGTGCCGGCTAGCGTCAGAAAAGAACAATTTGAAGATGCGCCAGTTGGTGTGTTGATGGTTGATGCGGCATTCAGCCCGATTATCAAAGTGGCTTACCATGTTGAAACAACGCGGGTAGAACAGCGCACAAATCTGGATAAATTAATTATTGAGCTGGAAACCAACGGTACTGTTGATCCTGAGCAAGTCATTAAACTGGCGGCTTCAATATTGCACGATCAGCTTTCCGTCTTCGTTGACTTTGAAAAAGTTAATGAACAGGTTTATGAAGAAGAAATTATCGAAGAACAGGCTTTTGATCCCGTTTTATTAAGACCTGTTGATGATCTGGAGTTAACCGTACGTTCGGCGAACTGCTTAAAAGCTGAAAATATTTTCTACATAGGTGATCTGATTCAGCGTACCGAAGTTGAGTTATTGCGTACGCCTAATCTGGGTAAAAAATCATTAACCGAAATAAAAGACATATTGGCTCTGAAAGGTCTGTCTTTGGGTATGCGCCTAGAAAACTGGCCACCTGAAAATTTAGCAGATCAATCCCAAGTTGGAATTTGAAATTAAGGCATTAAGCAATGAGACATCGTAAATCTGGAAGACAGTTAAATAAAAATAGCAGCCATAGAAAAGCTTTATTCAGCAATATGGCCGTTTCTTTGTTCAAGCATGAGTTGATCAAAACCACTTTGCCTAAAGCAAAAGAACTGCGCATGTTGGCAGAACCGCTGATTACTTTATCTAAAGAAGATTCAGTGGCTAAACGTCGTCAGGCTTTCGCTAAATTACGTGACAGAGACATTGTTACCAAATTGTTTAATGAGCTGGGCCCACGTTATCAAGCCCGGAACGGCGGCTATTTGCGTATCATTAAATGTGGTTTTAGAAGTGGTGACGATGCACCTATGGCATATGTTGAACTGGTCGATAGACCAGATGCCAATCCAGTCGCAGAATAAAGATTATTCTACACTGCCAAACCCTGGGTTTATCTTGTATAAGCTCGGGGTTTTTCGTGTCTGCCGTCCTAGTTTAAAGTTTTCGCAGGAATTCCAATTTCTGCTTAATCTTGATTTCAAGTCCGCGTTCCACTGGCGCATAATAACGACGACCTTTTAGTTTTTCCGGAAAATAATTTTCACCGGCGGCATAGCCATGTGTTTCATCATGGGCATAACGATAATCCTTGCCGTGGCCCAATTCCTTCATTAGTTTAGTTGGAGCGTTGCGGAGATGATCTGGTACTTCCAGCGAACCGGTATTGCGTACATCAGCCATCGCCGCTTTGTAAGCAACATATACCGCATTGCTTTTCGGCGCACAGGCCATATATACCACTGCTTGAGCTAAAGCCAGCTCACCTTCTGGAGTACCCAGGCGCTCATAGGCCTGGGTGGCATCTAAAGCCATTTGCAAGCCACGTGGATCAGCGTTACCGATGTCTTCACTGGCCATGCGTATTACTCGCCTGGCAATATATAAAGGATCACAGCCGCCATCCAGCATCCGGCACAGCCAATAAAGCGCCGCATCCGGGTCGGTGCCGCGTACAGATTTGTGTAGGGCAGAAATCTGATCATAAAAAATATCGCCTTGTTTATCAAAACGATTAGCATGACCTTGCAGCGCTTCATTGACAATTTCATAGTCAATCACTTCCCGGCCTTGGCGGGTTTCAGCTAAATCGGCGGCAATTTGCAGGATGTTCAAGCAGCGTCTGGCATCGCCATCTGCAGCCTTACCAATCAAAGCAACTACCGCATCCTCCACGCTTAGGTGACGGCTGCCCAGGCCATGTACTTGGTCGGTTAAAGCTCGATGGATCAAAATATTTAAATCCTCGGCATCAATGCTACGCAGTACATAAACCCGTAAACGTGATAACAAGGCGTTGGTCAGCTCAAAAGATGGATTTTCAGTGGTTGCGCCAAATAAAATAATCGCACCGCTTTCTATCGGTGCCAATAAAGAATCTTGCTGGCTTTTGGAAAAACGATGGATTTCATCAATAAATACTACCGTTTTCATGCCGGTGGTGACTTTAATTTGCTCTGCTTCGCTGACTGCTGCTCGAATGTCCTTAACGCCTGCCATCACCGCTGATAATTCAATAAAATGGCTATCGGCACTGGCGGCAATAATTTTAGCCAAGGTGGTTTTACCAACGCCAGGCGGCCCCCAAAACACCAGAGAATGTAATAAGCCATTATCAATGGCTGTGCGTAACGACTTGCCTGGCGCTAATAAATGTTGTTGGCCAATAATTTCGCTAACACAGGTTGGGCGCATACGCGCCGCCAAAGGAGCCTGATTTAATGGATGCTGAAGATTCATGGCAAAATTATAGGTTATATCAAGGCTTAAGATTTGAGTTTTAGCTAAGCAAATGGGTATGGTAAGCGAGTACTTATCTGGCATGATGTTATTGAATTTCTTGTAATCATACTTCGGTTTAAGCTGATTGAAGTATCGGTACGGCCCCCAAAATGAAAAACCTGGGAGTGACTGGTAAAAATGTTAGGCAATCCGGGGTTTTTTCATTAGAATTAGCGCCACTTTACCGTTTAGCCAGACCAATACCATGGATTTAAAGTTTTTAGATTTTGAACAACCCATCGCCGAACTGCAAGCCAAGATAGAAGAATTGCGTAAAGTCGAACTTCATAACAATTTCGACATTTCCGAAACTCTTAAGCAACTTGAACAAAAATGCGAAAGCCTAACCGAGACTATCTTTACTGATTTGTCTGATTGGCAAATGTCGCAATTATCCCGGCATCCCGGCCGTCCATATACCCTGGATTATATCTCACTGATATTCACAGATTTTCATGAGTTGCATGGTGACCGTACTTATGCCGATGATCCGGCCATTGTTTGTGGTCTGGCCCGATTGAATGGTCAGGCTGTCGTTGTGATAGGCCATCAAAAAGGCCGTGACACCAAAGAAAAGATTTATCGGAATTTCGGTATGCCGCGTCCGGAAGGTTATCGCAAAGCGTTGCGGGTGATGAAACTGGCCGAACGTTTCCAGTTGCCGATTATTTGTTTCATCGACACACCGGGCGCTTATCCTGGTATTGGCGCTGAAGAGCGCGGTCAGAGCGAAGCCATCGCCCGTAATTTGTTCGAGATGGCCAAACTGAAAACTCCGATTATTTGCACTGTCATTGGTGAAGGTGGTTCGGGTGGTGCTTTAGCCATTGGTGTTGGTGACCGCTTGCTGATGCTAGAATACAGCACATATGCGGTAATATCACCGGAAGGTTGCGCCTCCATACTCTGGAAAAGCGCTGATAAAGCCCAATTAGCAGCAGAAGCGATGGGGATTACCTCAGATAGAGTGCGTGAGCAAGGTCTGTTGGACGAGGTGATACGTGAACCTATCGGTGGCGGGCATCGCAATTTTGAAAAAGTAGCGGCCAACGTTCGGGAAGCGTTGTTACGTCATCTCGATGAATTAAATTACGAAGCTCAGCAAATGGATCGCCTGTTGGAAAAACGCTATCAACGCATCATGCGCTTTGGCTCTTATTATGAATAAACTTTAGTTTATCAGCCATCCTAAGGGCCGATTTATCGGCCTTTTTGTTAGCGGAAAGCTCACAAGATGGAGTCGATCGGAAAGTGGTGTTATGCTCGACACAGACGCTGAGCCAATCGTTTCGCTGAGCGCTACCAGCCCAACCCAAGCTGACGGAACATCATGACTGAACTTGCTTTTTCGTGTGTGGCCGATCTGCTGGAGGCTGACACCAAAAATATCCTGATTGCCTATAGCGGCGGCCTGGATTCTCAAGTGCTGCTGCATTTATGTGCCGCCCAGACCGCACTCAAACCTAAACTAAGTGCTGTTCATATTCATCATGGTCTGCAATCAGCGGCTGATGTCTGGGCCGAACATTGTCGGCGGCAATGTGAGGCAAATGGTGTTAACTATATAATGCTAAAAGTTAATGCCACACCTCAAGTTGGCGAAAGTCCCGAGGCCGCTGCTCGACGCGCCCGCTATGCAGCCTTGCAGCAGTTGGTCCAAGCTGACGATATGTTACTTGTTGCCCAGCATCGTGAAGATCAGTTGGAAACTGTATTATTGCAACTGTTTAGAGGCAGTGGCCTGGCCGGTCTGGCTGCCATGCCGGTCAGTATGGCATTTGGCAAAGGTAAATTGCTGCGACCGCTTTTGCATATCGCCAAACAGGACATTCAACGTTACGCTCAACGCCATGCCTTACAATGGCAGGAAGATCCCAGTAATCAAAGTAATGATTTTGACCGAAATTATTTACGTAATCAGATTATTCCCTTATTAAAGCAACGCTGGCCGGCATTGGACAAAACCGTGGCCCGCACTGCCAGTCATTGCGGGCAGGCCTGGCAAATTCAGCAGGAATACTTGTCAGACTGCCTGAATGATCTGCTTGATCCTCAGGATCAAGGCTTCAATTTGGCTAAATGGCAGCTAATGGCAAGCCCCAGGCAAGCTTTAGCCCTGCGCAACTGGTTAATTAATATTGGGCTAAGGCCGCCTAGTCAGGCGCAGTTGCAAGTTATCATCACCCAGCTTATTCCGGCTCGGGATTCGGCCCTGCCACAATTGTTGATACAGGGACATACCATCCGTAAATATCGGCAGAAACTGTATTGCTTACCGGTTCAGGCGCAGAATCTGGATGTGCTTGAGCCTATTACCTGGCCGCCGCAAATTACGCAGCTAGCCATAGCCAACCTTGGGCAAGTGAGTTGTGATCTGGCTGATATGGGTATCGATAGGCAAATCTGGCAAGCCGGCACGGTGGTTATCAGCTTTCGCCACGGCGGCGAAAAACTTAAACTATCTGGCAGAGTAGGTCATCACCGCCTGAAAAATCTGTTTCAGGAGGCCGGTGTGCCACCCTGGCAAAGAGACAAATATCCACTTATCTATATTGACCAACGTCTGGCTGCTGTTGCCGGCTTATGGGTCGCAGAATGGGCTTGGTCGGTAGCACCGGGCAAATGTTATCAATTACACTGGCAACCCAACTAAAATACATCTTATCTTGGGGCTGGCCGGTTAAGTGCAACAGCCTATAATAATACACCCGTGCTTTTTGACAGCAAGGTATTCCCAGGGTGGACAAAGGGCTTAAAATATATTCAAAACAAAGTAGTGGAGGCGCAATGGTTCCTGAGATTATGCAAGTAGTCATTGTCGGCATGATGATACTAGTGCCGACTTTTCTGATTTACAAAAAAGCCGGATTCAATCCATTATGGGCGGCGCTGGTGTTTTTACCGGGTTTTGGCCTGCTGATCATTTTTTTGCAATTAGCGTTTTGGCCCTGGCCAAATGCCAAGTCGACTACGGAGCATGATTAATGGATTTATTAACTGTTTTGTTGCCAATATTCGTGCTGTTTTGCTTGTGGTTGGGTTATCGAATACTGCAAAAAGCCGGTTTTGCCGGGGTATGGACTTGGGTATTATTAGTGCCCATCGTCAACATTATCATGATTTGGGTATTTGCTTTTAGCCACTGGCCCAAGCAACGCGGTAATTCTGAACTGGATTGAAGTCTTATGGCCTGCAAGGTGTAACGGCTTTGTTTCGATAAGCGACTTAGGATAACAAAGCTTAGTTTGGGTGAAAAGCCGGGATGTTAATTTCGCGCCGGGTAAGCTGTGGAGGTAGGTGCGGGGCCTTTCCGTGTCGCCCCGCTGCCAAACCGTTGGTCTCAGGTATTTTGAATGACAATATTGGGAAATCTACCACTGTAATCCCGGGCTCGTAAGGCCAGCTTAGCAGCCATTTTGCGGGCAATGGCTTTGTATATTTGTGCTGGCCGGCCTTCCGGATCGGCGGCCACGGTTGGTCTACCGCTATCGGCAAATAAACGGATATTGATGTCTAGCGGCAAGGAGCCCAACAGGTCCACCTGATTTCTGATGGCCATCGCTACCCCGCCACCTTGACCGAATATGGCCTCTTCATGTCCGCATTGGCTGCAGATATGGATGCTCATATTCTCCACCAGGCCTAAAATCGGCACATTAACCTTTTCAAACATACCTAGGCCGCGCTGGGCATCAATTAAAGCTATGTCCTGTGGCGTGGTGACTATAACCGCACCGCTGACTGGAATTTGTTGAGCCAGTGTCAGCTGAATATCCCCTGTGCCCGGCGGCAGATCGATAATCAGATAATCCAGATCAGACCAGTGGGTTTGAGTCAGCAATTGTTGTAAGGCGCCGGTAACCATGGGGCCACGCCAAATCATAGGCTGATCGGGGTCCACCAAATAGCCGATGGAAATAGTTTGAATGCCAAACGAAACTTTGGGCTCCAGAAACTTACCATCCAGACTTTCCGGTTTACCGGACAAACCGAGCATGGTTGGAATGCTGGGCCCGTAAATGTCAGCATCGAGAATGCCCACGGCCGCTCCTTCTGCGGCCAGCGCCAAGGCTAAATTCACTGCGGTGGTGGATTTGCCTACTCCACCTTTGCCGGATGCCACGGCAATAATGTTTTTTACATTGGGTAGCGGCTTAAGGGCTTTCTGTACGGCGTGCGACAGAATATTAATCACCACCTTAACCTCAACGTTGCCTACACCCTCCAGGGCTTGCAAGCGAGCTTCCAGTTGAGCTTGTAATTCAGCTACATAACTTTTGGCTGGATAGCCCAGTTCTATCACCAAGCTAATGTCATTTTGGTCAATAACCAGCTTTTTCACCGATTTAGCCGAGACCAGATCAGTTTCGACATTAGGGTCGATAAAGTTTTTCAGTAAATTTTCGACAGTGGATTTATCCAGACTAGCCATGCACAACTCCGTACGCTTAAAATAACCAAGTAAAATAGTGTGAATATGATAACCCTTAATCGACAGGGATTCTAACTGATTCCCCTGGCATGATCCGCATCACTGTATTTCTGGATGGTATATGGCTCATCAAGCGGCAAACATAGAAATATGTGATGGCTGGGCGTGGTTTGTTAAAATAACCAGTTGCCTAGCATTAATTATCTGAGTATAGCCAATTCAAGCCTTAAAACCCTATTCTATGCCATAATTAATTCACTATTATTTAGTTATTTGTCACCTAGTCCATGTCCGATAGAAAAATTCTTGTTACCAGTGCACTACCTTATGCCAATGGCCCTATCCATCTGGGGCACCTGGTTGAGTATATCCAAACTGATATCTGGGTCAGATTTCAAAAAATGCGTGGTCACGAGTGCTATTACGTTTGTGCTGATGACACCCACGGCACGCCGATTATGTTGCGTGCAGACCGCGAAGGCATTAGTCCGGAACAATTGATTGCCGAAGTGGAACTGCAACATCGTGCCGATTTTGCCGATTTTGGCGTTGCTTTTGATCATTATCACAGTACCCATTCCCCAGAAAATAAAATCTTGTCCAGTGAGATTTATCGGCGTCTGCGCGATGGCGGTCATATCAGTAGTCGAAGCATTACTCAGGCCTATGATCCAGTCAAAAACATGTTTTTGCCTGATCGTTTTATTAAAGGCGATTGTCCCAAGTGCGGAGCCACCGATCAGTATGGCGATAATTGCGAAGCCTGTGGGGCCACTTATGCGCCTTTAGATTTAAAAAATGCTGTTTCTGCATTGTCGGGTGAAAAACCTATCGAAAAGGATTCCGAGCATTATTTTTTCAATCTGGGCCACTTTGCCGAAATGCTCGGTGCCTGGACTACTGCTGGGCACTTACAGGCTGAAGTCAGTAACAAAATGGCCGAATGGTTGGAGAACGGCCTGCAGGATTGGGACATTTCCCGCGACGCTCCCTATTTTGGTTTTGAAATACCCGATGCTCCCGGTAAATATTTTTATGTTTGGCTGGATGCCCCTATTGGCTATATGGCCAGCTTTAAGGCCTTGTGCGACCGCCAAAACCTGGATTTTGATGCTTATTGGCAAAAAGATAGTCAGACTGAGCTTTATCATTTTATCGGCAAAGATATTATCTATTTTCACGCTTTATTCTGGCCGGCTATGCTTTACGGAGCTGGACTACGTACTCCCAGTGCAATTTATGCCCATGGCTTTTTGACGGTGAACGGCGAAAAAATGTCCAAATCGCGCGGTACTTTCATCAAAGCCCGCACCTATTTGGAACATTTGCATCCAGAATATCTGCGCTATTATTTTGCCGCCAAACTCAGCGCCGGTGTGGATGATATTGATCTGAGTTTTGACGACTTCACCCTGCGGGTAAATGCCGATCTGGTTGGCAAAGTGGTTAATATTGCCAGCCGTTGCAGCGGTTTTATCAATAAGCGTTTTGAAGGTCTGCTGGCAGCAGAGCTTGCCGAACCAGAGCTGTTTCAAAACTTTATTGCCGCTAATACCAGTATCGCCGAGCTTTACGAAAACCGTGAATTCGGCAAAGCCATGCGCGAAATTATGGCGCTGGCCGATAAAGCTAACCAATATATAGACGAGAAAAAGCCTTGGCTGATTGCCAAGGAAGAAGGTCGGGACGCAGAGCTTAGCGCGGTATCAAGCATGGGCTTAAATCTATTCCGTTTGCTGGTGGTTTACTTACAGCCGGTATTGCCGGGATTAGCAGCTAATGCTGCTGCTTTTCTGAATATAGAGCCTAAGCAAAGCTGGCCGAGTCAGGCGCAGCCCTTGCTGAATCATAAAATCAACAGCTTTACGCCATTGATGACACGTATCGAGGCCGACAAAATCGCAGCCATCATCGAAGCTTCCAAAGAAGATTTGAGTGTGACGGCCCCAGTCAGCAAAACCAGTCAGGCCGATAGCACAAACCAGGTCGACATAGAGCCGATTGCCGCCAGTATCGAACTGGATGACTTCAGTAAAGTGGATTTGCGCATTGCCCGTATTATTGAGGCTCAAGCAGTGGAGGGGGCGGAAAAATTGCTGCAGCTCACTGTCGATCTGGGCAATGAAACCCGTACCATTTTTGCTGGTATCAAGACTGCTTACAGTCCGGCACAATTGGAGGGCAAACTAACCATTGTGGTCGCCAATCTTAAACCACGCAAAATGCGGTTTGGTGTTTCCGAAGGCATGGTGTTAGCGGCCGGCCCAGGCGGTAAAGATTTATGGGTATTATCACCTGATCAAGGCGCTCAGCCAGGCATGCGGGTCAAATAAAAAGCCTTGAGAACGACTATGGATAATAAGCCACTCAAGCGGATATTAGTACTAAACGTCAAGCAGTTTAACGAACGCCGCCAGTTTATGCAGCAGCAACTGGCAGTCCAAAATTTACAAGCAAGCTTTGTTTTTGACTGGGATATAGACGATTTAACCGACGAAATCCTCAGTCGTTACTTTGTTGAGGATAACAGCCTATCCCCCGGCCAACAGTCCTGTGCCTTAAAGCACATTGTGGCTTTACAGCAGGCAGCAGCAGCAGATGGCATGGTGCTGGTACTGGAAGATGATGCCGTGTTCGCCGCAGATTTTAAATTAGGCCTGGAGCGGGCTTTGGCCCAGCGCCAGCAGTTTCCGGGGCCTGCCGTGGTCTATATTGGCTCTGGCGGCAATTTTTTTACCCCGAAAAGCCAAAGAAAGCCTGGGCAATTTCTTTACCCAGGCTCACGCGGACGTTTTACCGATTCGTTTCTCATCGATAGCGCTACTGCACAACTGCGCTTAAACTGGATAGAGACGCATAAAATGACAAAGGGCATCGACAATCAGTTTGATGAAATGGATAGACAGCTTAACATCCAGATACTTTGGTTGGAGCCGCCTGTTGTGGAGCAGGGCAGTAAAAACGGTCTATTCAATAGTGCCTTGGAAGCAGCTCCCCCATCCTGGCTGAAAGCCATCCTGTTTCGCTGGGAAAAACTAAGGCGTAAATATATTTATCAACTATGGCGTTAAAACCAATTTATATGTTGACCTATACCCGATTTTCCAAAATATCGCAGCAGTTATGTCGTTATTTGATTATTCTGGCAGCAATGTCCGCTCCGATTTCCACCATGGTTTGCAGTATTGCCTGTGTCGGTATTATCGTCACCTGGCTACTGTCAGGCCAGGTTATCAGCGGTTTGAAAATAGCCTATCAACACCCGGTAGGTAAAGCTATTCTAATATTTGTTGGCTGGTTGCTGATCAGCATGTTTTATGCAGATACCAGTGCACAGACCAAATTAACCACCTTATTGAGCTGGCAAAAATTATTTTTTGTATTTATTTTGCTGGGTTTCTTTTATCAGGCAGATTGGCAGCGGCGTTTTGTCTATAGCTACTTCATTTTTATGAGCTTGGCGGCGTTAATATCACTGCTGTGCTGGTTTGTGAAGTTCGGCACATTTGATCAGTCACCCGGCATCATCATGACCAACTATGTTGCCCAGAGTATCGCCCTCATAGCTGCCTTGCTGTGCGCAGTGTTTCTATTAAACAAACCGGATTCCGGCGTGCCTAAAGCCTATTTATGGCTAAGCAACGCCTTGTTTGTGATCAATATTTTTATTATCAGCCCGGCCAGAAGCGGCTATATTGCCTTGCCACCGGCGCTGATATTTGCCGGGATCTATTTTTACGGCTTTAAAAAACTGCCGCAGTTAATAGCCATACTGTTTAGCATCATAATGATAGCAGGCTTGAGCTCAAGCAATTTACAGCAACGCATCAAACTTGGCTTGCAGGAACAAACCAGTTATCAAACCAGTGCTTCCGAAACCTCCATAGGTTTAAGGATGATCTTCTACAAGAATACAATGGAATTGATTAGCCAGAATCCGCTTTGGGGTTATGGTACTTCTTCATTTGAGTCCGTCTATAGTCATTATGCGGCTGCGCAGAGTTCTGATTGGCACGGTGGTAAAACCGGTGACCCCCACAATCAATATCTGTTTATTTGGCTGGAAAACGGTTTAGTAGGCTTGATATTGTTTGGCTTTTACATTTATTATGCTCTTAGAGTGGGGTGGTATCATCCTGCTTATGGGCAGATCGCCGCCGGATTTTTAATAGCCATTTGTGCGTCCAGTTTGTTTAATTCCCACTTTAAAACCTTTCCAGAAGGCAATTTATTGGCCTTTTTTATGGGCGCACTGCTAGCGTTGCCGCCTAAATCTACTAAAGCCGGTTTAGATTGATGCTCAGCGTCATCATCATTACCCGTAACGAACAAGAGCACATAGGCCGGTGTCTAGCATCCGTGACTTGGGCCGATGAAATCATCGTGTTAGATTCGGGCAGTACTGATAATACCGTGGCCATTAGCAAGCAATATACCTCAGCTGTTTACCAGACAGATTGGCCAGGATTTGGCCCGCAGAAACAGCGAGCCTTGCAAAAAGCTAGTCATGACTGGGTTTTGTCGCTGGATGCTGACGAAGAAATCAGTCCAGCCCTGCAACAAGAAATGCAACAGGCAATGCAACTATCCGGTATTCAGGGCTTTTATATACCCCGTCTATCCAGTTATTGCGGCAAACAAATCAAATATGGCGGCTGGTGGCCAGATCCGGTGCTCAGGCTGTTTCGTCGCGAGACCGGCCAGTTTAGTGACGATGTTGTCCATGAGCGGGTTATCGTCAACGGTATTGTCAAACACTTACAGCAGCCAATATTGCACGAAGCCTTTACCGATCCCAGTGAAGTGCTGGATAAAATAAATCATTATTCCACTCTGGGTGCCGAAAAACTCTACAAACAGCATCAGCATGCCAGTTTGGCGCGCGCCATTGGCCGGGGCATCTGGACGTTTATCCGCACGTATTTGTTAAAAGCCGGCTTTTTGGATGGGGCAGAAGGATTAATGTTGGCGATATCCAATGCCGAAGGCAGCTACTACAAATACCTAAAGCTGCGGAATATACATAAACAATCCCAGCATGACTAAGCTGATTTCGGTCATCGTGACCACCTACAATTGGCCAAGCGCACTAGCTGCCTGCATAAACAGCTTGCTGGCCCAGTCTGATAGACATTTTGAGATTATCATTGCCGATGATGGTTCTGGTGCAGATACCCGGCAGTTAATAGCCGAATTAAGCACAGACTCCCCGCTCAGTATTCGTAGTGTCTATCATCCTGATCAGGGGTTTAGAGCGGCCACCATCAGAAATAAAGCTGTTGCCGAGAGCCGTGGCAGTTACTTGATCTTTCTGGATGGCGATTGCGTAGTGTTTCCGCATTTTATTCAGCGCCATCGCCGCTTAGCAGAATCAGCTCATTTTGTGCCGGGTAATCGCT
The DNA here is from genome assembly GCF_018734325.1 of Methylomonas paludis. Taxonomy (NCBI): domain Bacteria; kingdom Pseudomonadati; phylum Pseudomonadota; class Gammaproteobacteria; order Methylococcales; family Methylococcaceae; genus Methylomonas; species Methylomonas paludis. Next base: position 2,890,452 of record NZ_CP073754.1, on the reverse strand, counting down.
TGTTGATTAGCGAACAATACACCAATCAGGCCTTGCAGCAGCAAATTCCTTTGCATTTGCAAAATACGCTGTTTTTTATGCGTTGCAAACTGAGCGGACAGATTAATCGTATCTTGCCTTTGCTGTATTTGCCATTTAGTAAACCACGTTATCTTAGACCCAAATACTGGCAACAAGCCATGACTTGCAATCTAGGAGTCTGGAAACAAGATTTTATCGCCGTGAACGGGTTTGATGAATTATTTCAGGGATGGGGGTATGAAGATTCAGACTTGGTGATACGCTTGATTCATCAAGGAATCAAGCGTAAAGAAGGCCGGTTTGCGGTGCCGGTTTTACACCTTTGGCACCCGCAAAACGACAGAAGCCGGCACGATCCCAACTATGCCCGCTTATTACAGCGCCTGACGGATAAAACATGTATCCGTAGTGAAGCAGGCATAGATCAATATTTACAGATCTGACTGGTTCAGCTTAGGGCATATACATGCCGCCGTTGACATGCAAGGTTTCACCGGTTATATAAGCGGCAGCTTCAGAAGCTAAAAAGCTGACGGCATGAGCAATTTCTTCGGGTTGACCCAGGCGGCCCACGGCAATTGCAGATAGCAACTGAGTTTTAATTTCAGCTCCTAGCTCTTTGGTCATATCGGTGTCAATAAATCCGGGTGCGACAGTATTGACAGTAATACCGCGTGATCCGACTTCCTTAGCCAGTGATTTGCTAAAACCCACCATGCCGGCTTTGGCTGCGGCATAATTGGTTTGACCGGCATTGCCGGTAGCACCAACCACCGAAGAAATATTGATAATACGGCCATAACGGGCTTTCATCATGCCGCGCAATACCGCTTTGCTCATCCGAAAAATTGAGGTGAGATTGGTGGTGATAATATCGTCCCATTCATCGTCTTTCATCCGCATCAACAAGTTGTCGCGGGTAATGCCGGCGTTATTGACCAGTACGGCTGGTACCCCGAAATTATCGGTAACAGTTTTAATGAATTCCTCAATTTCAGCCGCATCGGCTACGTTTAGTTTATAGCCTTGGCCCTGCTCGGTCAGGTACGCTGAAATAGCGGCTGCTCCAGGTTCGCTGGTGGCAGTTCCCACCACAAAAAAACCGTCTGCCGCCAGTTTCTCGGCGATAGCGCGGCCTATTCCCCGGCTGGCACCGGTCACGATAGCGAGTTTTTTAGCCATTTAATTGTTCCAGAACTGAATTTAGAGATTCGTTATCAAAGATAGCCGCGTGGTTGGCATCGGCAGCAATACGTTTGTTCAGACCCAGCAGGACTTTACCGGGACCGCACTCGATAAAGGTGGTCACACCTTGAGACTCGATGAACTGCAGACTTTCCACCCAGCGCACTGGTTTAAACAGCTGCTCTTTAAGCGCAGTGCGGATCGCATCCGGACTAGTGTGAGGCAGAACATCAGCATTGTGGATCAGTTGAGTATTAGGTGCATGAATTTCGATAGCTTGCAACAAGGCGTAGAGTTGCTCGGCGGCACCAGCCATCAGCGGACAGTGGGAAGGTACGCTGACCGGTAATTTCAGGGCGCGTTTGGCACCCGCAGCTTTCATGGCCACTATGGCACGATCTATCGCCGCTGTTTCACCGGCAATCACAACCTGACCAGGGGCATTGAAATTAGCAGCTGAAACGATTTCGCCATTGGCAGCAGCGGCGCACACATCAACCACTTGTTGATCTTCCAGGCCGATAATAGCAGCCATGGCGCCAACACCGGCCGGCACGGCTTCCTGCATCAGCCGACCACGCTCAGCAACCAGCTTGATGGCGTCGCCAAAGGCGATCACACCGGCGTTGACCAGTGCGGTATATTCGCCCAGACTATGGCCCGCCAACCAGGCCGGACGTACAGTCGAATTTTCAGTCCAGACCCGCCACACGGCGACCCCGGCTGCCAACATGGCTGGTTGGGTAATTTGAGTTTGATTCAATTCGGCATCGGGACCGTTACTGACCAGATCCCACAGCTGATAGCCCAGCACATCGGATGCTTCGGCAAAAGTGTGTTTGACCACCGGGTAGCTGTCAGCCAGTTGCGCTAACATGCCGACGGCTTGTGAACCTTGGCCTGGAAAGACAAAAGCCAGATTTTGATTTTGTTGACTCATGGTGATAATTCCTAATACTTAAGCAAAGCGGAGCCCCAGGTGAATCCGGCACCAAAAGCTTCCATTAATACCGTATGACCGCGCTGGATGCGACCATCGCGCACGCCCTGATCAAACGCCAGCAACAGTGAAGCGGAGGATGTGTTGCCCTGATTTTCCAGGGTCAGGATAACTTGCTCCATACTCATGCCCAATTTCTTTGCGGTAGCAGCAATAATCCGGGTATTGGCCTGATGTGGTACCAGCCAGTCGATATCAGTCTGTTGTAAACCGCTGGCTGCCAGCGTTTCATCGACGATACGGCCCAAGGTATTAACCGCAACTCTAAACACTTCGTTGCCGCGCATGTGGATATAAGCGGCTTCGTTTTGATTAGCGGCTGCGGCAACCTGGGGATTGGGGCAATACAGCAGATCTTCGTAGCTGCCGTCAGAATGGATATGGGTTGCCAATAAACCGGGTTGCTTCGCTGCAGCCAACAGAATGGCACCGGCCCCATCACCGAACAGAATGCAGGTAGTACGGTCTGTCCAGTCAGTGATGCGCGAACAGATTTCCGAGCCGACGATCAACACTTTTTCGGCCATGCCGGTTTTAATATATTGATCAGCAATACTTAACGCGTATATTGAGCCTGAACAAGCCGCCTGGATGTCAAAACCGACCCCTTTTTGGATTCCCAGCCGTTTCTGCAATAAACAGGCAGTGCTGGGATAAATGCGTTCCGGGGTACTGGTGGCAACGATAATCAGATCAATTTCCTGAACATCAATCCCAGCCATATCGATGGCCTGCCGGGCAGCAGCTTCAGCCATGCTGGAGGCCGTTTCATCATCAGCGGCTATATGACGGTTTTTGATGCCGGTACGCTCGTAAATCCAGCTGTCGCTGGTATCTACCATGGTAGACAGATCATCATTACTGCGGATTTTGGCAGGCAAATAGCCGCCCGTGCCAATTACATTGGCCCAACGTGTCATGCGCTCACCTTTTGTTCCAAAGCTTTCTCAATCTTCTCGCTGATTTTGCGTATCACCGCTTGCCTGACTTCAACTTCGGCCAAATGAATCGCTGTTTCAAAAGCCAGGGCATCAGCACCGCCGTGGCTTTTTATCACCAGACCGCGTAAGCCAATGAAACTGGCACCATTATAAAGACGAGGATCAATACTATCCTTAAAGGATTTCAATACCGGATAGGCAATCAAGCCCACCAGTTTAGTCAGGATGTTTTGGGAAAAACTGTCTTTCAATTTGACGCTGATCATTTTCGCCGCGCCTTCAATGGACTTTAGGGCAATATTCCCGGCAAAACCATCGGTGACGATTAAATCAACTTTAATATGGCCGGCATTGATGGAATTGCCTTCCACATAACCGATATAGTTCAAGCTGGAGTTTTCCAGTAATTTAGCGGCGGCTTTGACCTGGACATTTCCTTTCATATCCTCTTCGCCTATATTGAGCAATGCCACCTTAGGTTTGTCGATATTCTCGACAGCCTTGACCACTTCTTCGCCCATGACCGCAAATTGGTAGAGTTGTTCCGCGCTGGAATCGACATTACCACCCAAGTCCAACATATGAGTATGTCCATACAGGGAAGGCAGAGTCGAAATAATGGCTGGACGTTCGATGCCGGGTATCATTTTTAACACAAAGCGGGCCGTGGCCATTAACGCCCCGGTATTACCGGCGCTGACACAGGCATCGGCCAGGCCTTGCTGAACCAGATTGATAGCCACCCGCATGGAAGAGTCTTTTTTGTTTTTTAAGGCTTTTTGCGGGGCCTCGTCCATCTCAACCACTTGGGATGCGTGATGGACGGCAATACGGTCTTTGAAAGTAAGTTTGGCATCGGCTAATAGTCCGTTCAAGACTATTTCGTCGCCAACCATAATCAATTTCAGATCCGGATTTTTTCTTAAACAGGCCAGTGCTGCGGGGACGGTCACTTTAGGACCAAAATCTCCGCCCATGGCATCAATTGAAAGAGTTACACTCACGCTTAGGATTAGCTCCTGTAGTCGGAAAAGCCGACAACAGTGGGTAATGCGCCGGCTTTACGTGGTTATGGCTGAAGATTATTAATTAATCTTCGTCAACAATGCCGCCGCCAATAATTTGACGGCCTTTGAAATAACCGTCTGGAGTCATGTGATGACGCAGATGTACTTCACCTGTCAAGGGGTCTTGCGCCAGGGTTTTGCCAACTAATGCATCGTGTGAACGACGTTGACCGCGTCTGGAGCGCGATACTTTACTTTTTTGTACTGCCATTTTAATCTCCGGTGTTTTTAAGTTTTGCTAAAACAGAAAAAGGGTTATTCGCCTTACTGGGTTTAGATTCTAATTTATCATCGCTGGGCTGAACGTTTCGACCGCTTAGGCAGTTATGCTCATGCTTGGGATAGTCCGGCAAGGCCAGCAATATTTCATCTTCAATCAAGGCGCTTAGCGATATTTTTTCGCCTGTCAATAATAACGGTTCGCAATCCAGGCCAAGTTTGTCTGCTTCCTGTAATGAAGACACTACAGCCAGCTTAAAACGTTGCTCAAGCGGCCAGGCAAAGCCCTGCAGACAGGATTGACAAGCCAGATTCAATGTGGTTTTTATATGTCCGGATACTGTTGCCAGCTTGCCGGTTTTGGCAAAAACCACTTCAATTGCGACATCGCCTGCCGTATCGGCGAGTAAATCAGATAAGCGCTCAAGATCGGCAATTTTAATTGCGCCCACCAGCTCACTACGTCTTTCAGCGAGCAAAATGGGATCTATAAGTTCGGGTAATTTATCTGACATAACTGTAGAATGATACAGCTTAGCTTCTGTTGCGTCAAATACACACTTAACTAATTCTATTTATTTACCTATGTCTACCCTTGTACTAGCCTCTGGATCAGCTTATCGGGCCGAGTTATTGGCTAAACTCCAACTTGATTTTATCAGTTTTAACAGTGAAGTGGATGAGTCTCCCCAACCCGGAGAAAATCCGGCACAACTGGCTATAAGACTCGCTCAAGCAAAAGCCAGAGCGGTCGGGGTGATGTTTCCCCATGGCTTGATTATCGGTTCCGATCAGGTGGCCTTGTGTGGTACCCAGCTTCTGGGTAAACCCGGCCAGCGCCAGCCGGCAATAGCCCAATTACAGGCTCAATCCGGACAATGTGTGGAGTTTTATACCGCAGTCAGTGTTTTTGATGCCAGCCGTAATAGGTGTCTGACAGATCTGGACATTACCAGAGTCTATTTTCGCCAGTTAAGCCTGGAACAGATAGAACATTATGTTGATCTGGAACAGCCCTATGCCTGTGCCGGCAGTTTTAAGGCCGAAGGCTTGGGGATTGCCTTGTTCAGTGGAATTGAATCCAGCGATCCCAGTGCCTTGATTGGATTACCCCTGATAAAACTGGTTAGCTTGCTAGCCAGATTCGGCGTGACAGTCCTGTAAAGCGGAATAGTTCAGCCTTTGGCGTAGAGACTGAGCACATGCTCAACGTAATGCATGGTTTCTGGATAGGGTGGGATATTGTAATGATATTTCATCACCGCCCCTTCTCCGGCGTTATAGCCGGCCACCGCCAGTTTTAGATCCGAATTGAACATGGCCAACAAATCTTTAAGATAACGAGCGCCACCGTCTATATTCTGTTCGGCATCGCGGCGGTCGGCTACCCCGTAGCGCACAGCCGTGTCGGGCATCAGCTGCATTAAACCAACCGCCCCGGCGGGTGATTCGGCATTGGCGTTATAAGCTGATTCGGCTTGGATCACGGCGTGGAGTAATTTTACATCCAGATTATGTTTGGCAGCCGCTTTAGCCACCAGATCACTGTATTTTTGCTTGTTTTGCGACACAAATTTCAAATCTTGCGGATAGCTGCGTGGCGGGGTGCGGAATAACAAATGGTAGCCGTTGTCAGTACGCGGCTTATTGGTGTAAGTAATCAAGCCATTACCGGCTATCTGCTTGTAAACATCAGCGCCGGCATTACTGCAAACCAGCATTAGGCAACTGATTTTAAGCCACGACATGACAGCATGCTCCGCAATTACCCTAACCGGCGCTACTGATGCCGATCAACCCGGCAGCCTGCACGGCATGGTTACGGGCTTCATCCACGCAGGCGGCAGTAGCCAGTGCCACCCCCATACGTCGGCTGACAAAGGCTTCCGGTTTACCGAACAGACGAATATCCGTGTTTGGTATTTGCAGGGCCTGATCCAGTCCGCTATAAACGATATCCTGACTGTCGATGCCACCCAGTATCACCGCACTGGCGGCAGTATGGGTCAGCTTGGTATCGACCGGTAGCCCGAGAATCGCGCGGGCATGCAGATCAAATTCATTCTGACGTTGACTGACCAGTGTCACCATGCCAGTATCATGCGGGCGCGGACTGACTTCGCTGAACCAGACCTGATCGCCTTTGATAAATAATTCCACGCCAAATAAACCCAAACCGCCCAGTGCGCCGGTAATATCGGCGGCAATCTGTTGGGAGCGGGCTAGCGCCTTGTCGCTCATGGCCTGCGGTTGCCAGCTTTCCCGGTAATCACCCTGTTCCTGGCGGTGGCCTATCGGCGCACAGAACTGAGTTTCGACCTGACCATCCGCATTAAGCGCCCGCACGGTGAGCAAAGTAATCTCAAAATCAAACTCAATCTTGGCTTCCACGATCACTTTACCTGTATCGGTACGACCGGCGGTTTTGGCGTAATCCCAAGCCGCCTGGAGTTGATCGGCCGACTTCACCATGGATTGGCCCTTACCGGATGAGGACATGGTCGGTTTAATAAAGCAGGGGTAGCTTATTCCGGCATTTACAGCCGCTTGTAACTCGGCAAAGCTTTCCGCAAAAGCATAGCGCGAAGTAGGTAAGCCCAGTTCCACGGCGGCCAGTTGACGAATACCTTCCCGGTTCATGGTCAGCTGAATGGCGCGAGCATTGGGTACTATAGTGGTTTGGCCTGTTGTTTCCAGTTCCGCCAGCGCGTCAGTAGCAATCGCTTCCAGTTCCGGAATAATGTAATTCGGGCGTACTTCGTCTATCAGCGTTTTTAGTGCCGCCGCATCGGTCATATCAATCACATAACTGCGGTGGGCCAACTGCATGGCTGGGGCATGGTCATAACGGTCAACGGCAATGACTTCTACGCCATAGCGCTGTAAGGAAATTGCAATTTCTTTGCCCAGCTCACCGCTGCCCAATAACAAGGCTTTGGTGGCGCTGGCCCGGCAAGGTGTACCAATGTTCATAACGATTGAGCCAGATAGTTATCAATATCTTGTTTGGAAAAACCAATTTTTTTCGCAACCCGGTCAGCATGGCTGACTCTGGAAATGCCGGCCACCAGTTTAAAGGTGGGCAGTTCATCGGCAAATTCCACTTGCCAGGGGCTGACAGCGGCGCGTCTGACAAACACATCCACCAATTGATGGTTATGGGTAATCAGGATTGTACTATTCGCTTTACGGTAAAAACCATCCAGCACATCGGTAGAAGACTGCATTTTTTCCTCAAACGTGGTGCCTTCAGCCATTTCATCCAGTATCACCAGACTGTTAGGTGTGCTGGCTAAAAAAATGTCACGGGTGCGTTTCAGTTCGGTGCCAAAGCGGCCTTCACCGTCATCCAGATGGCTAATTTCCGGTGCTTGGTAAAAAATACGGTCCGCTACACTTAACTCGGCAGCACTGGCCGGTACAAAACAGCCTATTTGCGCCAATAACTGGGTTTGGGCGATGGTTTTGCAAAATGCGGTTTTGCCGCCACTATTGGGGCCGGTAATAAATACCAGTCTATCGCTGTCCAGCTCGAAATCATTGCCGACATATTCTGGATGACGATGCCCCAATACCGGATTTTTGGCCGCTTGCAGTTTGATACTGTGTTGAGCGGCAGCACTGATTTTTGGTAACACTGTGGTGCTGCCGTAATCTTCACCATATTTAATAAACGACAATAATTCGTCCAACTGGCCCAGGCCATCCAACAGCTCTCCTAAAGCCGCTGAACTCCGGTATAGCTCGCGTAATGGGATAATGCAGTTGTCGCGGTCATAGCCGCCGACCACCGGGATATAAACCAGCAGCATCGGCAGAAAAAATACCGAACCGATCGCAATGCCGTCCTTGCCGACTTTGAACATGTCGCCGGGAAAATACTCAATCAATGCCCATAACAGCGCACACAATAAACCGATTAATACCGGCTTAAATAGAGTAGGGCGAAAGACGGTGGCCGGCGACAAGGAATGTTTGCGTTCTTCTTTGCTTTGCAGGCCTTTTTCGCTGTTGTAAACAGGGCCCCGCATCAACGAATATTCATTGCTTTGCGCAAAACCGGCAATTTTGGCGTAGATGCTTTGCAGATAAGGGCTTTTTGGGGTTTCCGAACCCTGGATAGCGTCTACCAGATGCAAAACAAAGCGTATGCCCCGGCTATACTGTTTATAACCGTAGCCTTCAATATGGTGTTTTTCCCTGGCGGTACCAAAAGAACCCAAAAATTCGCCAAACAGCAGCAGATACAAATTGGCTTCGCCGGCGGCGGCCTGATTAACAATATGTTCAACATTGCTTCTCACCCCCGGTTCTTCCAGAATTTCCCGCACGGCCGCCTGTTTGGCGTTAATAGCATCAGCATCGGCCAGGGGGTGAGTCAGGGAGCGATACAATATAGTTTGGCCTGCCAGACTGGCTGCGTAATTAACCGTGTCAAACAGCTCATCAACCTCAATAGTATTGAAAGCAGCCTGATCCAGCACCCCGGCACCGGTTGGCGGCGGTGTGCTGCTGCGCGGGTTAGGCCAAGTGTCATTCCAGCTTTGTAAGACATTTTGTTGCATACTCGCCCCCGGTTTTATATTCCTGCCTCTACTGGGCAGGTATGGTTAATTGGAAGATTACTTCGGCATGAATATCGCTGTCATTCAGGGCCGGAATATAGCGGTAACTTTCGCCCCCGGCCTGCAGAAAAATGTCCTGATTGGTCAGGGCTATCTCTTCCAGGGTTTCCAGGCAATCCACAGCAAACCCCGGGCAAACCACATCAATGTGTTTAATGCCCTGTTTGGGTAAATTCCCCAGCACTTCCACACAATAGGGCTGTAACCATTCGGCACGGCCGAAGCGAGATTGGAACACCAGTTGCCACTGATTATCGGCCAAGCCCAGCGCCTTGGCAATGGCTAAAGCGGTGGCCTGACTGTGATAAAAATACGGATCGCCCAGCTCGGTTAATTTGGCCGGCAGACCATGAAAAGACATCAGCAACAATTCGGCCTGACCATGATTTTGCCAATGTAGGCGGATGCTGTCTGCCACAGCATTGATATAGGCGGGCTGCCGATAATAATCACTGATGAAACGCAAACTGGGGATATGCCGCCAGCTGGCCAGTTCCGCAGCGAACACATCAAAAATCGAGGCCGTGGTGGTGGACGAATATTGCGGATACAGTGGCAGCACGATAATTTCATCAACCTGCTGTTGTTTGAACGCTTGCAGTTTATCGCTGAGTTTGGGTTGGCCATAGCGCATGGCGTAATCAAAAAATAGGCCCTCATGCCCATATCTGGCCTTGAGTTTGGCGCTTAAATCGCGGGTAAACACCACCAGCGGAGACCCTTGCTCAGTCCAGATGCTTTGATAGGCATGGGCCGATTTGCGGGGCCGAAACGGCAGGATAAACAGATTCAGGATCAGCCACCAAATCAGGCGCGGAATATTCACGACTCTGGGGTCTCCCAGAAACTCGCGAAGAAACCGGCGCACATCGGCGGTTTTAGGCGAAGCCGGAGAACCTAGATTGACAATCAAGATGCCTGTTTTTTTGCCGGTGGGCTGGTTCATGGTTAGCGATTGATCAGATTTAAAAATTCGGAACGGGTGCTGATTTCTTCACGAAAAATCCCGGTCATTACCGAGGTGGTCATCACCGAGTTTTGTTTTTCCACGCCGCGCATCATCATGCATAAATGTTTGGCTTCAATCACCACGGCCACGCCGCGCGCATCAATTGCCGTTTCTACCGCAGTGGCGATCTGGCGGGTGAGCTGCTCCTGAATCTGCAGACGGCGGCCATACATATCCACAATACGCGCCAGCTTGGATAAACCCAGCACTTTGCCTTGTGGCAAATAGCCGATATGACATTTGCCAATGAACGGCAGCAAATGATGCTCACACAAGGAATACAGCTCAATGTCCTTCACAATCACCATGTCTTCAGTATCAGCCTGAAATATTGCCCCATTTAATACCTGTTCCAGGGTTTTTTCATAACCATTGGTTAAAAAGGTAAAGGCTTTGGCTGCCCGTTTAGGCGTGTCACGCAAACCATCACGTGTTAAGTCTTCGCCTATCGATTCTATAATCTTGGAAAAATATTCTTCCATCGCCGCCCCCCGGATAAAATTGGGTGAGTATACAACATCAAGCGGTAAATTCTAATGCATCCAATAATACTTGCGGATCGGCTGCGTATTTACTGGCCTGTTCGCTTAAATGCCGCCGCCAGGCCCGTGCGCCATTTTCCCCATGAAACAGCCCCAGCAAATGCCGGGTGATACTGTGCAGTCTGACCCCTTGTTGTAACTGGCTTTCCACATAAGGCAGCAGCGCCAGTATCAGTTCGCGCCGGCTCGGTACAGGGTGCGGGTCATTAAAAATTAGCTTATCCACCTCGGCCAGTACATAGGGGTTGTGATAGGCCTCGCGGCCTACCATCACCCCATCCAGTTGCTGTAGATGAACAAGCGCGGCGCTTAAATCGGTAATGCCGCCATTGATGATAATTTCCAAATCCGGAAAATCTTGCTTTAACTGTACCACCACATCGTATCTTAACGGCGGAATCTCCCGGTTTTGTTTGGGCGATAGACCAGACAGCCACGCTTTCCGGGCATGGACAATAAAAGTCCGGCAACCGCCATCCCGTACCGTGGCAATAAAATGCTGCAATTCCGGATAGGAATCTCGGTCATCAATACCAATCCGGGATTTCACCGTCACCGGAATACTCACTGCCTCGCGCATCGCCGCCACACCATCAGCCACCAGCTGCGGTTCTGCCATCAGGCAAGCCCCAAACCGACCATTTTGCACCCGATCACTGGGACAGCCGACATTAAGATTAATCTGGTTATAACCAAATTCCGCGCCGATTTTGGCGCAAGCCGCCAGATCAAGCGGATTGCTGCCACCCAATTGCAAAGCCACCGGCTGTTCAGCCGGGCTGAATTGCAAATGTTGCTGCTGATTACCATACAAAATCGCCCCGGTAGTCACCATTTCGGTATACAACAAAGCATGGCGCGTCAGCAAACGGTGAAAATAACGACAGTGCCTATCAGTCCAATCTAACATAGGCGCAACAGAAAATCGGGATGCCGCCGACGTGGCGGGTTTAGCTGTTTGTATCATTTATATAGGTTGTAGTTTTTGGGTATGGCGTGGTGTTTTAGTTATAGGATACCGTTAAATTTGCGGATTAGGTTTTTTAAGAAAGGTAAGGAATTTAAGGGTAGGCAAAACTGACTTTTCATTCAGAAATTTATTTGATATTATTTTCAATGAGGTTCTAGGCAGGAGCCTGCCACCCGTCAGAGCAAAGCTGTTGACAGCACTGCCACTTATTTTCATAACTTTCCCGCACATGTCAAATTCGGGTTCGTGAGGTTACGGTAGACGGGTGACGTTTCGCTATGAACTAGGAGAATTGTCATGTCGAATGAAATCATTTCCCCATCCTCATTGGAGGGGATTAAGCGTCTTGCCAAAACAATCAAGCATGAACAAGGCATAAAACATCATCAAGCTTTGGAAGAAGCCGCCAAGCTAGGCGGGTTCCAGAATTTCCGTCACGCTAATAATATTTTGGTTACCAACCACTCTTCCGAGAAACAGCAAGAGAGTCATACTGTTTTTATCACTGCGTATTGGAAGGATCTTAATACGGATATCCGAGGTCGCGAAACCTTGATCATCAGACTTTCCATGCCATGGGGCGAACTCATCAAGCCCGCCCAATTCCAGAATCATCGCGCATTTATCAATGTTCGCGCCGAAGGACCTGATCATTTGGCACGAATTGATATGTCGTCCTCTCAATCGGGAGCTCGTCGTCTGGTTTGTGCTACGGCGCGTACACTAAACTTCATGGACGCCACAAAGCTGCATCCGTCGAAGAGTCACAACAAGGCCTACCCAGGCGGCAGTTGGACTAATGCTGTACCTGGAAAGGATCATCATAGCGTTTGGTATGACCGAGTATCTAAACGGTATCTTTTCGTGGATGAACCCTATGAGAAGGCCGCAGAAAATCGAGCCTCTGAGCGCGCCGAGTGGGCCAAGCGCCACGGCTATATGATTCAGAAACCTGATTGGCCCGGTATGTATAACCCAGATGGAGGTTCCAGGCTTTATCTGATTGCCGATGTCAAAAAAGGTATCCCGTTAGAACCGATCATTGCAGTTCTGAACATGTTGCCAGCACCAATTACTGAAGAAAATTGGAACGGTGAATCTGCGCCGATGTCGCCATATTTCGTCAGTCCAGGCACTATTGCCAAGGCTGAGGAATCTACTAAAAAAGAGAAAGCTAAACAAGCGTCCCGAAAGTCAGTCGGAAAGAACAATACGGTCAGTTATAACGGGACGTTTGTTGGTCCACAGCGCCGTCCGAATGCTCGCATGCCTATTGAGACGCATGCTGAGGTTGGCCGTCAACTGAAGTCTGTATTGGCGGTAAGCTATCATCGCAAGGGCGTATACAACCGTGTCGATGCCGTCCGCAGTGAGTTGGATGAATGGACTCAACGCGAGTACAACCATGAGGAATTACCAAATGAACAGTTCTTTGACCTCTACTATCACGGAACTGAACATGCGAAGTATGACCGTTCTATGCCTGCCGAGGAACGGGGTCGGCATATAGAAAGTCTTACCCTGGTCAAAATTATGCTTGCCAAGTATTATCCAGACTGTACGCCGTTGCGAGCCATGCTAAAGCGGATAGATGCCGCCATCAATTCGCTTCAAAGTTGGACTTCATAAGATAACTTCCAGAGAAGGTGCCAGCAAATGGTACCTTCTTACTATTATCCTAGCTTGATTCCGTGCTAGTTACATGGACAGCATGAAAAGGAGGCTCTAAAACAGCCTTTTTTGTACAGCTAGGCCGTTCAAAAAACTCATAAGATAGGAGATTGTCAAAACCACACAGTTACCTATGTTAGACAAGATGCCGGTCGCTAGCATATTAAGGCCACCAAGTTTAGAAGCCTTTCAAGCTATCCAGGTCAATATCTTCAATGATTTTCTGCATAATACTTATGAAGAATGGCTTTCGCTATCTAATTTGGTGAAATTTTGGGACTGCTTACCAAAATATTCGCTATCTCAAGTTGAACAAAACCGAATGCGGTCAAAAGATGGACAACTGCCGGTATATCGTAAAGAATTCAGATTCATGGAAAGCGATTACTGTATGTTTATTACACCGGCGTTCTTAAGCATTGAGAATGGACGCACATATGCTTTTTATCCCAGTGCAAACGAAGAACTAGTCGAGGATGCACTTAGAAGAATTGCGACGCTACAAAATCAATGCTTTTTTGACAAAAAGGAAGCTAACTGCGGAATTACTTTCACCATCCACCAATTGCGGAATGAGCTTAAAAAACAAGGTCACTCGCGCTCATGCCAGGAGGTTGTCAAATCGCTGCTTATTTTGGCTAGGGCTGGTATCGAAATTCACGCCAAAAACGCTGGTGGCAAGGGTTTTACAATAGAAAAATATATACGCCTGGAAGGCTTTATTAGCAATACTGATTTAAACAATTCTGAATCCTGGTTTGTAGCGTATTTCATCCCCTTGTTTATAAAGCCATGAACGATATCGAATACCGGCAATTCAATTATCGGCAAATGATGCAGCTAAAAACCCATTTGGCGCGTTGGCTGTATAAGCGGCTTGCATATTATTACAGTAATGCTGGCCATACCGCGCCTATAAGATTGTCGTTTGCGCGTATGCGGGATGAAAGCGGGATGTTAGATAGGGTAAGAACCAACGATGCGATCAAGGAATTGGAAGCAGTTTTTGAGGTTTTCAAGACCATTAGGGTTTTCAACTCAGTTCAGCGTATCAAAGATATTAGCAGGCTGTCGATTTTATCTACCCCTGCAAGCCGCATAAATTCATTGAGCCAAAGAGTTTATAATATCGCAAGCAATTGTTATATATGATAAAATAGTTCCATTATTATATATTCCAACGGAATGATTTTATGCGCGGCGCTGACATCACCCAAGATGTACTCTTTAGCTATCGGACATTGGAAGAACGGATTCCCAAAGACCATCCCTTACGGAAATTCCGTGCCATCGTCGATATCCTTTTGAAAACCATGGATACTGAATTTAACGCGCTTTATGCCCGCCGGGGCCGGGATTCAATCCCACCAGAGCGCCTATTGCGCGCCAGCTTGCTGCAAGTGATTTTCACCATTCGTTCCGAAAGACAGTTGGTGGAGCAGATTGATTTCAATCTGCTGTATCGCTGGTTTGTGGGGCTGACGCTGGATGATGAGGTCTGGCATCACTCCACCTTCAGCGCCAATCGTGACCGCTTGCTGAATGAACGTATTTGCCGCTTGTTTTTTGATCGCATCTTGTTGCTTGCCGAATGGCAAGAATTGGTCTCCAGCGAGCATTTTTCCGTGGATGGCACCCTGATTAAAGGCTGGGCTTCCATGAAAAGCTTTGTCAAGAAAGACGGTTCAAGCTCACCTCCGGAAGATGATACGCGTAACCCGACTGTCAACTTCAAAGGCGAAAAGCGCAGCAATGATACACACGCCTCGACCACCGACCCGGATGTCCGGCTATACAAAAAAAGTGAAGGCGACAAATCACAGCTCTGTTACCTGGGCCATGCCCTGATGGAGAACCGGAACGGTCTGGTGGTTGATGTTGAAGTCACTCACGCCACCGGCACAGCAGAGCGGGAAGCGGCGAAGACCATGATCAAACGGACTGTGAAGAAACCGGGTACAACAGTGGGCGCAGACAAAGGCTACGATGTTGAAAGCTTCGTGACCGACATTCGCGTTCTCAAAGTCACCCCGCATGTGGCACAGAAGAACAAAGGCTCTGCCATTGACCACCGCACCACCCGCCATCCCGGATACAAGACCAGCCTCAAAATCCGTAAACGGGTTGAAGAAGTGTTTGGCTGGAGCAAGACCATAGGTGGTCTGCATCAAACCAAATTCCGTCGCTTAAAAAAAGTAGCGGCACAAACTGTCTTCACCTTCGCCGCCTATAATCTGACCCGAATGGGCAATATTTTTGGCTGGCGGTGTTCGACCGCCTAGGCAGACGTGCGCCTAACCACCGCCAAAAGGCGGAAATGAAGCCCCGAAAAGGGCCATTTAGAACAGCCAGACCTGAAGTTTTGGGCTAGAAACGGAAATTCAGGTCTGATAAGGCTTCCAGCCGAAAAATTAACCCTATATTAAGGGTTTAAACCGAAGGCATGGGAGTAAATTTCAACATCCTGTTAGAGGCGAGCGGAATAAAATCATCGACATTATTTATGAGGGAAACCCGCATAGCGATTTCATCAAAAGCGTTAAAGCCGCCAACAAAAGGCAAGCTGATGGCCGGGAAAAGCGCCTGGGTCAAGCGGTAGGTTTAACCCGCAAGTGATGGAATAATCCGCAACTATCGGTAGGTATAGCCCGCATCAACAAAACACGCGATTTTTTCTTTAAATATTTCTCCGAAGAACGGTAGGTATAACCCGCAGGTCGGCAATTAGGCAGTAGGTTTAACCCGCAACTGAATTGGCAAAGGAGGTATAGCCCGCAATACATGGTAGGTATGATCCGCATCTGGTTATTTAAGGCATTGAAAATATGCAAGAAATTCTCCTTTCCTTTTTATCCTTCCTTTAATCCTTTTATTCCGTGTCTAAATGAAATTTCTCCGGTGGCATTCCAACTAAAAAACAGGAGATCGTCAATCAATCTGGCTTGCAAAAGAGGCGGGTTTTTGCATTCTTTTGAATGGATAGTATTTTATAGATCATGCGATCATTTGGTCGTGATTTTGCCGGTTCAAAGTTAGTACGTGAGAAAGAACCGGCAATTGCTACCTAACGCCGGATGTGAAATTAGCGGTTTTTTTTCCGTTGAACGTCGCGGTATATAAATACCTGAATCCGTGTTCGTTTTTTTTATAAATAGTCATAAGTCAATGATAAAAAAGGTATAATATAGTTTTTCTATAGTCACCCGTTTTGATTATGGCACGTTTTAAGCTTAAAGAATCCAAAAAGGAACTTACCTCCTATGCCGGACTATCCTTGATCGGCCAGTGCCTGGAAGCGGTCAATGTCGAAGTGATGGTGGACGGTAGAATACCTGTTTCACAGGGTATCAAAACCTCGGATTTAGTCAAAACCACTGTTGGCCTTTTAAGTATAGGCAAAAGCGACTTCGAGGCTGTTGAGCCGTTTCGTGAAGATCGTTTTTTCAAGAAGGCATTGGATGTACGTAAGGTTCCCGGCAGCGTGTGGCTGCGGCAACGTCTTGATCGTGTCAGCGGCAGCCTGCTGGAGCCGGTGGATGATCTATCGATACGACTCATCGAACGAACAGAAGCCCCAATTACGCCGCATAAAGGCTACGTCTGTCTGGACATGGACACCTTCGTCATGGATCAGAGCGGTACCAAGAAGGAAGAGGTGAGTCGAACCTATCAGGGAGTGGATGGCTATACGCCTGTCGCGGCTTATTTGGGCAATGAAGGCTGGTGTATAGGATTGGAACTGCGTCCAGGCCGCTGGCATTCATCGCTGGAGATTGATTATTTTCTAGAAAGGCTGTTTCCTCGAGTTGAGCGCTTGGTTGCACCGGGTTTGCCGTTGTTATTACGCAAAGACTCAGGGTTTGATAGCGCCAAACTGTTATTTACGGTTGCGGCTGAGAAAGAACGCTGGGCAGCCATGAACAGGCGCTTTGAATACTTGATCAAGTGGAATCCAAGACGGCAAGATAAGACATCCTGGTTAGAAAAAGCGGAAGCGGCCGGCGCCTTTGTTGAAAAACGCCCCGGTAAACGGGAAGCGTTAATGACACTGACGGTGGAACGTGCTTGGAAAAAACAGACTCGCCCCTTCAGACTGGTCGTGCGGATCATTGAACGCACGAGCAATAAGCACGGCCAGATGCTATTACTGCCGGACATTCAACTGGAAGGCTGGTGGACGAGTCTGGAGGAACCCGAAGAAACCGTCATTGAACGCTACCGCGACCACGGCACCCATGAACAATTTCATTCGGAATTCAAAACTGACCTGGATATGGAACGCTTACCATCTGGAAAGTTTGAGACCAACGACTGTCTATTGAGAATGGGTATGTTTGCCTATAATTGCTTGCGACTGATTGGTCAACTGGGCTTGACTGGCGACTTGGCGCCAATACGTCATCCGGCAAAACGACGGCGGTTACGAACGGTGCTGCAAGAAGTCATGTATCGAGCAGCCCAGGTGATCCACAAAGCCCGGCAATGGTGGCTGGACTTAGGGTGCGCCTCACCCGTGGCAAAAGTATTCGCTTATTTACAAGAGCGATTGGTGGTGCAGCCTGGCTTTGCATCAGGATAAGCGGCGCGAAAGCTGAGATGCTGGTTACGAGCTGATTCTCCGGGTAGAGAAGAAGATTGCTTGTCTTGGCGTCAGGTTTTTCATCTGGCGATGCCGGCAATACCATGGAAACGATTGATTTTTGCGACTGAGGGCTTGATGAACGGCAGTTAAATTTCGATTGGTGGTAGATTTTTTTAAAAAACGCGTCTGAAACGCGACTGCCCTCACTTAAACCGAAAGGAACACGGATTCAGGAAATACTTTAAGAACTTACCAAATCCGGATAATATCCATGCAACATAAAGTTTCAACTTACTTTGCCCTGCTTGCAGAATTCGGTAGCGCACACATACCACTGGATTCGATTGCGCAGAAGTTTCTAGATATTGATGTGCAAACAGCTAAAAACAAAGCCGCCAAACAACAGCTACCCTTTCCATGTATACGCATAAACGGCCAAAAATCGCCCTGGTTTGTTGATGCCGGTGTGCTGGCGATATTTCTTGACCAAAAGATGGAGGAAGCCCAGAAAACTTGGAAAAAGATGAATGAATAGTTTTGTTTCTACGCGGCTATTGGGTTGTTCATGATTCGCCAATATGTATCAGCAGTTTTTTTATCAAATTAGGGTGGTGATAAATACCCTGATTTTGCATAGTCGTAACGGCTTCCTTAAAAGAAGAAATTAAACCTTGTTGCTTAGCTTTAAGTAATATTCCCAGTGTGCCGGTAACTCGTAATCCTAAATACTCTGCCATGTTTCGACCAAATTTTTCATCAATCAACACCCAGTCCGCCTGATACTTTTGTGCCATATCCAGGGTATGTTTTTCACCTTTATCCAAGGCCAATAATAAACTGGGGCAACTGATGGGAGTTGAGGTGACAATGGTTAACCATTCAAGCTTTCTAAGTTCCGGTAAGCTTATGAAGCCACCTACCTCGCATTCCTCAACAACTTCAGAAACCAAGTGGATCTGCCCAAATAATTTGGGTAACAAATCCAGTCTTTGGATACTGCCTAAGGCAATAATGGGTGTTGTATTGGAAAAAACGATCATAACAAGGCGGTTTCTCTTTGGAAGTCATCATTGCTATCTTCCAATAAGGTTGCGCCGGCATCAAAAGCCATGCGTAGAAAAGCTACGCGGTTTATTCCTAGCCATGCGGCGGCGCTACCCGATGATAGCTTGCCTTCTTTAAATAGACTAACGGCAGCTTGTTTTTTTAAGTAATCTGCAAAGTCTTCGGCATTGAGATGGATGCCCATTAATAATTCTGCCGGACAATCGATAGTTACTGTTTGTTGCATGTTGACCCTCGCAAATTGTTGGTTAATGCATTAAGCTAAACTGTACAGTCATTCCGAAAATAAAGCATCCATCACGTCAATCCATGTTTCAAAGGCATGAAACATAAATTGACGCAGGCGTTGCCTCAGTAACGCGGTGTCTTTTAAGCGTAATCTCAACATCCATATCCAGGGCCGATAGGCAGCGGTATAAGCGGTCAAAGGTGAAGCCTGAAAGTCGCCCTGTGGCAAGATTGGAAACGTCTGGTTGAGTTATGCCAAGCAATTCTGCCGCCTCACGTTGTTTTAAACCACGTTCTTCGAGCAAAAGATTGATCTGGTGCGCCAATTGGACTTTGGCGAAACGTTCTTCCCCATTAGGCAATCCTGCAAAAGGATGCAAAGTTTTTACGATGCTTTCATCGTCATTGTGCATAGTTTTTGTCACTCATGGGACGATCCGATCCAGATGACGGGTTTGTTGGGTGATGGTATCATGGGGGTGTTTATATGGTATTTCATATAAAATGTCAACGACAGAAAGAAAGCGGTATTTGCAATTCCTTTATGATTAGTGACTGTAAAATAGCAGAGATTGATTGCCATCGTATTTGCCGAAAACAAACAGCTGACCAAACGCTCGAATTTTGCTAAAAAAAATAAAATTTTTTAACTTATTGTAATTAAATAATTTTTACAGTTTGTGCGTCCAATTCAGGATAGGCGCAACAGAAAATCTGGGTGCCGCCAGCGTGGCGGGTTTAGCATTTATATAGGTTGTAGTTTTTGGGTATGGCGTGGTGTTTTAGCAATAGGATACCGTTGAAAAACACGTATCCTAGGCGCAATGGTTTCGCGCATAGTCCGGGTAGCAACACGCATGTCATACTCGCTTTGCAGATTTAGCCAGAATCGCGGATCCATACTAAAAAACAAGCCAAGCCGTAAGGCCGTATCCGCAGTGATGGGGCGATTCCCATGCACCAAATCACTGATGCGGCTGGGCGAAACATCAATGTCTGCGGCAAGCTGACGGGCGGAAATTCCCAACGGTTTCATAAAGTCTTCCAGCAGGATTTCGCCAGGGTGTATTTCATCAAGTAGTTCAACCATGTTTGCTCTTAGTGGTAGTCAATAATTTCAACCTGGTGGGCACCATCTTCGCGCCAGATAAAACAAATTCGCCATTGGCCATTGGCCATTGATGCAGATGCTATGTTGCTCACTACGGTCACCTTTTAATGGTTCGAGTCTGTTTCCTGGCGGAATCCGTAAGCTGGCTAATTCGGTAGCCGCATGTAGTTGCAAAAGCTTTCGTCGCGCCACACGTTCAATGTTTTTGAACCTCGACACATTTTGGCTATGGAAAAGTGCCTCAGTATCGAGACAAGTAAACGAATGAATCATATAGCTTATGGTATTCCGTTAAACAGAATCTGTAAAGCGGAAATTCTGGTGTCGGTGACTCGAAAATCATTGTTTTTGCGAGGAGCCAACGGATAATTCCAGCGAACTGAATTGTTGCTACATAGGATATTCAAATGCCGGTGAGGACGTAACGGTTTTAAACAACGCAGAAATGCGCAATTTTTAGTTTAATGCGGGGCGCATCACCGCGCCCCGCTTTGTACAGGATTTAGCTATCGGATTTCCCGAATGCGCCGGCTTGAATATCCGCCAGAATTTCACCCGCTACGCGTTCGCCTTCCTGAGCGCCGCCTTCCATGAAACCTTGGAAGTTGGTGGAGCAATGCTCGCCGGCAAAATGAATATTGCCCTGTCTCACCCCTTCGTAGCCGCTGAACGTAGTGTATTGCCCAACTTTCCAATAGGAATAGCTGCCCAGCAGATTAGGATCATCTTTCGGCGAATGCAGCGCGGCAAGGCCGGTGTATTCGTCGCTCAGGCCGGGGAACACCGGTTCTATTTGCTTCAGAAATTGCGCGGCGTATTTACGCACCGCGGGCGATGTGGTGGAAAACGCTTCGTCGCCTTGATCAGGCGTAATTGTTAAGCCTTTTGAGCCCAGGTAATTGACCAGAATACCGGTTTCGCCAGGTTGAGCGCGGGTGATGTCCCAAGCAGTTTGATACCCAGTGTCTGAGTATGAGGTGCCGTTTGAGTGTCCCCATTTACCTTTATCCAGCCAGACCCGCTCATTGAATTGCAGCATCACTTTAGCGTTAGTGCCATAGCCTAGTTGGGTGATAGCGGTTTGCTTTAGGTGGTCGAAGCCGGCTTTACTGTAATCAACCTTACGCAAGGTACTGAACGGCAGGGTTAGAATCACGCTATCGAAGTTGGCTTGCTTGGTACTTACTGAGCCAGTGGCGTCGGTAACGCTGAATGTCAGTTGAATTTTGCCGTTTGAGAGTTTGCTGATGGCGGTCAGTTTGTGACTGACATTAATAGCGTTAGCCGGCAAGGCGTTAGCGATGGCCGTGATGACTTGTTGATTGCCGCCGCGAATATGGTATTGTTCATCCGAATAGCCAAATAAATTCAAGTCGTTGGTAGGGCCAGGCAACAAATACACTATATTTAAGCTGCTTTGCAGTTTAGTAGAGGCGCCGTACTCAATGTCGTAAGCGCCGTCCAGTAATTGGCCCAGTTTGGAGCTATGGCCGCCCGGCACGTATTTTTCTATCCAGTCATAGACGCTGATCGAGTCCAGATATTCGCCGGTAGGTGTGGATGAGTTGTATACCGTCGGATAGGACGCGGCGGTGTTTTGGTCTTGCAGAATTTGCACCAGTGCTTGGAAATCAGCATTGGCTTGTTTTGCAGGGTAATACTTACCGCCAAAGTAATAGGTCTCGGTGGCGTTTTTAGGTTCAGCGGCCAATAAATCGTCAAGTTCCAGACCAAAACGTTGCGCCAGCGCCTGCAGGGTGGTGTGACCTGAGTCGATGAATTCGCCACACCATTCAGACACCTGGCCGTTTTGCCATGCCGTGGTGATGGATTGGATTCGGCCACCAATATGATCGTCGGATTCATACAAGATGCTGGCTATGCCAGCGTCTTGCAGAGTCAGCGCAGCGTTCAAACCGGCGATACCGGCGCCGATAATGGCAATTTTAGGTTGGCGGGAACCTGCCAACAGCGGTTTGCCGAATGGGATGATCGCTGCAGCGGTGGCTACTGCGGACAATTTTAAAAAGTCGCGTCGTTGCATTCCTGTTTGCTGGCGAATGGTTTCAACGGAAACACCTTGTTGTAGTGCGGCGTGGTGTTCGCTGACCAGATTGCGCAGCATACGCATTAATGGAGTGCGGGCCATGTTATTACTCCTTGTTGTTTAAAAAATGAGTAAAACTGGGGGCAGACCACCGTTTAACTCTTATTAAGAAATTTATTATATCCAAATAGGGACACAGGGCCGGAGGCTGGGTTGAACAATGGGATACCCAGCACATGCTTTGAAAAAACCATTTTAACTGCCTTTGGATTACAAAACTTAGTCAGCTTCAATGCCGGGTTTAATTATCACTGCTTCTAGTTCCAATTAAGCCTATCATCAATATCGGTTGATTGTAAACAATGGGCCGTTTGGAAATCATCATTGGTGGCCTGATAAGCTCAGCCATACGAAAACGGAATGTCTCTGATAACTCGTCGTGGTAGTCAACCATTTCAACCTGGTCTACTCGGTTATTGATGTTTGTCTCAACCGACAGCAATTGCCAGCAAAAAGTCAGGTTTGCTTCTATACTGGCGGTTTTATCTTCGTCCGGAATGATGTCTAGTTCTGACCTGCCCATCACCGCACTAACCATCCGCCTCCAGGGCAGTGTCCAGGGGGTAGGCATGCGGCCAGCCATCTGCCGCCTGGCCCGACAATTGGGCTTATCCGGGCAGGTCTGGAATGATGCCGCCGGCGTTACTATCCAGGCCTGGGGCATAGCCCCGGCGCTAGCCGAATTTATTCGCCAGATTCCCTTGCAGGCCCCGCCGCTGGCGCAAATCAGCCGGTTAGACAGCAACGAGCTGGATGCGCCTGTCTCCAGTCGGGAATTTGACATAGTCACCAGTCAGGCTGGGGCGGTGCAAACCAGTGTGGCTGCCGATGCGGCACTCTGTCCCGCCTGTCTGGCAGAGATCAATGATCCGGCAAACCGCCGCTATCGTTACCCTTTCACGCATTGCACCGATTGCGGCCCACGCCTGTCCATAGTCACAGCCTTGCCCTATGACCGGCATCACACCAGGATGGCAGCTTTCAAGCCTTGTCCGGCCTGTCAGGCAGAATATGAAAATCCCGCTGATCGCCGCTTTCATGCCCAGGCCAATGCCTGTCCAGTCTGCGGCCCCAGGCTGGAGCTGGTTGACCAGCAAGGCAAAGCGCTGATCGATCTTGACGCAGATGTTTTAACGGCTACAGCCGCTTTAATCCGGGGCGGCCACATAATCGCCATCAAAGGCGTGGGCGGCTTTCATCTGGCCTGCGATGCCGGTAATGAGACTGCAGTGAATCGCTTGCGCCAACGCAAACAGCGGTACGCCAAGCCGTTTGCTATTATGGCGCGCGATCTGGTCATGCTGGCTGAATATGTGGCTATTTCGGCACTGGAACAGCAATTATTACAAAGCAGCGCCGCACCGATAGTGCTGCTGCCCCAGCAGGGCAAAGCCCTGGCCGGCGCCGTGGCCCCGGCTGATGACAAATTGGGCTGTATGCTGCCCTATACACCTGCGCAGCACATCCTGTTACAGGACTTGTCCGAGCCTATCGTGTTAACTTCCGCCAATGTGCATGAAGCGCCGCCCTGCATCACAAATCAGGTCGCCCTGGAGCAATTGCAGGGCATAGCCGATTACTACTTATGGCACGACAGAGACATCAGCCGGCGTCTGGATGATTCGGTACTCAGAGTGATGGCCGGTCAGCCGCGTTTACTGCGCCGGGCGCGCGGCTATGTGCCGCAAACGCTGCCGCTGCCCGCCGGCTTTGCCGCCGCCCCGCCGGTGTTGGCGCTGGGCGGCCAATTGAAAAATACTTTCTGTCTGTTGCAACGCGGCCAAGCCATAATGTCCGCGCATATCGGCGATCTGGAAAATGCCGCCGTATTCACCGACTACCGGCAACAGTTGGATAATTATCAGCGGTTATTTGGTTTTCAGCCCGGCTTGCTGGCCGTAGATCAGCATGAAGCCTATCTTTCCACCCAGTTGGGCCGGCAAATGCAGCTGGATTTAGCCTTGCCTCTGCTCAGCGTTCAGCATCACCATGCCCATATTGCCGCCTGTTTGGCTGAACAGGGTTTTGATCTGGGTGCCGCGCCGGTACTGGCGGTGGTGCTGGATGGCCTGGGGCAGGGCGCCACCGGTGAATTATGGGGTGGGGAATTTATGCTGGCCGATTATTTTGGCTATCAACGGCTGGCCGCGTTTCAAGCCATCGCCATGCCCGGCGGAGCTCAGGCCATGCGTCAGCCCTGGCGCAATACTTATGCGTATTTACAAAACTATTTCGATTGGCGGCAGTTGCAGCGTGATTATGCCCAACTGGAGATCATGACCTTTTTAAACCAGCAGAATTTGGCGGTGCTGGATACGATGCTGGCCCAACAGCTCAATGCGCCATTAAGCAGTTCCTGCGGACGCTGGTTTGATGCCTTAGCCGCCGCTTTGGGGATTTGTCCAGCCGCCGTCAGTTATGAAGGGCAGGCGGCAGTTGGTCTGGAAATACTGGCAACGCCAGTGTTTGGCGCCCAGCGTGGTCAGGGTTATCCCTATCAGCGCATAGACACAGCCGATAAGCTGGTATTGAGCTGGCGACCGTTTTGGCTAGCAGTGCTGAATGATTTAAACTTGGGGGTGGCTAAGCCAGTGATTGCCGCGCGTATTCATCATGGTCTGGCCGTGGCGATTGCCGAAACTGTGATCAGTTTGGGCAATATCGGTGCTGATACCGTGGTACTTAGTGGCGGAGTGTTTCAGAATCGGTTATTGCTGGAAGAGCTTAGTGGCTTATTACGATCTGCCGGCAAGCAAGTGCTGTCGCCCTCCCTCTTACCCGCCAATGATGGTGGGCTGGCCTTAGGGCAGGCGGCGGTAGCCGCTGCCCAGTATCTGGCCGGTGCTTAGTTTTTCAAGCCCAGCACATCCTGCATATCAAACAGGCCGACCGGCTGATCGGTCAGCCATAAAGCGGCTCTGACTGCGCCATTGGCAAAAGTCATGCGGCTGCTGGCCTTATGGGTAATTTCCACCCGCTCACCCTCGTCGGCAAACATTACCGTGTGCTCACCGACGATATCACCGGCGCGGATAGTGGAAAAACCTATGGTTTTCCGGTCTCGCGCACCGGTGTCGCCTTCACGACCATAAACAGCACAGTCCTTCAAGTCGCGGCCTAGCGCTGCCGCTACGACTTCACCCATGCGTAAGGCTGTGCCGGACGGGGCATCGACTTTGTGCCTATGATGAGCTTCTATCACTTCAATATCGGTATAGTCACCCATCACCTTGGCGGTCATTTCCAATAACTTTAGCGACAAATTAACACCCACGCTCATATTGGGTGCAATGACGATGGCTATATCCTTGGCCGCAGCCGCTATTTCAGCTTTTTGGGTTTCAGTATAGCCGGTAGTGCCGATCACCACTTTTTTACCGGCTTGTCGGCAAATTTCAACGTATCGCAGCGAAGGTTCCGGGCGGGTGAAATCGATCAAAACATCAAAATCATCCACCACGGCACCCAGATCATTGCTGACTGTAACCCCTAGCGCGGCAATGCCGGCCAGTTCGCCGGCATCCTTGCCGATAGCCAGACTGTCCGGGCGAGAAATAGCGACACTAAGTTCCGCTGTTTTGGCTAAGGCAACCGCTTTGATCAGGCTTAAACCCATGCGGCCGGATACGCCGACTATGGCTATTCGTAACATGGTTTATCCCGTCAATTTGTCAAAAAAGTTTTTAACGCCATCCATCCAGCCGTGTTCTTGTGGGCTATGGTGTTTACCACCACCGCTTAAAGACTCAGCCAGTTGTTCGATCAGGGCTTTCTGGTCTTTGGTCAGATGTACAGGAGTTTCCAGTTGCACCCTGCACAATAAATCCCCCACTGCCCCACCGCGCACCGGTTTTACACCTTTGCCGCGTAAACGGAACAGTTTACCGGTTTGGGTTTCCGCCGGGATCTTCAGTTTTACCTTGCCATCCAGGGTTGGTACTTCTATTTCGCCGCCCAGACAGGCGGTAGGGAAACTGATAGGCACTTCACAATACAGATGAGCGCCGTCGCGGGTGAAAATATTATGGTCTTTAACCTGCACCTGCACATATAAATCGCCGGAAGGTCCGCCGTTTACCCCAGCTTCGCCTTCACCCGCCAAACGGATTCGGTCGCCGGTATCCACGCCTGCTGGTACTTTGACCGACAGCGTTTTGGTTTCCTGTACCCGGCCCTGACCATAACATTTGGGGCAAGGGTCTTTGATTTGTTTACCCGCTCCGCGACAGGTCGGACAGGTCTGCTGCACTGAGAAAAAACCTTGCTGCATTCTAACCTGACCATGACCATGACAGGTGCTGCAAGTGACCGGGCTGCTGCCTGGTTTAGCCCCGGAACCGCTACATTCTCCGCAAATAACCAGCACAGGCACCTTAATGGTGGTTTCTGTACCGCCTACGGCTTCTTCCAGCGTCAGTTCCAGGTTGTAGCGCAAATCGGCACCACGCTGCACACTGCTGCGCTGTTGCCGACCACCGCCGAAAATGTCGCCAAACACATCGCCGAAAATATCGCTAAAGCTTTCCGCTCCGCCGCGCCCGCCGCCCATGGATGGGTCCACGCCGGCATGACCAAACTGGTCATAAGCCGCCCGCTTTTTAGCATCGGATAATATCTCGTAGGCTTCCTTGATTTCCTTGAACTTTTTTTCGGCTTCTTCAGGATTGTCGTTATTTCTATCAGGATGGTATTTCATGGCCATGCGCCGATAGCTTTTCTTGATTTCGGCTTCGCTGGCGTTTTTCTCAACACCCAATAGTTTGTAAAAGTCTTCTTTTGCCATAAGTTCAGAAAACCGCCGGTTGCTACAGGCGGTTATATAGGTTTGGTTAATGATGTGAAATTATAACAGCTGACATGAAAATCCCGCCGACTCGCGGCGGGATTGGTCATGGCGCTTATTTTTTGTCGTCCTTAACTTCTTCAAATTCGGCATCAACCACGTCATGATCGGCTTCTGCTGCGTGTTCGGCATGGCTGTCATGGCCACCGGCACCCGCTTCGGCTGCACCTTTTTGGGCATAGACGCGCTCAGCCAGTTTACCGGATAACTCGGTTAAAGCGTTAGTTTTTGCCTCAATGGCATCTTTATCTTCGCCTTTCAGAACAGCATGTAAATCACTGATTGCGGATTCAATCGCACTGCGTTCTTCACTGCCGACCTGATCGCCCAAGTCTTTCAGCGACTTCTCCGTGGCATGGATGATACCTTCTGCACTATTGCGTGCCGAAACCAGTTGCGCCAATTTACGGTCTTCATCAGCATGAGCTTCGGCATCCTTAATCATGCGTTCCACTTCATCATCCGATAAACCGCTGGAAGCCTTAATCACAATAGACTGTTTCTTGCCGGTGGCTTTGTCTTTGGCCGAGACATTCAGGATACCATTGGCATCAATGTCAAACGATACCTCAATTTGCGGGATACCGCGCGGTGCAGGTGGAATATCCTGTAAATCAAAACGACCCAGCGATTTATTGCCGGCGGCAATTTCCCGCTCACCTTGCAACACATGGATAGTCACGGCTGTTTGGCTGTCTTCTGCAGTAGAGAAAACCTGAGACGCATTGGTCGGGATGGTAGTGTTTTTTTCGATCAATTTGGTCATCACGCCGCCCATGGTTTCAATACCCAAGGATAGTGGAGAGACATCCAGCAATAATACGTCTTTCACGTCACCGCCCAGTACGCCAGCTTGAACCGCAGCACCTAACGCGACCGCTTCATCCGGGTTAACGTCTTTACGCGGCTCTTTGCCAAACAGGCTTTTTACAAAAGCCTGCACTTTCGGCATCCGGGTTTGACCGCCGACCAGAATCACATCGTTAATTGAACTGGTGGATACACCGGCATCCTTAATAGCTTGCAGGCAAGGGCCTTTGGTTCTCTCGATCAGTTCGTCAACCAGTGATTCCAGTTTGGCGCGGGTCAGCTTCACATTCAAATGTTTAGGACCGGTGGCATCGGCAGTAATATACGGCAGGTTGACATCAGTTTGTTCGGCAGACGACAGCTCGATTTTGGCCTTTTCGGCAGCTTCTTTCAAACGTTGCAAGGCCAAAGGATCATTATGCAGATCTATACCCTGATCGCGTTTAAATTCACCGGCCAGAAAATCGATAATCCGCATGTCAAAGTCTTCACCACCCAGGAAAGTGTCGCCATTGGTGGCCAATACTTCAAACTGGTGTTCACCTTCAATTTCAGCAATTTCAATAATGGATATATCAAAAGTACCGCCGCCCAAGTCATAAACTGCAATCGTGGTATCGCCTTTGGGTTTGTCCATGCCGAACGCCAGCGCTGCGGCTGTCGGTTCGTTAATGATACGTTTTACGTCCAGACCGGCGATACGGCCAGCGTCTTTAGTGGCCTGACGTTGCGAGTCATTAAAATAAGCCGGTACGGTGATGACCGCTTCGGTAACTTCCTCACCCAAAAAGGCTTCGGCATCTTTTTTCAGTTTCATCAAAACCCGTGAAGACACTTCAGGTGGTGCCATTTTACGGCCATGGCATTCTACCCAGGCATCACCGTTGGTGGCTTCAATAATTTTATAAGGCACCATTTTAATGTCTTTTTGTACCGCATCTTCTTTGTAACGGCGGCCTATCAGACGCTTGATAGCGAACAAAGTATTTTCCGGGTTCGTCACGGCCTGGCGTTTGGCGGATTGGCCAACCAGGACTTCGTTGTCGCCGCTAAATGCGATAATGGAAGGCGTGGTACGTGCGCCTTCGCTATTTTCGATGACACGCGCCACTCCGTTCTCTAGCACAGCAACGCAGGAGTTGGTGGTTCCTAAGTCAATACCGATCATTTTAGCCATTTGATTATTGCTCCAGACTTGAATTTGTAAGGTTTAAAGTTGTAAGTGATATGCGGGTGATCGTGGAATTTTCAAGCCTGCTCATCATTTTTTGTCGAATTAGCCGGTTTATCTTCAGCTTTGGCAACCACCACCATGGCCGGACGCAATAAACGGCCGTGGATGGTATAGCCTTTTTGGAATACTGTGATGACGGTGCCTGGTGCCAGATCGGCACTGGGTTGCATGGCCATGGCCTGATGCAGTTCCGGATTAAAAGGTTGACCAGTCGGATCCAGAATTTCAATATTGAATTTGGCAAAAACCGTTTCAAATTGTTTAATGGTTAGTTCGCTGCCTTCTTTGAATTTAAGCACTTCCGGGCTATCGCCGCTGACAGCTTGCAGACCCAGTTCCAGGCTATCAATGACGCTGAGCATTTCTTTAGCGAATTTGGATAAACCGTATTTGCGTTCGTCAT
Source organism: Methylomonas paludis (assembly GCF_018734325.1). Classification (NCBI taxonomy): domain Bacteria; kingdom Pseudomonadati; phylum Pseudomonadota; class Gammaproteobacteria; order Methylococcales; family Methylococcaceae; genus Methylomonas; species Methylomonas paludis. Next base: position 2,860,819 of record NZ_CP073754.1, on the reverse strand, counting down.
CCAGATCTTTCTGCACCCGTTTCTTCAGATTTTCCATTTCCGCCTGGGTGCGTATTGCCTTGTCAAGATTGGCGGCGGCCTGAATTTGGGCTTGTTCCAGAGCCAATTGCAAAGTGGCGATGTCGGTCAATTGGTCTGTGCCAGTTTCGTGGTCGGTTGATGCTGCGGGACTGACGGATTCTTCAAGCACTTCAGCCAGTATTTCAGTTTCTGGTTTGATTTCGTGGCTTGATTGTTGATGACTCATGGTTAACTCCATTATTCAAAATTTGGTTTGTCCTTAATGTTGGGGGCAGTTTATTTAGGATTCAAGGCTGCACCCAATAATTTTGCCGTGACATCCACAAACGGAATCACTTTTTGATAATTCATTCGGGTGGGGCCTATCACGCCCAGTACGCCAACCACTTGATCATTAACAGAATAGGGCGCCGTCACCAAGCTGCATTGATCAAAGGCCCGATATCCGGACTCTTCACCAATAAAAATCTGTACGCCATCCGAAGCCAAACATTGATCCAGCAAATGAATTACGCCGCGTTTATGGTTAAAGGCCTCAAACAACTGCTTAAGCCTGTCCATATCCGATAATTCCGAAAATCCCATTAAATTAGTTTCGCCACTTAACACATAATCGTCTTTCGGTTGTTGGGCAAAAGTCAGCTGAGCAATATTGACCGCGTCCAGCATAGCCTGATTGACAGCAACGCGGTCATTTTCCAGATCGCTGACCAATAATTGCCGAATGAGTGTCAGGCTGCGGCCGGCGTAAACCGAATTCAAATAGTTGGCAGCTTGCTGCAATTCCGCAGGACTGAACAATTTGCCGGTATGAATGATTTTATTATGCACTTCATCGCCATCGGTGACAAAAATCACCAATACTCTGGTATTGGACATCGGCAAAAATTCAATATGCTGCAAAGTCACATTTTCACGGCGCGGCAAAGTGACCACGCCCGCCATTTGCGTTACCTCAGATAATAAACGCGAGGCTTTGCCAACAACGTCGGTGATTTTTTCAGCTTCTATACATAAACCATGTTGCAATTGATCCAGTTCGGCAGAAGCTAGTGGTTTTACTGTCAGCAAGCTATCCACAAACATCCGGTAGCCACTGGCAGTGGGTATTCGTCCGGCTGAAGTATGCGGCGAATGGATCAGCCCCATATCTTCCAGGTCGGCCATCACATTGCGGATACTGGCCGGGCTTAAATGGATTTGTGGATCTTTGGACAGCGCTCTGGAGCCTACAGGCTGGCCGTCATGGATATAACGTTCCACCAGGGCTTTTAACAGATAGAGCGATCGCTCGTTTAATTCATGACTTTTTATCACACTTATACCCAACCATAGCAATTGGCACTCTAAATACTGGAGTGCTAGGCAAAGCTAACAGTTCGGCAAAATCTTGTCAATATGACAAAGCAGGGAATTGAGCATAGAAGGGTCGTGTGCCACGCGCCAAGCAAAGAGGCCGTGTGCTTGGCGCGGGTTCGGCACTATTTTTAGCAAAATCAAACAGACACGAATGTGTCGGTCATAAAAAAATACCGCTAGCATGATTTGCATCATGCCAGCAGTTAATCTTGCTGTCAGACAGTTAAATCAACTGTGTGGTGCAATATACCAAATGCTTATGCCGCAACCACTGATGATTTCACAGCAGATTTACGACCAGATGCCCAAGCAATCAAAGGTAAGCCCAACAACAGCATCGCCCATTCTTCTGCTTCTGGAACAGCTGCAGCATTGATGGCTATGTTACCTTGAAAAGGAAAGTTGGCGAAAGAAGTACCAAAAATTTCAACTGTATAGGTAGTGGAAGGTTCTAATTTTACGTCGCCAACAATAGCGCTGTAATCATAGGAGTTTGGACCAATTAAGGTTTTGGTTGCGGTAACCGTATCAATCAAAGTGCTACCTTTAAATACTTCAACAGAGCTTAATTCATAGCCCACTGTAGTATCAGAAATGATTTGACCATTAAGATTAAGGATAGTTTCGAATGTGAAAGAATAAGTCGATGTGCCGCTTAAAGTAGAGGCTAATGACGGTGAAGTAAAGATATATTTGGTATCTGAGTCTGCACTACTGATATATGTATTGCTAGGTATACCTGACAAAGTACCTAGGTTATGAGTGGTTGTAGCGTTTGCCAGCGGTGAAAAAGCAAATGCCATAATGGCTAGGGATAGAGCGATTTTCTTGGCTTTCATGATGCGTCTCCGTGTATTGAAAGGTTTTTTTGCCAACTAAGGCACTTTTAAGGTACACCGTTTTTATAAAAATATCAATATTTAAATTAAGGGGACCTTAATTGTTTTTAATCGACCAATGCCTTTGAAAATAAGCCGACCGATAATTTTTTGCAGCCCAATTATTAGGTATATATACCTAAAAAGGGGTGACATTAGTCACCCCTAGGTAATAGCATTCTTTATTCAGGCTGTGTCAACCAGTCATGGAATTACAGCGTATTAACCGCGTTCAATTCCTGAAACGCCTGTTCCAAACGAGTTACCATGCCAACCTGGCCGGCACGTTGCCAAACCCGTGGATCATAGTATTTTTTATTTGGTTTGTCAGGGCCGTCAGGATTACCGATCTGGCCTTGTAAATAACCTTCATTTTTCAGATAGAAATCTTTAATACCGGCCCAGGTTGCCCATTGGGTATCGGTGTCGATATTCATTTTTACCACACCGTAACTGATGGATTCCTTGATTTCTTCTGGCGATGAGCCTGAACCACCATGGAAAACGAAATTCAGGGTGTTGTGTGGCACGCCAAATTTTTCAGAGACATAGGCCTGTGAATTGGCCAGAATGGATGGAGTCAATTTCACATTACCTGGCGAGTAGACACCATGTACGTTACCAAAAGAAGCTGCGATAGTAAAACGATGACTGATTTTACTTAATTGCTCATAAGCATAAGCCACATCTTCGGGTTGGGTATACAGTGATGAGTGATCCACACCGCTGTTATCCACACCATCTTCTTCACCACCGGTGACGCCCAGTTCAATTTCCAGAGTCATGCCCAATTTGGACATGCGTTCCAGATAATGACCGCAGATTTCAATATTTTCTACCAGACTTTCTTCAGATAAATCCAGCATGTGTGAGCTGAACAGCGGTTTACCGGTAGCCGCAAAATGTTTTTCGCCGGCATCGAGCAGGCCGTCTATCCAGGGTAATAATTTTTTTGCAGCATGGTCGGTGTGTAAAATCACCGGTACGCCATAATATTCAGCCAGAGCGTGGACATGCTGAGCACCGGAAATGGCGCCGAGAATGGACGGCAGTTGACCTTCCAGTTTTAAACCCTTACCGGCGACAAAAGCGGCGCCGCCGTTTGAAAATTGCACAAATACCGCAGATTTTGCTTTAGCAGCGGCTTCCAGTACCGAGTTAATGGTATCAGTACTGATTACATTCACTGCCGGTAAGGCAAATTTGTTTTCTTTGCAGATAGCAAAGATTTTTTGAACATCTTCACCGGTAACAACACCGGGTTTAACTACGTCTAATATTTTTTGAGACATGCATTCACCTTAAGCTTAGGGATGGGATTGCCGAGCTAGGCAATCCCCATTTGAATAAAGCCTGTACCAGGCCGTGAAACGTTCAGTACAGGCGGAGCTGTTAAGCTTCCAAACTAGCCAGGCGATCCGACAGCAGTTTTTCCAGAGTTTCCAACGCTTTGGTAAAGCCGTCAATACCTTCAGCCAATTTTTCTTTGGCCATACGGTTGGCTTCGTGCATAGCGTCAAAAGTGGCTTTATCAACAACGATTTTTTCAATATCAGCCGCAGCCGCTTTCACTGGATCCAGTTTACGCGGTAAATCACCTTCCACAGCTTGTAATTCAGCCAGCAATGAAGGCGCAATGGTCAGCAAATCGCTGCCCGCCAGTTCGGTGATTTCGCCGATGTTTCTGAAGCTGGCACCCATTACTTCGGTTTTATAACCGAATTTTTTATAATAATTGTAAACTTCAGTTACAGACAATACGCCTGGATCTTCAGCTGCTGGGTAAGAATCACGACCGGTATCTTTTTTATACCAGTCCAGAATCCGGCCGACAAACGGCGAAATCAAAGTGATGCCGTTTTCAGCGCAGGCAATCGCTTGGTGTAAGCCAAACAACAGGGTCAAATTACAGGCAATGCCTTCTTTTTCCAGAACGGCTGCTGCTTGAATACCTTCCCAGGTTGCCGCAATTTTGATCAGAATTCTCGATTTTGAAATGCCCGCTGCTTCGTACTGAGCAATCAATTCCCGGCCTTTGGCGATGGTGGCATCAGTGTCATAAGACAAACGCGCATCAACTTCAGTAGATACCCGGCCTGGAATGATTTCCAGAATTTTCAGACCAAAGGAAACCGCCAGTCGGTCAAAAGCCAGTGATACTACATCAGCTGCAGCAGCATCTGCACCCAAAGTAGCTCTGGCCGCTTTCAGGGTATCGTCAACAATACCCTGATATTGCGGCATTTGTGCAGCAGCGGTAATCAAGGAAGGGTTGGTGGTGGCATCTTGTGGCTTGAACGTTTCAATCGCCTGGATATCGCCAGTATCAGCAACAACAACAGTGACTTCGCGGAGTTGTTCAAGTAAGTTTTTTGCCATAAATATATCCTCAAGGTAATAAAATTTAAAAATTCCTTTAAAAGCCATGCGGCCTGTCAGAAACAGGCCGCATCAACTAATAAGGCATTAGTATCAATAATCAATGTAACTATGCAGAGTTAAAGTTGCCCATAATCCACTTTGATTAGGCGCGTATTATTTTCAGCTACGTACTGATTTAAATGGCTATCAGGCAATGTTTCCCTGAATAGTTACCAATCAACTAATTCAAATTCTGCTACACGCAGAATCGCCACTCATTGCAATATCCTTTAGCAAGCCAGATAAGGATACTGCAAGTTTGTGGCGATTTGTTAAAACCGTTAATAGCGATGGTGGTGACAACTAAGCGTCAATAAGCTCGGTAGTCAACAATTAACCATCAACCTTTATCGCGCAGATATCTTTCTACACCAGTGGTTTTGGCGGCAGCAGCGCTACGATCCTTAACAATTTGTTTTGCTACATATTTGGCAACACCCGTGGCAGGATTGGCGCCTTGTTTTTCCAGATATTTAGCAACGCCTGTTTTGTTCAGGCCTTGTTTCTCCAGGTATTTTTCAACGCCGGTGGCACTTTGATCTGTACTGGAGGCAGCAGGCGCGCTGCTGGAACCGGTGCTGACTGCAGAGTTCTTTTTGTACAAGAAAAATCCTACTGCTGCCAGGGCCAATAAACCAATCAGCGTATTGTTATTAGAAGCAGTTGGCTCGGCTGCGCTGCTTTCCGCACTGGAAGCTGCTGCGCTGGATGTGGCGGCAGAGCTTGCTGCACCGCTGTTTGGAGCGGCTGCAGAGTGTTTATATTCAGCATCATTAAATAATACTTTAGGCTGATAGTTGGCGGCAGGAAAGTTGGGGTCAGCTTCAACAGGCTCAGCGGTTTTTTTAGTCGTACTAGAGCCTGCGGCAGATGTGGCGCTGCTGTCACTAAACAATACCTTAGGTTGAAAATCTGATGCCGGGTAATCGTTAGCGGCTATTGCCGACGAGCTTGCCAGCACTAATGCAGTCAATACAGCTGTTGTTAATTTATTTTTATTCACGTTTTTCACCTATCATTTCGTTGAAAACGCATTGAGGCCGGGCGATAGCCGACCTCAACTCGTTGGTTATTAAAGCACTGCTTCGACATTAGCGACAACATTTTCGACGGTAAAGCCGAATTCTTTGAACAGCAGAGGCGCAGGAGCGGATTCACCGAAGCGATCCAAACCGACAACTTTGCCGTTGCTGCCGGCATATTTCCACCAGGTGTCGGTGACACCAGCCTCGACAACAACGCGTTTGCTGATGCTAGGCGGCAATACGCTGTCCCGATAAGCTTGATCCTGCGCTTCGAAAACGTTGGTCGACGGCAGGGACACCACGCGGATGTTTTTGCCTTTGGCGGTCAGTGCTTCTGCGGCTTTGACAGCCAGTTCGACTTCGGAACCGGTCGCGATGATGATGGCATCCGGGGTGCCGGCGCTGTCTTTCAGGATGTAGCCGCCTTTGCTGATGGCTTCGATTTGCGCGGCTGTCCGCGGGATGTGCGGCAGGTTTTGGCGCGAGAAGATCAGGGTGCTAGGGCCATCTTGTCTTTCCAGCGCGGCTTTCCAACTGACGGCTGATTCAACGGCATCACAGGGCCGCCAGACTTGCATGTTGGGGATCAGTCGCAAGGTGGCGGTTTGTTCGACCGGTTGATGAGTCGGGCCGTCTTCGCCCAGACCGATGGAGTCGTGGGTGTAGACGAAGATGGTGGGGATTTTCATCAGGGCTGCCATCCGCAGGGCGTTACGGGCATATTCTGAGAACATCAGGAAGGTGGCGCCGTAAGGTTTGAAGCCGCCGTGCAATACTAGGCCGTTCATGATGGCTGACATGCCGAATTCGCGCACGCCGTAGTAGATGTAGTTGCCGTTGTAGCCGTCGACGTTGACATCTTTGCAGCCTGACCACAGGGTCAGGTTGGAGCCGGCCAGGTCAGCTGAGCCGCCGAGCAGTTCAGGCAACAGCGGGCCGAAACCGTTCAGGCTGTTTTGTGAAGCTTTACGGGTGGCGATGGTTTCGGCTTTGGCATCGACGGCGGCAATGAAGGCGTTGGCTTTTTCGGTCCAGTCGCTAGGCAGCTGACCTACGATGCGGCGTTCGAATTCGGCAGCCAGTTCTGGATAGGCGGCACGGTATTTTTCGAATTTTTCGTTCCATTCGCTTTCCAGACGGGCGCCTTTATTGTTGGCATCCCAGCCGGATTTGATGTCAGCCGGTATTTCGAAAGCAGGGTAAGGCCAGCCGATACGTTCACGGGTAGCCGCGACTTCGGCTTCGCCCAGGGCCGCACCGTGGCAGTCTTCTTTGCCTTCTTTGTTGGGTGAACCCCAGCCGATAATGGTTTGGGCGCAGATAATGCTCGGTCTGTCGGTGACTTGACGCGCTTCGGCAATGGCCGCTTGAATCGCGGCGGCATCGTGGCCATCCACTTTAGGGATGACGTGCCAGCCATAGGCTTCAAAGCGTTTTGGGGTGTTGTCCAGGAACCAGCCGCTGACGTTGCCGTGACCACGGACTTCACCGTCAATGGAAATGTTGTTGTCGTCGTAGATGGCAATCAGTTTACCCAGGCCCAGTGAGCCTGCCAAAGAGGCGGCTTCGTGAGAAATGCCTTCCATTAAGCAACCGTCGCCTAAAAACACGTAGGTGTAATGATCGACGATCTCATGGCCGGGTTTGTTAAACTGGCCGCCCAGGGTGCGTTCTGCCAGCGCAAAACCGACGGCATTGGTGATGCCTTGGCCTAAAGGGCCAGTGGTGGTTTCGACGCCCGGTGCATAGCCGTATTCAGGGTGACCGGCGGTGCGAGAGTGCAGTTGGCGGAAGTTTTTCAGTTCTTCTATCGGCAGGTCGTAGCCGCTCAGGTGCAGTAACGAGTACAGCAGCATAGAGCCGTGGCCGTTGGATAATATGAAACGGTCACGGTCTGGCCATTTCGGATTAGCCGGGTTGTGGTGCAAAAAATCGTTCCACAGCACTTCGGCAATATCAGCCATCCCCATCGGCGCTCCGGGGTGGCCTGAGTTGGCTTTTTGCACGGCATCCATACTGAGTGCGCGTATGGCGTTCGCTAAATCTCGACGCGAAGGCATTGTTGGTCTCCTTTTATTTGTTATTTTAAAGGCGATGCTTGACTTTTCAAGCCATCACTCTGGCTGAGGCTTTGTTAACTCCCGGCGACGACAAAACCAATAGGCTATTGTTAGGGTTGTGGCCTGCGTCATCACTACGACAGCAAATATTTAGAAGGCCTGCGTATCCTTGGATTAGGTGCAGGCCTCTAGTTACAGTGAGATTATTCCAGATTGGCGTGTCTGGATCTCATTTCTTCTTCAGGAATACCTTTATCGTGTATCAAATGCGATACGGTGGCTTCCAGGAAAAACAGGGTAGACAGTTCGAAAACAGTACCCATAGGCATACCTTTGACTTTACCGTACAGCTCGTCTTGGCCGATCTGCAAAGTCAGATCAGCCAAGTCGCCAATCGTTGAGTCGGCTTTGGCTGAAATCAGCAAAATTCTGGCACCGATTGATTTGGCTTTTTTGGTAAAAGCAATTAATTGCTCGGTTTCACCGGAACCAGAAATAATGACCAATAAGTCACCCTCTTTGATGCTGGGGGTGACGATTTCGCCGACTACGCTGACATCATAACCACTGTGCATCAGGCGCATGGCAAAAAACCGGCCTATCAGGCCTGAGCGACCAGCACCGGATATAAAAATCCGTTTTGCGCCATCCAGATAATCAGTTAACAGCTTATCGTAAGAGTCGCTGGTAGCTTCAAGTATGCTGGAAATTTTGTTAATAATGAGTTCTTGATGCATGATTTATACCGCCGCATCAACCAATTCACGGATTTCACGCGCAGCTTCAGCTGGTGATGGTGCGCCGTAGATAGCCGCACCAACTACGATGATGGTGGCACCAGAAGCAACTACTTGTTGTACAGTAGATTGTTTGATACCGCCGGCAACGGAAATTCTGACGTTCAGGCCCAGAGCCGCGATGTCTTGCAAGTCCGCAAATGGGGTTTGGCCGGCTGCTTGCGCATCCAGACCGGTGTGAATACCGACGATTTGTGCGCCCAGTTTCACAGATTCTTTGGCAACAAAAGCTTTGTCGTCAACATTGATCAAGTCAACCTGTACTTCCGCACCGTGTTTTTTAGCTGCTTTGATAACGCCGCCAATGGTGGCCAGGCCGGATACGCCCAGTACGGTCACGATGTCTGCGCCAGCTGCATAGAATGCACCGGCTTCGTATTCACCTGCGTCCATAGTTTTCAGGTCAACCAGCAACAGTTTGTCTGGGAAACGTTGTTTTAATTCTTTGACCAGGTTAACGCCGTTATATTTGATGCAAGGGGTACCGATTTCAAAAATATCGACGTATGGCGCTACTTGATCAGCCAGGCCAACTGTTTGGTTGAAATCTAAGGAATCCAATGCAATTTGAATTAATGGTCTTGCCATGTGAAGTGCTCCGAAAGTTTTTAATTTTAGTAATAGCCGATTTTTGCAAATAGCTACGCTTGCCACATACTTGTGATGCATCTGTAACTGTAAGATAGAAATGGGATGCATGTCAATGCCCCCGTTATCGCATTCCCGGCAAAAACGGCTTAGGATGCTTCCTGCAACAGATAAGCTAAGTATATCTGCAATAATTAACTTAAATATGTAGCTAATGTCAAGTGTTGATTCAATATAGTCCGTCAAGTCGGTTCAGCGCAGGCGGACAGTCATCTAATGATGAGGTAAATAAAAAGCTATGCCAGGTATTATATTAGTAGTGAATGCTAATCTATATTGGCGACCAACATTGCTCTAACCGGGGCCGGCAAGCCTTCGCAGGTCAGGTCTGGATTATCGGCATCCAGAAAATCAGCCAAAGAGTGAAAACGCATCCAGGTGGTGCTGCGCTGTTCAGCGCTAGTAGTTTTGCTGATGTCAAGAAGCCTGATATTACGGTAGCCGCAACGCCGCATCCAGCCCATTAAGGCTTCACAACTCGGTAAAAACCAGACATTCCGCATTTGCGCGTAACGTTGTGCCGGTACCAACACGCTATCACTACCGCCCAGGATAACCAGGGTTTCCAGAATCAGTTCGCCGCCAGGCCGCAAGCAGGCTTTCAATTCCAGTAAATGATCGATAGGGGAGCGGCGGTGATACAACACGCCCATTGAAAACACCGTATCAAATAATTTCAAATTGGCTGGCATATCTTCAACAGCCAGAGGTAGCACATGGATAGCCGCTGCACCATAGAGTTTTTTAATAGCCTGAAATTGCATGACACTCAGCAGAGTCGGGTCTATGCCGATTACCAGTTTAGCGCCGGCCCCCAGCATACGCCAGCAATGATAGCCGTTGCCGCAGCCTACATCCAGAACCAGCCGATTTTGCAAAGGACTGATATGGTCTTTGCAGCGCTCCCACTTCCAGTCGGAGCGCCATTCGCTGTCAATGTTGATACCATATACATTGAACGGGCCTTTGCGCCAGGGGTGCAGCTTGGTTAAATTGGTCAGCAATGCCCGGGCCTGCTCAGGAGTCAAGTCATTGGTGGTGCCAATGCGCACTTCATTAAGCAGATCGGTAGTGATAGTCGGTAGTTCTGGGAGTTGGTCAATCGCCGCCTGCCAGCCCGGCAAATCACCGTGTGAGTCGGAGGCAAAAGCATTTTGCAACTGTGCCGGCAAAGTCTGCAGCCATTCAGCGCCGCCAACTTTGGCTAGTTCAGCATACAAAGACTGATACCCAGTCATTTCAAGGCTATCATCGAGGCAAAATTAAAATATTGAAACCAGATTTCTGCACTGCTGAATCCAGCTTTGAGTAAACGATTTTGATGAACTTCAAAAGACTCCGGTACCAGCACATTTTCCAATGCCGAACGCTTCTGGCTGATTTCCAATGTACTATAACCCTGCGCCTGTTTGAACAAATGATGCATATCTGCTTGTAACACCTGTTGGCGCGGATCAGCGAAAGCCAGTTTTTCCGATAAAATCAGGATCCCGCCGGGCAATAAGCCCTGGTAAATTCGGCTCAATAATGCTGCCCGGTCGTCAATCGGGATAAATTGCAGCGTAAAATTCAATACCACTACCGAAGCCTGACTAATTGCTACTTCGCGAATATCCGCGCAGACCAAGTCTATTTTGTTATCCGTGCGAGTCAGTTGCAAATTATTCGCCAAGCGCTCGATCATGGCCGGTGAATTATCCACTGCAACTATCCGGAAATCTTGAGCCTGGATTTGGTGCTGCATAGCAAGGCTGGCGGCTCCCAACGAGCAACCTAGATCATAACAAGTGCTGTGTTCCTGACAAAACCGCCCGGCCAGCAAACCTATCGCCGAAATAATGGCTTGATAGCCGGGTACCGAGCGCTGGATCATGTCCGGAAATACATTGACCACCGGATCATCAAAATTAAAAGCAGCTATCTGACCTAGTGGCTGCGCATACAGTTGGTCTTTCCCGGAAGTCATATCAAAAACGCAAAGAGTCTAAAGACTCAATCCGACAACAGGGCAAAACGTACAGACGACAAAATCAAAGTGTTGAACCATTAAACAGGCTTAATCAGGTCTTGTCGGCGCGATTGTTCAGTGCCTCAGTATTTTTTTTGGCCAATTGATTAATAACTTCCTGCAGAGAGCCAGAACGTTCCATGTCATTTTTAAAGCCAGTGCGGTAATTGGTGACCAGACTTACACCTTCAATGATAATGTCATAAACTTTCCAGTCATCATTAATATGCAACATGCGGTAATTAATTGAAATGGGTTGCAGGCCGGGTTGGAGAATTTCGGTTTTCACCATCACCTTGCGTTCATCCTCTTCCTTGTTGATCGGTAAAAACCGTACTGACCAATCTTTTAATTCGAACAAGGCGCGCGAATAGGTTCTAATCAGTAGAACCTGGAATTCCTTTTTAAAGCTGTCTTTCTGATTTGGGGTGGCGTCTTTCCACATTTTTCCCAATACCAGAGACGAAATCAGGTCAAAATCTACATGTGGATAAATAACCTGATTAACAAATTCGTTGATTTTTTGGAAGTCTTTGACAAACCCAGGATCCTGCAAGCGCTGTTTCAGACGATTAGATGCATCCTCAATGGTCACTTGCGGGTCAATCAAGTCAGGCGCAGCTACCGCAGCAGCAGACCAGAAATTTACCATTAGACTAAAAACCAAAATCTGTAAAAAATACATATAACCTTTAATCATTACCGTGCTCTAAAAGATATTTTTTAGCTCAATTGCAAAATTCCACAGCTATTCAGCCGAAAACTGGCAGACCGATGTATAAAATGCGGCTATATTGCCGCTGACCCGCATATTATACATCACAATCCAGACTCTTACTAAAAACGATTTCCATATAAAATCATAATGTTATGCTGGTAAATCCAGAAACATGCCAAGCCGGTAACGACCGCTACCGCACTTGGCTTCTTAGTTATCAGCCCCATCATGTCATTAATTAGCGATAACATAGTTAACCCGCTAATGATTGCCCAGGAGATCCCGTCATGTCCAACATATATGCTTACAGTGCCAACGATATCAACGGAGAAACAGTAAATCTTGATCGCTATCGTAATCAAGTGGTATTGATCGTCAATACCGCCAGTCAGTGCGGATTCACCCCGCAATATCAGGGATTGCAAACCTTATATCAGGCTTATCAGGTGCGGGGTTTTGTGGTGCTGGGCTTCCCATGCAATCAATTTGGCGGCCAGGAGCCCGGAACTCATCAGCAAATTGGGCAGTATTGCCGCAGTAATTATGGTGTCAGTTTTCCGCTGTTTGAAAAAATAGCCGTAAACGGAACTAACACTCATCCACTCTACCAATATCTAAAAAATGCCGCCCCAGGTTGTTTTGGCAGTCGCGCCATTAAATGGAATTTCACAAAATTCCTGGTTCAGCGTAATGGCGAAGTAGCGGCCCGGTGTGGCTCGTTGATTTCCCCGCTGCAACTCTGCAGCAAAATTGAGCGCTTGTTATAATTTTGTCTTATAAATGTGCTGTAGTACATTCGTATTATTTGGTTAGGGGCAATCCCTTATCGGTGCCTGATTGCCTGAATCGGGCAATGTTTTTAGCATAGACATAAATTAATATCCTATAATGTAATATACATTTCAATATATATCATTTCACCTGGTTTTCAACATTCTCTATTATCTCTAACAGTTATATACCATTGCATTCATCCCAACTCCTATGATGTTGGTCGCCAGGCAATCAGGATGCCATTATGCAGCAAAGGCCGCTATGGATGGCGTTCCCGTCCCGTCCCCGGCCCAGCCAGCTTCAAGGTAATGCAAATAGCGCTTAATTCTTATTCAGCATAGACATATAAAATGAGTCAAAGCTTCATCATGCCCGGATTCCGGTTAACCCTGGCCTTCACATTGTTCTACCTGGGCTTAGTGGTATTGATTCCGCTAAGCACCCTGGTCTTCAAAAGTTTGCAACTCGGCTGGAGTGACTATATCAGTATTATCACTCATGAACGTGTTCTGACTGCCTTCCGGGTGAGTTTTGTAACTTCACTAATTGCCGCACTCGTAGCTGGGTTGTTTGGCTTTATCATTGCCTGGGTTATGGTGCGTTACTCATTAACCGGAAAGCGATTTTTGGATGCGCTGATCGATCTGCCTTTTGCTTTGCCAACAGCCGTTGCCGGAGTGGTGTTAGCCACCATCTATCAACCTAGCGGTATGCTCGGTAAATGGCTGATAGACAATTTCGGCATTAAAGTAGCCTATACCCCGCTCGGCATAGTCGTAGCGCTGATCTTTATCGGTATCCCGTTTGTGGTTCGTACCATAGAGCCGGTATTACAGGAATTTGACACTTCCATGGAAGAGGCTGCTTCCAGTTTAGGGGCCACCCGCTGGCAAGTGTTTGTCAAAATTATATTCCCCAATATATTTCCGGCTATGTTAACTGGAGTGTCATTAGCATTTGCTCGTGGAGTTGGAGAATATGGATCAGTGATTTTCATAGCCGGTAATCTACCCTATGTTTCAGAAATCGTACCCTTACTCATTGTCACCAAGCTAGAGCAATATCAATACGCCGGCGCCACAGCAATTGCCCTGACCATGCTGGTACTGTCTTTCATACTGCTACTGTTCATCAACCTGCTGCAACGCTGGGTGCGAACCCGTTCAGGACAACTTTAACAAAGGATTAAGCACATGCATGTTGTATCGCATCCTATTACAAATCATGGTCAAGCCTATCGTCAGGCCCTCAACGATCCCACTTGGGTAAAATGGTTACTGATAGGTATTGCCGTCAGTTTCATCGGCCTGTTTATTTGTGTGCCCTTGGGCTTGGTGTTGTATCAGGCCTTGGCAAAAGGCTGGCAGGCTTATTTTCACGCCTTATCCCAACCGGATGCCCTGGCGGCTTTGAGGTTAACGCTAATCGTAGCCATCGCCACCGTGCCGCTTAATACTGTATTTGGTGTTGCTGCGGCTTGGGCCATCGCCCGCTTTGAGTTTCGCGGCAAAAGCCTGTTGACCACCTTAATAGACTTGCCGTTTTCAGTTTCCCCGGTTATCTCCGGGATGATCTTTGTATTGATGTTTGGCAGCCAGGGTTGGTTCGGCAGCTGGTTGGCGGCGCACGATATCAAAGTCATTTTTGCCACACCCGGTATTATTCTGGCTACCCTGTTTATCACTTTTCCCTTTGTAGCGCGTGAACTCATCCCTTTGATGCAGGAAATGGGCAATGAAGAAGAAGAAGCCGCCCTATCCCTAGGGGCTAGTGGCTGGAAAACCTTTTTTCAAGTCACTCTGCCCAATATCAAATGGGCATTGTTATATGGTGTGTTGCTGTGCAACGCCCGGGCAATGGGCGAATTCGGTGCGGTGTCCGTGGTTTCCGGGCATATCCGTGGCTTAACCAACACCCTGCCGCTGCATGTAGAAGTCAGCTATAACGATTACGATGCCGTGGGAGCCTTTGCCAGCGCTTCGATTTTAGCCGGACTGGCCATAGTCACTCTGGTGTTAAAAAGCTTTCTGGAATGGAAACAAAGCCGCTAGCCATAGGCACAGCCAGAAAATGAAACAAATTTATTTAGAGAAAAAGTCATGAGCATTGTACTAGAGAATATCAGCAAAAATTTCGGCAAATTTGCCGCACTGCACAATGTCGATCTAGAAATTCCCGAAGGTGAGCTGGTGGCCTTACTCGGTCCCTCTGGTTGCGGTAAAACCACGCTGTTGCGCATCATTGCCGGTTTGGAAAGGCCCGATCAAGGTCGCATATTGCTGAATGGTGAAGACAAGACCCAATTGCATACCAGTCGCCGCGGCATTGGTTTCGTATTTCAGCATTATGCCCTGTTTCGCCATATGACCGTGTTTGATAATGTCGCCTTCGGTTTGCGGGTAAAACCGCGCCGGGACAGACCTAGCGAAGCCGAGATCGCAGAAAAAGTCCATAGCTTATTAAAATTGGTACAGCTGGAATGGTTGGCTGAGCGCTTTCCCGACCAACTTTCCGGTGGTCAGCGCCAAAGAATCGCCTTGGCTCGAGCCTTGGCTGTGGAACCCAGTGTATTACTGCTGGATGAACCATTTGGTGCGCTGGATGCCAGCGTTCGCAAAGATTTACGCCAATGGTTGCGCAATTTGCATCAAGAATTGCACATTACCAGCATTTTCGTTACCCATGACCAGGAAGAGGCCATGGAAGTAGCCAGTCAAGTCGTGGTATTAAATCATGGCCGTATCGAGCAACAAGGCGCTCCCGCCGAAATATACGAAAACCCCAGCAACGCCTTCGTATCAAAATTTATCGGCCAAACCAATATTCTCAATCTATCCCAACATGATGCCGACTGGCTAAGCGATGCCGGGATTTTAAGCGGAGCACCTCAGGGCAACATCGCTCATATCCGCCCGCATAATATTGGTATCGAAAAAGCTGAAGCCGACTCCCGTTCCCCATTGACATTAAAAGACTGGCAACATCTCGGCTCAATTATTCGCATCGAACTATACAATTCACAACTGCATGAACAGGGCACCAGTCTATATGCGGAAATGCCCACCGAGCGTTTCAAGCATTTGAATCTCAACAAAGGTGACAAGGTGGTGGTGCACATCAAGCATGCGCACTGGTTTAATTAAATAATCAATCTGCCAAAACTATGAACCTCAACCAAATCGAATTGCTGCGCATTCTGCAGGAAACAAACTTTAACCAGTCCAAGGCCGCAGAAAAACTCAATGTTGTGCAATCTGCCGCCAGTCGGCAATTACAGCTATTTGAAGAAGAACTTGGTTCCCCAATTTTTGAACGCCATGGTAAAAAACTATTGGGATTAACCCCCTTAGGTGAACGCGTGATGGAACAGGTCGAACGAATCAACCAGGCCAAAAAAAATATTCATGCCATTGCCGACGACTTTCGCGACAACCGCAACGGCTCCCTGCACATCGCCACCACCCACACCCAGGCCAAATATTTGCTGCCGACCCCAGTACAAAAGTTTCGGGAAAAATATCCAGGTATCACCATTTATATGGTGCAATCTTCGCCTGACGATCTGATTCAGCACTTGCACCATCATCGTGCCGATATCGCCATCTGCACTGAAAAACTCGATGAAGACGAAAAATTGGTAGTTAAACCCTGTTACGAATGGCAACATATTGCCGTTGTTCCGCGTCATCATCCCTTGGCTCAAGGTGACATCACCCTGGGTCGGTTGGCCTCATTTCCGATACTGACTTATTCCCCTGGATTCACTGGTCGTTCCAACATAGAAAAAGCCTTTAAAAATGCCGGTAAAGAACTGGACATCACCCTGGCTGCCGCTGACTCCGATATCATCAAAACCTATGTCCGATTGGGCTTGGGTGTGGGCATTATTGCCGGTACTTCCTATGAGCCAGGTAATGACAATGATCTGGTCGCATTAGACTTATCGCACCTGATACCGCGATCCGTCACTAAAATTGCATATCTGAAACATTTATATCTGCCGTCCTATCTGAAATATTTTATTAGTGAGTTATTATCCAGATCAGGATCAGTGCAGCAACGTTAAACCCTAGGGTAGTAGATCCCGTAACAACCGCCAGGGCTGAATCTGTAGAAACATGAGTATAATGTTCAGGTAACGCTCCAGTTAATAAGCAAGACTAAGGCTGGCGCATAATCTGCATGATACTTAGCCAGAAAATCTTCTAAGCAGGTTATATAATCTTCCTGCTGTAGAACTTTAAGCCCAGCAGCCCCACTCTCCAGGAACAACACGATGAAAATTGGTCTGATCAAAGAAATTAAAACCAAAGAAAACCGTGTCGGCTTAACGCCAAGCGGTGTCGCAAAACTCACAGCTGCTGGTCATCAAGTTGCCGTCGAACAAGATGCCGGGCTTGGTTCAGGTTTTACAGATCAGGCCTATCTGCAGGTGGGTGCAGTGATTGTCGATACCCGCACTGCCTGGGAACAGGAATTGGTCATCAAAGTCAAAGAACCGGTTGCCCAAGAATACCCTTATCTGCAACAGCAAATCGTCTTTACTTATTTCCATCTGGCCGGGGTGCCTTGGGAGCTTACCCAAGCGCTGCTGGACGGTAAAACCAGCGCCGTAGCCTACGAAACCCTAGAAGATGCCAATGGCAGACTACCCCTGCTGGCTCCCATGAGTGCCGTTGCCGGCAACATGGCCGTACAAATGGGCTGCCATTATCTGGCTGCCCATAATGGCGGCAAAGGCGTAATGCTGGGTTCGGTATTGGGTAAACGTTATGGTAAGGTTCTGATCATCGGCGATGGCGTAGTGGGCAGTCATGCCGCCAGCACCGCAATTGGATTGGGGGCCAACGTCACCGTAGCCGGTCTGTTTCCGGAAAGTGCAGCCCGCCTGAAACGGGAAATTTCCACCGATATCGACTTCATAATTTCCACGCCGGAAGCGATTGCCGCTCAATTAGTCGATACCGATTTATTAGTAGGTGCTGTGCTGGTACATGGTGCGCGTGCCACGCATGTCATCACAGAAGCCATGGTAAAAACCTTGCAGCCTGGTTCAGTACTGGTTGATGTCAGTATAGATCAGGGTGGCTGCATTGAAACCGCACATGCCACCACCCATGATCAGCCCGTGTATCGGAAACATGACGTAATCCATTACTGTGTCAGCAATATGCCGGGAGCATACCCGCGCACCTCAACCCAGGCATTAACCACCGCCACATTCCCCTATGTGCAGAAACTGGCTGATCATGGCCTGCAAGCCCTGTCCAGCGACTCAGGTTTTGCCAAAGCCCTAAATACCTACCAAGGCCATATCACCTATCGTCCAGTTGCTGAGGCTTATGCCGCCCTGGATCGCTACCAGGAACTTCCGGCCAGCTTTGGCTAAGGCTCGGAGTTGAAAGCAGTGAGGGCTTGCCCGCCACCGTTAGCGTCGGCCATGTAATAAATAAAACAGCCAAAATCCGGCAAACATGGCCGCGCCAAACACATAAAAACCAGTTAAGCCGCTACTCAGTCCAACCAGTGCCGGTCCCGGACAAATCCCGGATAAACCCCAGCCTATGCCAAAAATTGCCGCACCTATTACCAGTTTAGTATCCACAGCGGCATTAGATCCGCCACAGACAGTTTGCTCCGGCTCCAGAATGGGCTTAATCGTTGGTATCAACCAGCGTTGTGCACCGCCCAATATCAGCAAAGCACTAGCCATTACCAGTGCCAAACTCGGATCCCAGTCCCCGGCCACATCCAGAAATGCCAGCACCTTACCCGGATTCGACATCTGCGCCACAATCAAACCCAGGCCAAAAATCAGCCCAATCACAAATACAGAAAAACTTTTCAGCATCACCATACCCCACTCAATACATGCCGTACCAGATAAACCGTGATCCCGGCAGTAGTCATAAACACCAGCGTAGCAATCAGAGAGCGTAACGATAAACGGGCAATACCACATACCCCATGCCCGCTGGTACAGCCGCCGCCCAAACGACTGCCGTAACCTACCAGCAGGCCGGCTATCGCTAGCACAGGCCAGGATGCCTGTAACTCAACAGGAACCACCAAGCCGATCAAACGATACAGCGGGCCACTTATGATCAATCCTGCCAGAAACCAGAAACGCCAGATGCTTTCCTTGCCCCAGGGCGGTAAAACACCCGCAGCGATACCGGAAATCCCCGCTACCCGGCGATGACCGGCCAGCAGCAAAGCTGATGCTGCGCCAATAATTCCACCGCCTGTCAGCGCAGCCAGCACTGTTATATCTGCCATAACTATACCTAGTAAAAATAAAGCTATATTTGTTGTAACTATTCAGCGTCAAACTACCACTTTAAAAAACAAGTATTTGTAGGATGTGCTAAACGCAGTGCAGCGCATCATTTCGAGCTAACTATTTGTTTGAAAATGATAATCCAAAATTTACGCTGAATAATTACTATTTGTTAATAAAGGTTGAAAACCACCTTGTACCCTCAGCTAATTACCCGTTTATTATATAGGGTTAACAGAAGGCTGTTTCAGTCTCACGATTTTTAGGCCAAATTGATTAAAACTTATGCGACCAACCCAGGCTCAAAGAATATTGCGTCATGGTTAAACCAATATTTTGGCTGGGTAATAGTGGGTTAGATCCAGATACGGTATTTTCCGGCGAATACATAAAAGCAAAGGTCAGTTCATCCAGCGTGGTCAGTTTGTGGCTAAAACCGCCGGTCAAATGCCATTGCTGCACTGCCGGAGCCAGAATATTGAACAAGACCTGAGAACTGGGAATCGGCTGATTGCCGTAACTAAACCCGGCCCGCCAGATCCAGCTATCATTTTGCTGCCACTGACCACCGAATTTATAAACCGTCACATCTTTCCAGCCAAAACCGGAACCATTCCCGGAGCCCAGTGCTGTACTCGGCGAAAGCACCAAAGGATTGCCCACCGAATTTACTTCACTGTAAAAAATTTGCTGAACATCAAAAGCCGTGGTGATTCGTTCATTAATCGCCCAGGACAAACCGGTATCCAGGCTGGAAGGAATATCAAAACTGCCTTGTCCGGCAAACAGGCCGGCATAATCACTCAGCTGTGACATATAAGTACGGCTTTTGTAAGAAATGCCTAAGCGCACATTTTTCACCAGTTCAGCCTGAGTGCCGACTTTAAAGCCCACCCCGAACGAATAATCGCGACCATTATTGCTTAGCTTGCTTGCATCACTGGACAAGCCGCTAAAGGAAGATAGCCCCTGGCCCTCAAAATATTGAATGGCAAAAATTGGAGAAATACCCAGCGCATAACGACCGTTGGCGAAGGAGCGGGCATAAGTGGCTTCCAGAAAGCCCTGCGCCATGTCCACCCCGGTGCGGCCGGCGTAAAACACGCCGGTCGAACCATTGCCGTTCTGTACGTGGGCATAATCAGTGTTCATGCCACCGTTACCATATAGCGCCAAGCCCACACTTTGATCTTCGCTCAGCTTGTGACTCCAGCCTATGGTCGGAATCAGATAATAATTTTTCCGGCTTTCGTGGCTGCCGGCGGTCAACGGTAGCTGTCCCTGTCCTGTCGGAACGCCGGCATGATCCACCGAATATTCACGCAACGGACTGAAAAACTCCCCCTCCACATCCAGACGATTCCCCACAAACACCAAACCAGCCGGGTTCAGCGCCGCAGAAATAGCATCCTGCGAAAATGCCACATCGGCACCGGCCAGCGCTTTACTGCGGGCACCGTAAGCATTTTCAAAATAACCGCTAGTGGCAAGGGCAATCTGAGTCTGCGCCGTCAGGCCTAGCAAGGTCGCAGTTAACAAGATTCTCGAGTTTAGCCGTGTCATATTCATATCCTATGATAGTAAGTATTTTTCAAGTCCTTACATGTTATAAACCAGCCAACTATCCATCAAAACGATATTATTAGAATAACATATCGAAAATTACCATAATAAACCTAAAAATTAATTTTTATCTAAAAAAATATCAATATAAACAATATGATATATTTTTTTAGGGTATGTGGAAGGGGGGGATTTCAAACTATATATGAATTAATTAGATTTATATATCTAAAAATATCATATACAAGATGTGGTTATAATTGCCCAGCCTTGACAGTCCTTGGCAAAACCAAGTAACTTAACAACAGCAGTGATGCTGACCGGACTGCCGGAGGCCAACCAGCCCTTAGGGGCGCAATTTTTTGGCTAATCATTAAGGACTAACCCACTATGGCACATTGGTATCCAGACAACTCACAATCCATTGGCAACACGCCGCTGGTTCGATTGAATCGCATCACAGAAGGTGCGCCAGTCACCCTACTCGCAAAAGTTGAAGGCCGTAATCCGGCTTACTCGGTCAAATGCCGGATAGGCGCGGCCATGATCAACGATGCCCAGCAACGCGGCCTGCTCGGTCCCGGCAAAGAAATCATCGAACCTACCAGCGGTAATACCGGTATTGCCCTGGCTTTTGTGGCAGCGGCGCGCGGCATCCCCTTAACGCTCACCATGCCTGAAACCATGAGTGTCGAGCGGCGTAAACTTCTGGTCGCCTATGGAGCCAAACTGGTGCTGACTGAAGGTGCCAAAGGCATGAAAGGTGCAATTGCCAAAGCTGAGGAAATCGCCGCGTCCGATCCCGAACGTTACGTATTATTACAACAATTCCGTAACCCGGCCAATCCTGCCATTCACGAACAAACCACTGGCCCGGAAATCTGGAACGATAGCGAAGGTGCCATAGACATCCTGGTTTCCGGGGTCGGCACCGGCGGCACCATCACCGGTGTTTCCCGCTACATCAAACTCACCCAGGGCAAGCCCATCATCTCCATCGCTGTAGAACCTGAAACCAGTCCGGTATTGACTCAGTTTCGCGCCGGAGAGGAATTAAAGCCTGCGCCGCATAAAATTCAAGGCATAGGTGCCGGTTTCGTACCGGATGTGCTGGACTTGTCTCTGGTCGATGAAATTGTCCAGGTCAGCAATGAAGAAGCCATAGACTATGCCCGGCGTTTAGCCCGTGAAGAAGGTATTCTGTCAGGTATCTCCTGTGGTGCTGCCGTTGCGGTAGCCGTGCGCATCGCCAAGCGTCCTGAACATGCCGGTAAAACCATCGTGGTGATACTGCCCGATTCCGGCGAACGTTATTTAAGCTCTGCCTTGTTCGAAGGCTTGTTCGATACTCAGGGTGTGGCCCTATGATCCAGCTTGTCCATGGCGGACATGTCGAGTGGGGCATAGAGTCGCTGGTCACCGAATTGCACACTTTGCGTGTGCAATCTTTGGAAAACCGCCAGCGCCGCGAGCATCCACCCAAATTGCCGTCCAAAAAAATCCTCAGCCAGATCGTGGAAAACCTGGGCTCAGTATTGTTTCCCAATCGACTGGGCTTACCGGATCTGAATGAGGAAGGCATAGACTATTTTGTCGGACATACCCTGGACGGAATCTTGCGCCAGTTAAACCGCCAAATTGGTCTGGAATTGCAATTCGTTGCTCAGCAGGAAGGCCGTGATGACGACATGCATGCCCAGGCTATTGCCATTACTCGCCAATTTGCCGCCGAACTACCTAAGATCAGAACCTTGATCGAAACCGATATACAAGCGGCTTACGAAGGTGATCCGGCAGCCAGAAGTGCTGATGAAGTATTGCTGTGCTATCCAGGTATTACGGCGGTGATACACCACAGGCTAGCTCATCCCTTATATCTATTGGGGGCGCCTTTGGTGGCGCGAGTGATTAGTGAACTGGCCCATTCCGCCACCGGCATAGATATTCATCCAGGTGCCCAGATTGCAGACAGCTTTTTCATCGATCATGGTACTGGCGTAGTAATAGGCGAAACCGCTGTTATCGGCCGTTATGTCAGGCTATATCAGGCCGTGACCTTAGGGGCAAAACGTTTTGCCAAAGACGACAGCGGTATGCTGGTAAAAGGCAATGCCCGCCATCCCATCGTAGAAGACCATGTGGTTATTTATGCCGGCGCCACCATCTTGGGTCGTATCACCATAGGCAGAGGCTCTACCATCGGCGGCAACGTATGGTTGACTCACAGCGTCCCGCCCGGAAGTCATGTTAGTCAGGCTCTGGTGCGCAGCGAACTCTTTGAAAACGGAGGTGGAATTTAATTCAGGAGTGCCGGATTCCAGTGAATTCGGCCTTCCCAAACGGCACCAGGAGAATCCGCCGTCAAATAACACAAGGACACAAACCAAACCATCGTCACAGCGACAATTATTAATAACTTAAATATATAGCAGGAACCTACCATGTCAGATATTCATGATGCTCATACCGCGTTAGGCGACGTCGCCGCGCGTACCCTATCGAACGCAACCAAAACCGTGCCTATGATGAGCACGATCACACCGCGCTGGCTGGTACACCTGTTGCAATGGGTGCCAGTAGAAGCCGGTATCTATCGTGTTAACAAAGTCAAAAGCGATACCAGTATTACCGTAGATTGCTCCAGCCTGGACGAAAAAGTGCTGCCGCAAACCTTCGTTGATTACGAAGAATGGGGTCGCGAATACCGTCTGAATGCCGTCAATACCGTACTGGATGTTCATACCCGCGTTGCCGATTTATACAGCAGCCCACACAACCAAATTCACGAACAATTACGCCTGACCATCGAAACCGTTAAAGAGCGTCAAGAAAGTGAATTAATCAATAATGCTGAATACGGTTTGCTCAATAATGTAGCATCCAGCCAAAAAGTTCAAACTCGCAATGGTGCTCCTACCCCGGATGATCTGGACGAACTGATTGCCAAAGTCTGGAAAGAACCTGCATTCTTCCTGGCTCATCCGTCAGCCATTGCCGCTTTTGGCCGTGAATGTACCTGGCGTGGTACTCCACCGCCAACAGTTTCATTGTTTGGTTCACAGTTCATTACCTGGCGCGGTCTGCCTTTGATTCCTACCGACAAACTGAAAGTGGTCGATGGTAAAACCAATATTCTGTTGTTGCGCACCGGCGAAAGCCGTCAGGGCGTGGTCGGCTTGTATCAGCCTAATCTGACCGATGAACTCAGCATGGGCTTGTCCGTGCGTTTTATGGGCATTAACCATAAAGCCATCGCCTCCTATCTGGTTTCATTATACTGTTCATTAGCCGTATTAACCGACGATGCCATTGCAGTACTGGAAAACGTCGAAGTAGGCCAGTACCATGAGTATAAATAATCCGGATTTATCAGCATTGGCGCAACAAGCTCTGGGCAGTAGCCCGGAGCAGTTGCCGGGCCTGCCCGATACTGCGGAACTGAGCAGATTGGCAAGCCAGTTTTTTTCCGAACTGCCCAATCAGAGCAGCATCAGCCAGCTTGCCCCATCGGCAGTGCCGACTGCTGCCTTGAATCTGCCAGCGGCTGGCAGCTTAAGCAGTCTGCCGCTGAGCGATGACAGTGCCTTATCGGCGCTGGCGCAGCACAGTTTTGGTCTGCCTGGGGTCGCTGATCTGAGCAAGTTGAGCAGTGTCGGTGGCTTTGGCCGTAATCCGCTGGCTACGCCGGTGGCAGACACTTCATTTTACTATGTTAAAGATCTGGGTGAATTGGGTCGTAACCCGCAACTACCGGGTTTGGCTGCCGCGCATCCACCGTTTGATGTCCATGCCGTACGCCGGGATTTTCCCATCCTCAGCGAACGGGTCAATGGCCACCAGTTGGCCTGGTTGGATAATGCCGCTACCACCCAAAAACCCCAAGTAGTGATCGACCGGCTCTCGGAATTTTACAAACATGAAAATTCCAATATCCACCGGGCGGCTCACGAATTGGCGGCACGGGCGACAGATGCTTATGAAGGCGCCAGAAACATTGTGGCACGGTTTATTAACGCCCCATCTTCGGATGAAATCGTTTTTGTCCGCGGTTCCACAGAAGCCATCAATCTGGTCGCAAAAAGCTGGGGTAAACAAAACATCGGTGCAGGTGATGAAATTATCATCAGCTGGCTGGAGCACCATGCCAACATCGTGCCCTGGCAGCAGCTATGTGTTGAAACAGGCGCAGTTTTACGGGTGATTCCGGTTGATGATCATGGTCAGGTTATCCTGTCCGAATTCAGTAAACTGCTGAATGCACGTACCAAACTGGTTTCGTTTACCCATGTTTCCAACGCCTTGGGTACCGTTACCCCGGCCCAGGAAATAATAGCCATGGCCCACCAGGCCGGTGCTAAAGTATTACTGGACGGCGCCCAGTCAGTCTCACATTTACGGGTCGATGTTCAGGCCCTGGATTGCGACTGGCTGGTGTTTTCCGGACACAAAATCTTTGGCCCTACCGGTATTGGTGTGCTGTACGGCAAACCGGAAATATTGGCGGCTACTCAGCCTTGGCAGGGCGGCGGCAATATGATAGAAGATGTTACTTTCGAGAAAACCGTCTATCAACCGGCTCCCGCCAAATTTGAGGCCGGTACCGGGAATATTGCCGATGCGGTCGGTTTGGGTGCGGCTCTGGAGTATTTGAGCCGTATCGGCCTGGAAAATGTTGCCCGTTACGAGCACGAATTGCTGGTATACGGCATGCACGCCCTGCAAGCTGTACCTGGGGTACGTCTGATCGGTACTGCGCCCGATAAAGCCAGTGTCATGTCATTCGTATTGGCCGGTCACAGTACCCAGGATGTCGGCAAAGCTCTGAATAAAGTTGGGGTAGCCGTCCGTGCCGGACATCATTGTGCCCAGCCTATCCTGCGTCGTTTTGGTCTGGAAACCACTGTTCGGCCATCTCTGGCATTTTATAATACCTATGAAGAAATTGATCGTGTCGTCGCAGTATTAAAACAACTGCAATGCAGTAAACGCAGCTTCGTGTGATCACCGCTCCAGCCTTTCCCGGCTAGCCGGGAAAGGCTTTTTCTCCAGCCGTCTGGCAAAACAGTCCTTACCTATCCTACCCGAACTGCCATTTTGACAAAAATGACTTGTCAAAAATGGCATTTGCACCACAGTTTGTCATCGTGCACCGGTTTTTAACAATAAACTAGTCAGATTTATCAAGCAGTAAATTTAATAACTGTCTAGATTACAGCAATAACTGGCTGAAACATGTTGAAATAACAACATAATTTGTTTGCTAAGCCTCTTGTAAGCCCTGATAGCTCAGTAAAATAAAGTTGGCATATAAAGTGCTTTATAAAAGATAGAAGTTGGGGCGGTTAATCTTAAAAATTGCTTCCGGCTTGACGATTGTTTAATTAAGGCATGGAGAATATTATGAAAGCAATGCAAGTTTTACTGAAGCAAGCAATAGGCGTGGCGTTTTTGTTTGCCATCGCTAGTATGGCAAGCGCAACGGTTAGCCTGGATCAAACCGGCAATCGGCATGAAATTTCAGTCAGTGCGGCTATCAATTCCCCTTTGCAGCTGGCATCTGTGTTGCATGCACCGGATTTGACGACTTTTAAGCAGCTAAGTCCTGAAGTTCTGCGTCAGGCTGAGCAATTAAGCTCTCAGCTTGCCCCCAATTTACCGGTTGCTGCGTGGGTTGGTTTGACTGGGTTATTGGGTTTCCTGCGCTTCAAAAAAGCTAAAACCATTGATTAAATCAGACTATTAAATCAGACTAATTTAGTTAAAAATTATTGAGCTAACCGCCAAAATTTGGCGGTTAAAGCTGCGCAAATGCCCCAAATTGGGCCAATCTTAGGGTAAATGCCCCAATTAGGCCAGTAACTCAGTGTCATCACTGAGTTTTTTATGTCCATTGGGTAGCATGCCATACATTCCCAGCTTATGCCGTAACACATTACGGCTAATATCCAGCAATTTTGCTGTTTGCACCTGATTCTCTTCGCAAAACTCAAAAGCTGTGCGTATTACAGTCTCTTCAATAATTTCAAATAATTTTGGCGGAGCCTGTTCACACAGTCTTTGCAAAGCGCTTTCCAAAGAACTGGTTGAGACCACCGGTCCGCTTTCAGAAATCCTTACCCCGGATAATTTAAAATCTTCCGGACGCAAGCGATTGCCTGGGCATACTAACAAAGCCCGGTGAATGGCATTCTCCAGTTCCCGAATATTGCCCGGCCAGTCATAGTTCAGCAAAGTAAGTTCGGTCGCTGGAGACAATTTCACTTCACCATATCCCAGGCGGTCGCCATAGGTTTTCAAGAAATGCCGGGTCAAAGGTAAAATATCGCCCGGTCGTTCCCGTAACGGCGATAATTGGATGGCGGCCACATTAAAACGATAATACAAATCGGCGCGAAAATGCGAGGCAGCAACAGCCTCTTCCAGATTAACATTGGTGGCGGCAATAATTCGCACATCCACCGGTACCGGTTGCCGAGAGCCCACCTTGACCACTTCACGCTCTTGCAGCACCCGTAATAATTTGGCTTGTAAGCCCAGCGGCAAGTCACCGACTTCATCCAAAAACAGGCTGCCCTTATTCGCCGTTTCAAACCAACCGGTTTTAGTGGCCACTGCACCGGTAAAAGCGCCTTTTTCGTGACCAAATAATTCGCTTTCGATCAGGTTTTCGCTCAGCGCCGCACAGTTTAATGCGCCAAAAGTGCCCTGGCTGCGTTTGCTCAATGCATGAATATGCCGGGCTACCAGCTCCTTGCCGGTACCGGTCTCGCCTATAATCAAAACCGTAGCGTCACTAGGCGCAATACGTTCAATCTGTTCCAGTAAGCGTTTTGAAACCGGATCTTCAAACACCAGCGCCGTTGCTCGGACTGAGTGCGAGAGAGAGCGTGATTGCGACTCATCAAAAGCCAGTAATGTCATGCTTAGACCCCTGTGTTAGTCAGCTAAATGCTGTCTGAAAAATATCAAAAAAGTATGGCTGGAGAGCAGCGTACTTGTCCATTTTTATAATGATGTACTCTAAATCCTGGAAATAAGTTTATGTCACGTAGTGACAGAATACTTTATTAAGAACCAAAGCATAGAATCTGCAGAGCAATAGTAATGCGCAGTTTTTCGATGCTTTAAGATGTGTAAATACTGGTTAGCCTTAATTCATGCAGGTGCAGCATCTTTACAAAAGACACCCTGCTAGCAGGTGTGCTGTGTATGCCTGTGCTGAATATCTAAGTCGGTATCCTGATCTTCCTGCGCTCATGTCTGCAAAGCAAAAAAAAAGCCAGTGGTCATGGTAAAGACGCACTGGCTTCCGGTGATCCGGTCAGCATGGACAAAGATAAAGCGAAGTCGCACATCGCAGCCATTATATCGGCTCGATAAGTTAAAAGCATTAATCGTGCCACGATAAAAATGCAGTAGTTACGGCATTTGCAGCCGGTATCTGTTATGCGGGTGTTGTTAAATCAGCAGTTATTGCTGGTTGTATGTTTGTATATCAACAGTTATTGCTTGACTGCAATCACCCTGAACGGTATTGCTGCATTACAGTGCGGCAAGGTCGAAGCTAATTTACACCAAAACCAGGTTATCCCGATGTATCAATTCATCTTCATCGGCATAACCCAGTAATGCTTCAAAATCACTGCTCGGTTTACCGGCAATTGTCCCGGCGTCTTCTGCTCCGTAATTGATCAGGCCGCGGGCAATCTCGCAACCTTGGGTATCCAGGCAAGATACCAGGTCGCCTCGCTTGAAAGCGCCTTTTACCGATGTTACTCCAACGGCCAACAGGCTTTTACCAGCGGATTGCAGAATTTTTACCGCACCTTCATCCAGGCTGACGCTGCCTTTAATTTGTAACTGGCCGGCCAGCCATTGCTTTCTGGCGGCTAATGGGGCAATATTCGGAATTAAATAAGTACCCAGTTCCTCGCCCTGAAATACCGAATTAATCACATTAGGGATTTTTCCAGAGACTATGACTGTTGCAGCGCCGGAGCGCGCCGCTAGGCGCGCGGCGCGTACCTTGGTAAACATGCCGCCCCGCCCCAGGCCGCTAATACTGTCGCCGGCTACCTCATCCAGCAGTTCAGCGTTAACGCTGATATCGGTAATCAATTTCGCATCAGGGTGCAAGCTTGGGTTGGCGTCAAACAAACCGGTCTGGTCGGTCAAAAGAATCAATAAGTCCGCTTCAACCAGATTTGCTACCAAAGCGCCCAGGGTATCGTTATCACCAAAGCGGATTTCCTCGGTTGCTACCGCATCATTCTCATTAATCACCGGTACCACGCCAAAATCCAGCAGAGTCAGCAAGGTACTGCGGGCATTCAAATAGCGTTGCCGATCAGACAAGTCATCATGGGTCAGCAGCACCTGAGCCGCCAGTAAGCCATGCACCTGAAACTCATCTTCGAAGCGCCGTATCAGACCCATTTGGCCAACCGAAGCCGCCGCCTGCAATTCATGCAAGGTTTTTGGTCGCGACTTCAGTTTTAAGCGCGACATGCCTTCCGCCACTGAGCCTGAGGCCACCAGCACCACATCCAGGCCTTGGCGCTTCAAAGCAGCCATTTGCGCTACCCAGCTGCCTATCGCTTCAGTATTCAGGCCTCTGCCGCCGTCGGTCAGCATAGAGCTGCCGATTTTTATCACTATGCGGCTGGCTTGACAAAACTCAGAGCGGCTCATGACTAGGCTCCTGCTCAGACGGCAATTTTTGTTGATCCAGAAAATCCATGATCGCAAACATCAAAGCTTGAGTGCCTTGGTTTTTCAGAGCTGAAATCAGAAACACCGGTCCGGTCCAGCCCAATTCGTCGACAATGGCCTGACAGTGCTGTTCAAGTTCTTCTCCAGCCAAATGATCAATTTTATTCAACACCAACCAGCGGGGTTTTTGAGCCAGATCCTCGCTCCATTTGCCCACTTCGTGGATGATCTTGCGGGCAGCCGAAACCGGAGTTTCCTCGCTCTCATAAGGGGCGATATCCACCACATGCAATAATAATCGGGTTCTGGATAAATGTTTCAAAAACACCAGGCCCAGACCGGCGCCATCGGCGGCGCCTTCAATTACCCCCGGAATATCGGCAATCACAAAGCTGCGCAAATTGTCTACACTCACCACGCCCAAATTAGGATGTAAAGTGGTAAACGGATAATCTGCCACCTTGGGTCTGGCGGATGATACCGCACGAATCAGGCTGGATTTGCCGGCATTCGGCATGCCCAGCAGTCCCACATCGGCAATCACCATCAATTCCAGGCGCAACATCCGGTGTTCTCCAGGTGAGCCTTTGCTGAATTGCTGAGGTGCTCGGTTGACACTGCTTTTAAAGCGGGTGTTGCCCAAGCCGTGAAAACCGCCTTTTGCCACCAGTAATTGTTGACCAGGCTGAGTCAGGTCGCCGATTTTTTCCCCGGTTTCGGCTTCATAGACTATCGTTCCCGGTGGTACGGCGACAAAACAGTCATCGCCTTTTTTGCCGGTGCAGTCCTTGCTTCCGCCGTTTTCACCACGTTGTGCTCTGTGGGTAGAGTGATAGCGAAAATCCACCAGGGTGTTGATGTTTTCGACTGCTACCAGATAAACACTGCCGCCATCGCCGCCATCGCCGCCGTTCGGTCCGCCCAGGGGGATGTATTTTTCCCGCCGGAATGACACCTTACCGCTACCGCCATCTCCAGCTTCAACCCGGATTTCCGCTTCGTCAACAAATCTCATAATGATTTAGATATCTACTTAAATTGCACAGCAAAATACAAAGCTATGTATGCGTTAATAGTTGTCTGACTTCTGAGATCCAATTTTTTAATAAAGGGCAGGGCTTGTAACAGCTGAGCTGCTTTTGTCAAATCACTATTAATGCGTATAAAGCCAAACACAATAGGCCGCAAGGCCTATAAACAAAAAAGCCCCGCTAAAAAACGAGGCTTTTTCAGGTGGATGCGCTCACCGGCGCAAGCCAAAATTACGCAGCGGCAATGCTGACGAATTTACGGTTTTTCGGGCCTTTGATTTCAAAAACCACTTTGCCGTCACTGGTGGCAAACAAAGTGTGATCTTTGCCGATGCCAACATTGTCGCCGGCATGAAATACTGTGCCGCGTTGGCGAACCAGAATATTGCCTGCTTTAACCACTTGACCGCCAAAGCGTTTGACGCCCAGGCGTTGGGCATTAGAGTCGCGGCCGTTACGGGTGCTGCCGCCTGCCTTCTTATGAGCCATTTTCCAACCTCGTTAAATTAAGCAGAAATGCCAGTGATCTGGACTTCTGTATAGTATTGACGATGACCAGCACGCTTCATATGGTGCTTACGTCTTCTAAATTTTATGATATTAACTTTTTTGTGTCTGCCCTGGGAAACCACAGTAGCCGTGACTTTGCCGCCTTCCAGAAAAGGCTGGCCGATTTTGACATCGTCACCGGACTGCACCAGCAGCACATGATTGAACTCAACGCTGTCGCCGGCGCCTAATTCGAGTTTTTCGATTTTTAAGGTAGTACCTTCTGCGACCTTATATTGTTTACCACCCGTTTGAATTACCGCATACATCAGCGTCAGCTCCATTAAGCATAATCTGTTAATAGTGAACAGTCGATTATACTGCCTGGTTTAAAGTCGGTCAAGTTCAAATTAAAACACACCGGCTTATTATAAAGCATGGCTATAAAAACACTACTTTCACCATTTAGCAAAGAGCCTGCGTGAGTTGGTTTGATAGAACGGCCAAATCTAAAGCCGCTTTAGTCCTCAGCATGCTCCGGTAACGACCCGGCCTGAATGCGATAGCACTCACTCTGCAGTGCCTGGTAGTCAATCGATCTTATTTTGATGGATACGGCGCCTTCAGAGTCGGCACATCCTCTGGTGCTGCCGTCATAAAGTAATGTTGGTCAACCGCTAGCCTTGCTTGCCCCTAAAACCCAAAAACTCAGCTCAGATGAGTCGCAACAAAAACCAGTGATATGCCGTATTCAAAATATGTCAAATAACACAGTTTAGTTTAAAAAAAGCCTTATATTTGGTAGGTTTTTAAGCAAATTATTCGTTAACATATTGACTTAAAATAATATAAATAATTTGGCACGGCTGCTGCTTAATAAGTCTTGGCTTAGTATCGCAACATGGTTTGCTGCAAAGATCAACTCTAGCAGAAGTAGTTGTGATTAGAGTAGTCAGGCAAACACTTAGTGATCAAATTCAAATAAATGGAGAACGGTATGTTACATAAACAACAGCCGGCGCTTTTTGGCAATCCTAAAATCGGAATGCTGAAAACCGCCACGATAAGCACGCTGCTGATGCTGGGCTATAGCCAGCAGGCTGCTGCGCATGTCGAATATTATGACTTAAACCAGGGCGCGCAAATCAGCGATTTGACCGCTGCCGGTAAAACGGCATCCACCAGTCAATATGGTGCTAATCCAACTGTCAGTGGTTTGTCGGGTTTAAATACAACTTCAGACCGGGCCCTAAACAACACGGCACTCTGGAACGCCGGTAACCAAGTTTACACCGGCGTAGGCACTTTCAGCAATGCGGCGGCCAATACCACTAGCCAAACCTATACAGGCAATCAGTTCTATAACTCAAACACCGTAAGCGTGAATGATGTAACCGATTGGGGCTGGGGTGGTGGTACCTGGGGTACTGCTTCTCATACCTCAGGTACTGGTACTGGTTTGCTGGAAGATACCCATAAAGTCGATTTCTTCAATTTTCGAGTCACTCAGGACTCTACGGTGACCATTACCTGGAACGTGGATGACGGTGCAGGCGATTATATCGACAACGGCTTTAGTCTTTACAAAGGCCTTGCCAGTTATCAGGCGCATGATGCCGCCACCGATCCATTGAATCCAACTTCGGGTTTGTCGCATAAAATCCAGGATCCGTTGGACGGTTCTGCGCCAAATAACCCTGGTATAGCTGATGCTCAGGGTATTGCTTCCGACTATCGTAACACCCTGACCAATACCAGCGCATATTTAGGCCAGTTCAATGCCTTGGGCAATTGGGGTGACGGTAATGCAGCGGGTAACTGGAGTAATTTACAGTTCATCACCTCGGAACATAGTGCTTTGGCTAATACCAATGGTACCGGCACTTCTACCACTGCGACCGATACCCTGGAAACTTTAACCATTCAGTTGGCTGCCGGCAATTACACCATCGCTGCTGCAGGTGCTTTGGGTTCCGCTTTTGGTAATGCCGGAACCTATAACCTGTCCAATCTGCATGGGGTATTGACTTACAACTCAGTACCAGCAGCTGCCGCTGTGCCCGTGCCTGGTAGCGTCTGGTTGTTTGGTAGCGCTATAGTTGGTTTGTTAGGCATGCGACGCCGTCAGGGCCAGTAATCAGGATTTTTAAGTCGATCGGTTTGCCGCCAAGCTTGATCACAACAGCCAGGGATGGCTGGAAGCAGGGACGCTTCAACTCTTTAAATTCATGTTCAGGCCCATGCTGCGGTCTGCATGGCAAAAGCTTAACCCGGTCAGAATAAATCTGTCCGGTAACCGCAAAAATCAGTCGGGGTTAATGATTAACCAGGCAAACCAGGGGCAATCTGCATGGATAGACAGATTACAGGTTAACTCGACCGATTATTTAGCGGGTTCAGGGAAGAAATTTGGGGGTATATCAGCTGTCACGCTTTATCAAAATAATTAACAAACAATGGAAACTAAAATGATGAAAAAAATAGCACTCTCAGCCGCGGTAGCCGGGCTACTGGCAGCGGGTCAGGTATCTGCCCATCAAACTTATAACATTACTGGTGCTGGTCTAGGGATTGGCGCCAGTGTCAACAATACTGACGGTATTTCCAACTTCGGTGGTTACAGCCAGGGTGGCGGTACCGCTGCGGCTAACCACTGGATTCCAGGTACTGGTGGTCTGCCGGCTGATTATGTCGGTGCTTTGCCGTTCAACTGGTATTCCGGTCATCATGATACTACCCTGGCTGCGACCACCACTCGCCACCAGTTTACCGGTGCAACAGCAACGGATGCCAACAGTTTGTGGAAAGCAGCGCTGACCGATACCGCCAATACCTGGGCGCCTTACGCACCAGCTACCACCAGTTCCACTACTGATCCCAATGCTCATCCATATCTGGCGGTGGGCGGAAACTCCTGGCAAGTTGGCAGTACCTCTGGTGGTCTGGATTACGGCTTGATTCATGCGGATTGCGGTGCCAATACCTCCACTTTTAACTGCACTACTCCGTCGACTTCATTGACCCCGGACGGCTATTATAATATCGATATCACTATAAAACGTGATACCACTTATAACAACCTTAACGATCCCAATGCATTGTTAAGCGTTGCCTTGTATCGTGGCGCAGATACTTCCACAACAGCCAGCCGTACTGCAGCATTTGATCCTAGCGCCAACGGTGTACAGGGTTCCAGTCTGGGAACCGGTGGTGCCAATGGTTTTGCCGAATTGTGGACAGCCACCCAAACCACCACCAGCGATGTATTGCATTACGATCTGAAAATCACCGCTGCTGAATGGGCTCTGACTGATGCCCTGAATGGTACCGGCACTAATGATGGTGTTGCCGGCTACTACACCCTGGTTATCGGTGCCAGTGGCGGTGCTGCCGGTTCTGCAGTTGCTTATGATGTGACCTCTATCTCCACCAGTGTGGTGCCGGTACCAGGCGCATTCTGGCTGTTCATGTCAGCTATCGGCGGCTTGGGCGTATTTGGTCGTAAAAAAGCAGTTAAAGCTTAATTTTAGGCCATAGGAGCAGGGTAAAATGGATTTTTACCCTGTCCGCATTTTTTCTTA
Organism: Methylomonas paludis; assembly: GCF_018734325.1. NCBI lineage: Bacteria > Pseudomonadati > Pseudomonadota > Gammaproteobacteria > Methylococcales > Methylococcaceae > Methylomonas > Methylomonas paludis. The sequence goes on along the minus strand of NZ_CP073754.1, from coordinate 2,826,454 downwards.
CAGGAATTCCTTATGAATTATTTCAAGCGATTGTTGATGATAGGGGTATTGGCGCTAGCAGCCGGCCCGGTTGTTGCTCATGTGGCCTATTTCGATTTAAGCGCCAATCTGTTTGTCAATGGCGCCGGGCAGTCCTACGATGATGAAACTTTCTACAATTATGGTTGGTATAACGGCACCCAGCCTACCCTGGGCGACAGTCACGAATTGGCTGGTGGGGTATTCTTCAAGTTTCATTTGACAGAAGCCTCCTATGTCAACATCAATTTCAGCGACACTGAAAACACCGGTCAATTAAATCCTGCTTTCAGCGTCTATTCAGGTCTGCTGCCTGAAGATGCTCATGATGATACCAAGACCGATCCATTAAACCCGGCTCATCTCAATCTAGCGACTCACACCACAGTAAAAGACGCCTCTTTGACCGATAACGGTGTGGCTACCGATGCCAACGGCAATATCTCACCGCTCAGAGATACCCAGAATATTACCTATCATGGCCAATTCAATGCCCTGGGTGACTGGAGTATGGCCAATGCCAATGCCGATACCTTTTGCGTATCCCAGCCTGGCGGAGTCTGTAACGCTACTTCCTTAGCCGAAGCCATCGCTGCTGGTGACTGGAGTGTCATTAAATATATCACCCATGTCGACCCAACAAACGGCAATTCTGTCAGCTTGTCACATTATCTGCTGCCGGCCGGTGATTACACCATAGCCGCTGGCGGCGGCACTGCCGGCGGTACAACCTCCGATATATTAGGCACCGTTGCTTTCAGCAGTGTTGTTGCCGCAGTGCCTTTACCTTCCGCCACCTGGCTTTTCCTCAGCGGCTTGGTAGGGATGCTCGGTTTGAATCGCCGCAAAATCTGAACAAATCGACAAATGAAAATAATTGTTTTGTTCGGTAGGGTGGGCTTACTTTATGTGTTCACCCAACCCAGCGGGATTTTGGTCAAATCAAACGGTTAATCCAGTCATAAAAATATAGATCAAACCTTAAATGGCCGGTGTTTTTAGCAATCCAGGTATAGCCTGGATTTTGCATTTCCGGTTGGTGGCATGATGCACAAGCGATAGAGGAACAAATCTTGCGAGTTTACCCCTGCCTGATAAAGGCTTTAATACTGATCAGTATCACCTGCATCTTACCGGGTTGCAGTGAAGTTGCGCCTTGGCAACGGGGCAATTTGGCCAAACCGAACATGGCCCTGGATCCCAATCCCAATTTAACCCATATTCGCGACCATATCTTTACCAGCCGTGAGGCGGCACAAGGCAGCCGGGTCAGCAGTGGGGGTGGCTGTGGCTGTAACTAAGCAGGATAAAAGTCGTACCTTGTATGCGCTAACCTCAGCAGCACTATGCCTGCCGGGTATGGATGTGCGGGCCGCTACTCCCAGTCTGCTTGCCACCGGCAGTACTGCCTATGGTTATTATCAGGAAAGCGATCAGCGTATGCAGGTGCAGATCTATCATGCCGATGGACTGGTACCGCTGACCGAAAGGTTGGAATTTGCTTTCAGCCTGGATAGGGATACCTATTCCGGTGCCTCTCCGGCCTGGAATGTCCCGCAAACCATGACTAACCAAACCTTGGCCAATGGTGGCGGTGTGGCCGATTTAATCTCGGCGGCTTCTGCTGTATCCGCCCAGTCGATTACCGGTGAAGGCCTGGAAAAATTTCAGACTTATCAGGATGCTCTGAACGCCAGCGGTGGTGATAAAGTCAAAGCTTATACCACCTTGCTGGATAGTATGGTACCCGCCGGCACTGCTACAGTGCAGCGCTTCCAGACTCAACCACTGGAAACCCGTACTCAGCCGGTGTTATCCATGAAATATTATATGGATAATTCCACACTAGGCATCTCCGGTGGTTTGTCTGATGAGCCGGATTATTTATCCAATTTTGGGGCGATTAATTTCAGCCACGAATTCAATAATAAACAAACCACACTTAGTGCCGGGTATAACATTACCCGCAATGCTATTTTTCGCAATCAGGGTCATAACCACAGTCCGGCGGATGTCGGTCTCGGCCATATTCATCCGGCGGATTGCACTATCAGCGATTGCACCAATTATGCTCTGCTTAATGCCAATAGCGTGTTTAACGGCTTAAACCTTGGCGTGAGTCAGGTATTGGGTAAAAACACCTTATACAACCTTAGTACCAACTATACCAATCAATCCGGATTTTTGAGTAATCCCTATAAAACCGTATATGTCAGAGGCGAGATTACCCCGACCGAATATGCTTATATCAGTGATAACCAGAACAATCTCGGCTCGATAAACTGGAACGCCATCACTCCGCTGGAGATTGTTGGTCCGGAACTGTTCAGAGAAAATCGCCCCGATCAGCGTAACCAGTTTTCGGTGGTGAATGGCCTCAACCATTACCTGCCGAACTTGGATGCCTCATTACATTTTGATTACCGGTTTTATCACGACGACTGGAATATCAATGCCCACACCTTTGAATTCAAATGGTATCAAGGGCTGCCATTTGGTATTACCGCCATTCCCAGCATTCGCTATTACTCACAATCTCAGGCCGATTTTTTTGCCCCGTATTTCCTGGCGCCGCGTGCCGACCATCATTATTCCAGTGATTACCGTCTGTCAGCCTTTGGTGCCATCAACGGCGGCATCAGCTTTGCCAAACAAATCAGCAAAGGTGTCAAACTGGATGCCGGCATTGAATATTACAGCCATCAGGGTGATCTGAAACTGGGTGGCGGCGGCAGCGGCAACTATGCCGATTACAGCTATTATCTGGCGCATGCCGGGGTTAATATCGATCTGTCTGCGCCCGGTAGCTTACTGGAAGGTGAGGGCAATGTGCTGGATAGCCTGTTTGGCGACAATCCGCACCAGCATCACCACCAGCATCAGCATCAGCACACTCCGCTACCGGCAGGAGTGATGTTCGGTCACATGCTCGAACAAACCGGCCAGATTATGCTGGGCTACCGTTATATGTATAGTGGTCAGGAAGGCACTATGCTGCACGGCAGCGATGCAGTCAGCGATGCCCAACTCGCCCACCAGTATATTATCCGCTTACCCAAAGGCGCTACGGCACCAACGGCCCAACAAGTGTTGGGCGATGCCTGTCCCGGTTACGGTCACATCACCGGCCCACACAAATTCACCGAATCCGGTTGTCTGGTCAAACCCACCAATATGTTTATGGGCATGCACATGCTGGATATCATGTATGCGCCTACCGACTGGCTGAATCTGATGGTCATGCCGCAATTGGTGGATATGCAAATGAATATGAGTACTGATTTGCGCACCCCGTATTACACCATGAACGGTGACTATACAGAAAAACACAATGCGACAGACACCGCCTCTATCTATTCGCAAATGCACCACAGCGTGTTTGATCTGGGTGATACCTTTATGACTGCACTGATTAAACTTTATGATGATCCTAATCATCACCTGCATATTGGTCTGGGCGGCAGTGCGCCCACCGGCAGTGTTTCTGAAGTGCATAATCGTATTACTACAGCGGTCGTTGGCAGCGGTGGTCAGGTCTATAACGTCAACCTGAATATTCTCCAGGATATCGGCATGATGCCCGGCAGCGGCACCTGGGATTTCAAGCCCAGCCTCACCTATACCGGCCGGTTCGATCAGGCTTTCTGGGGTCTGCAGCTTAGTTCGGTGAATCGATTGCAAAACCGCAACAGCTCTGGCTATGCCTTGGGTGACCAATACCAATCCACTGCCTGGGGTGGCTATAAGCTGTTTGACTGGTTATCCACCAGTGTGCGCGGTGTTTACACCCAGCAAAACAAAATACGCGGCGACTTATACCAGATTATCGCCAGCGAAATACCCACCGGCAACATCAACCAGAATGGTCACATGAACGTCTCCACCGTCGATTATGCCCAAAATTACGGTGGACATTACTGGGATATCGGTATCGGCATGAATATCATGGTGCCTCGCGGCAACTTTGCCGGCCATAGTTTAAATATTGAATGGTTACAACCGGTCAAAGATTATGTCAACGGTTACCAGCTTGAACGCACTGGTGCCTTCTCTGCTACCTGGAATTATATGTTTTAAGTTCCGGTCTATGCAGACCGGTATTTCCGCCTTAACAAAATATAGATTATGAAAAAATCCCCGGTTAATCCGCTTGTGCTTTCCCGTCCCGTGGCCTACCAAACCCTCTTATTATTTGTTACCGTCAGCATCAGCGGCGGTGCAGTGATGATCCTGGAATTGCTGGGTACCCGCATCATTGCCCCGTATTACGGTGTCAGTCTTTATGTGTGGACCGCATTGATTTCCGTGACCATGATTGCCCTGGCCATAGGCTATTATTTTGGAGGATTCAGTGCCGATCGTTATCCGCAATTACGCTTGGTACATATCATCTTAATCGCGGCGCTAAGTACCGCTGGTCTGCCCTTTATCAGCAGCCCGATCCTGGAACTCACCAATCCGCTGGGAATGCGGCTGGGTGCTTTTGTCAGTGCGCTACTGATATTCAGCTTGCCGCTTACGGCCTTGGCCATGGTCGGGCCGTTTGCCATCAAATTGGCTGCCGGCGACTTGCGGGGTATAGGCCGGGCCGTAGGCTCCGTGTACGCAGTCAGCACTGCCGGCAGTGTGGCCGCTACCTTATTACTGGCTTTTTATTTACTGCCCCAGTTCGGCACCCGTGCCATCATCTTTTACCTAAGCCTGTTGTTATTGTTGTTGGCTGTATTCTTGTTGCTCAATGATAAAGCCGGCTTTGCCAAACCCTGGTCTACCTTGCCGGTTTGTATTGCCGTTGTGTTGACCAGCATTCTTGCCGCTAACGGTTATGCCGCACCGGTTCGTCCGGCCAATGGTTTCAAAGTTTTGCTGCAGCAGGAAAGTATCTACGGTTGGGTGCGGGTAGTCGATGATCAACGCAAAGGTTTCCGGCTGCTGCTATCCGACTCATCCGTGCTTAGCGCCATGGAAATTGCTCACGGCTATAGTTTGTTGGGGTACCAGGCCATTCTGGGTATGGTGCCGGCCTTGTTTCGTCCCGCCGCCAAGCAGGCATTATTGATAGGTTTGGGTGGCGGTCATGTGGCGCGCGATCTAAAAGCCAAAGGTCTGGCTACCGATACCATAGAGATCGACCCGGTGGTGGCCGATGCTGCCGTCCGTTATTTTAATTTCCAGCCCACCGGTGATTTCATGGTTGGCGATGCCCGTTACGAAATTAAAAAAATCCACAAACACTACGACTTCATCATTCATGACTGCTTTACCGGCGGCACTGAACCGGTACACATGTTAACCGTGGAAATGCTCAGGGATTTAAGTAATATGCTCAGCGACGATGGCATTCTGGCCTTAAATTATGTCGGTTTTACTCAAGGCGAAGGGGCAAACGCCGTTACCTCCGTCTATAAAACCCTGGCTAGCCTGTTGCCGAATATCCGGGTGTTTGTCACCGAAAAAAGTGAATTTACCGATTTCATCTTCCTGGCCTCCCGTCAGCCCTTGACCTTGGATAAAGATCGCCCCGACAAACGCATAACCTGGTTGTTGGACCACGAATACGCTATGACCGACACCAACGGCATCATCATTACCGACGATTACAACCCGCTGGAAAGCCTGCAGGTCCGCAAAGCCGAAGCCTACCGAAAAATATTCATGCAACGCATCCCCCCAGAACTAGTCGTGCTATAAAATGGGGGCAGGTTACATTTTTGCGTTCCAATCCGGGTAGGATGGGTTAGCTCGGTAGCGTGTAACCCATCAATCTAAGTCTATAGCTGCTTGAATAAGCAGAATATTTTGATATTCAGCTACTTAAGGCCCCAATTCAGGATTGTTACATCCAGGCCATAATGGATAAATTCCCGCTGCTAAGTTAAGCCATCTCGTCATCATCCATCACAGGGATGAGCTGAGATAATGGTTTTTTTTGACCAAGTTTTAATGTTTTCGAAATCACCTTGGCCAGCAATTGGCTGCCATCCTCCAGAATAGAATAGTGATTGCCTTGAATCTCATATAAATCAACAGATGGGCATATTTTTCGCCATCCGTTTTCAAAAGGCTGTATAGGTCGGGTCAGACTATCACTGATCAATGCCTTGACAAACGTAATCCGGCCTGGATACTCCTTGATAACATAGGCTTTAATTAAAGGGTTTATTAATTCAGGCGAAAAATGATAGGGATCGTAAACCGGATGAATAAAAAAATACTTCAAACGCTTCACCAATGTCAGCAGCCATTGGCTTGACTGTTTGCACTGCTGATTAAAAGGAGCTTTGCGTAGATTAGCCAACTTGGTTTTAAAGCTGACGTGCAGCGATGCCAGATTGTTTGGTTTGGTATCGATCATGCATAGCCATGCCACAGTTTCGCCGCGCCTTATCAATTGTTGGGCAATTTCAAATCCGACCAGCCCGCCGAAAGAATGTCCCACCAAATGATATGGGCCAATTGGTTGAACCAGCAATATCTGCTCAAGATAATGAGCCGCCAAAGCCTCGACAGAGGTGGGTAGGCTTAGGTTGTTGCTTTGAGCTGCCCCTATCCCGTAACGTAAACCGAAAACCGGTAATTTCAAATCCAGATCTCTGATGACTTTATAGCAGCCCTTGAAATATTCGATCCAGAAAATAACCGGGTCAGAATCGGCTTTTTGAACCGGTACAATCGAAAAAAAACTGCTTGGTTGCTGTTGACCATTTAGCACTTCCGCCATTTCAGCAAGAGTGGGGGAATGAAATACCGTCGCTACCGGAAGCTTGAATTGGAAAACTCTTTCAATTTTGCTTAGCATACTAATAGCCATCAATGAATGGCCGCCCAGTTCAAAAAAGTTGTCATGCCTGCTTACCTTGTCCACTTTCAACAACTTGCACCAGATTTGTTCAAGCAGAATTTCAGTTTCGCCGGCCGGCATTTGGTAATGATCAACAGCATGGCTCGTGCTGCTTGGTGCAGGCAAAGCGTTGCGGTCAAGCTTGCCGTTGGGCGTAGACGGCATTGTTGCCAGTTCTACATAAACAGCCGGCACCATGTATTCCGGCAGCATAGAGGACAGATGCTGGCGTAATATTTCGGTGGTGATGTTTTTGCTGCTACAAAAATAAGCGATAAGCTGCGTGCCGGCCTCATCTGTTCGTGTCATCACCAAAGCTTCCCTCACATCAGGATGTTGCAATAAGGCGCTTTCAACTTCGCCCAATTCAATGCGGAAGCCCCGAATTTTCACCTGATGATCGTTGCGGCCCAGAAATTCGATATTACCGTCGGCTTGCCAACGGCCCAAGTCACCTGATTTATAAAGGCGAGCATCCGCTGTTTCGCTAAAGGGGTCTGGTAAAAATTGCTGTGCAGTCAGATCTGGTCGGTTCAGATAACCCCGTGCAACTCCAATGCCGGCTATATAAAGCTCACCAGTCATACCTGTAGGTACCGGTTGCTGATGCTCATCAAGGATATAGATACGCATATTTGCCGTGGGGCGGCCTATCATATAAGCGCTGTTGGTGTTGATTTCGGGTTCGAAAATCGCTGTATTGATACAGGTTTCTGTTGGCCCATAACAACTGATCAAGCGTGGCCTGGCATCCTGTTTGAACCAGTTTTGCAGGGCGTCAGGGGTAATGGCTTCGCCGCCGATGATGATGCAGCGCAAGGGTGCAGGAAACTGCCTGTCAATTTCACTGACTAATTTCCGCCAGTACAGGGTAGGTAAAACCGCCACCGTAATTTGATACTCCTGGCACAAATTCCAAAATTCATCGGCGCCGGGCAGCCAGTAGGGCGGTAGTAGCACTAATGCTGAGCCGGACAATAATGCAGCAAAGATTTCCTGTGCCGAGACATCGAAATTGATAGAAGTAAACTGTAATATCCGGTTTTCGGCTATCGGCAGGTATTCGTAATAGGGTCGCATGTAATGAATATGATTACAAAGGCTGCGGTGTTCAATCATTACGCCTTTGGGTCTGCCGGTGGACCCGGAGGTATAGATGATATAAGCCAGATTTTCCGGCTTAAGGCCTGTTTCAGACCTAGGCAGATTAGCGTCATCCAGATCATCCCAGGCTGAGGCCGCAGCACCAATGTCGACCAGCGGCAGCGTACCACTTAGTCCGGAAATGACGGCATTGTTAGCGGTTTCGCTGAGCAATACCAGAGGCTGACTATCCCGTAACATGAACTCAATCCGATCATGCGGATAATTTGGATCTAGCGGTACATAGGCACCACCCGCTTTAAGTATAGCCAAAATGCCAACAATCAAGTTCAAGCCGCGTTCTGCGCAAATGGCAACACGGGTATCAGGGCAGACGCCCATTGTCCTCAGGTAGCGGGCAATGCGATTGGCTCGCGTATTCAAATCCCGATAGCTTAGCTGTTGATGGCCTGAAATCACGGCGATGCTATCCGGTGTGGCGGCTACTTGGGCTTCAAAACACTCATGAATACAAAGATGTGCAGGGTAGGGCTGATCAGTGGTGTTCCATTGCTTGAGGATTTTCTGGCGTTCCTGCTCGGTTTGTAAGGGCAGTTCGGCAACAGATAATTGCGGTGCAATGGCCAAATTAGTCAAAAACGCCTGTAAACGCCCAACAATATTCTCAGCTTCCGGCTCAGCAATTCTGGCCGGATCAAAGTACACCGCGGCAAATGTCGAGTTCGGCTGATACTGTTCCAGAGGCACGACTAACGCCAGTCCATTATCCTGAATAGCTGTCGGATTGCTTTCAATTATAGCGGCAAATGATTTGAAATCATCCTGGCCGGCTTGCTGGGCCAAATCGGGATGCCGGCCAACTAAATCCAGGGGATATGTCAGACTATGGTTTAGCTTTTGTCGGACCATAGCCAAATCTTGGTAAACATCAGCAAACATTGCTTCAGGCCGGCAGTTGATGCGCCAAGGCAATTGTTGTGAAAAAAAGTTGCCCATCCCGGTTGTCATTTCCGTCAATCCGGCAGGGACATAGGCCAAATCGAAACAGGGTTTGCCGGTTATTCGCCAAAGGTAAATCACAAACGCGCTCTCTAATACCAGCCGGAGGCTATATCCTTGGGTTTTGACGTATTCCAGTACGGTAGCAGGAATTGCCAACGGTATGCTGGCTAAGGGGCTGGCAATAAACTGGGTGCTAGATAGCGCCGGGAAGTACAAAGGCTGATGCCTGTGCAAACGCGCCAGCCAAAATTTTTCGTATCTGGCTGTTTTTGTCTGCAATGCATTGAGTAATGCCATGGTTTCAGGCTGGAGGCCGGCCAGACGCAGGCCGCTGTCCAGATGATGTTGGGCGACGAGCTCATTGATGACCAAAGGCTGCCCTTGCAAGGTTTTCAGTTTGCCTATGTACACCTCGGCGTCCAGACAGCTTATTCTTAATTTATCCTCAGCAATCTCAAGCAGTGTTCCTGGTTTGGCTGTCGTGTCTATTTGGCTAATCTTTAAACTATGTACTGTGTACAAAGTATTGCCGATACTTAGTTTAGGCATACCAATAGGATTTGGATAAACACCAAAATCCAGTCCTCGCACCAAGGCATCTATTTCTTGTGCAGGCCGACTCCAGTCTATGATTGCCCCATACTCGGGTTTTTGTTCTGCTGTATAAAACCGGCGCCTGCCTAAGTCTTGCTCAATTGCTTGGAGTTGACCATTCAGTAATTCATTGATTAAGGAGGAGAAAGCGGTTATGCCCTCGCCATAGCATTTCCCGTTTAGAGAAAAGGCCGTTTCGTCGGCCTCTACAGCAAAGCGGGTTTGTTTGAGAATTGCTCCGGCGTTGATCCGAGCTTCCAACACATGCCAGCAAATACTCCAGGTTTTCTCGCCATTAAGAATGCCCCACGATGTCGTGTTGACACCGGCATATTCGGGCAGTGGCGCATCATGAAAGTTAATTGCCAGGCATCCAGTCATCCTAAGTTGATCCACTGAAATCGTGTCGGCGTTATTAATACTAAACAAATAGTCGAAAGGCTGCTGAGCCAGGATTGAATTCAGACCGTCCTTGATATCGAATAGTGGAATATGATGCCGGTTTGCCCAGACACACACAGCGTTGTCACTAGAAATAATACCCAAAATCTGCATGTTATTGTTTAACAAGCTTTCAGCACATTGAATCAAAAATGACCCATTGCCAATGATATAGCAAAGTGGGGGGCTATCTGCAGAAATGTACATGGCGGCTATGTATTAAAAGTAGCTCCATCGAGCAAAAATAGGTGATTATGTTGTTATTTCATTGTTAAATCATATGGCTAAGCCGTTTCAAGCCTTGTTTTGAGCATGAGCCAAATTATGCGTATGCCTGCTTAGTTCCTAACATAAAAACAGATTCATTTGCTATTTTATGTCAATAAAAACCATAAAGCCCATCAGGATAAGCGTTGAATTATTTATTGCTTATGTTAATCTAAATGATTATGAATATCAATTAGATTTAATAGAGTTTTCTATCGACTAAAGTTAAAAAAGGCCAATTTGTTGCGTTAGTCAAATTTGCCGAGCTTGTAGAACTTAGGTTCATGCTCGGCTCAGTAACTGAGTGGAGTAAGCATGGCAAACTAGTTTAAAAGATCGGTTGCCAAAATTTGAAGGGTGAGTTGGCTCGATAGCGCGTAACCCACCAATTTAAGCGATAGTCACTTGTCTAGCTAGGGTATTGAAATTACAGCCAGCCTAAAAAAGGACAGAGTAAGTTTTTGCGCCCAAGAGTCTAGCGCTAAAACTCAGCAAGCAATCAGCGCACAACACTTTTAGGAGGATGAACGCTAGCGAAAAGCCTAAATCGCGAAACCATGAGCTTCCTGTTCAGTTTTAATCCCAGTGCACACGAATCCCGGCGTACCCGGTCGCCACAGCCCCGGGCCCGACAAACTGGCTATTCTGACCATTAAAGAAGTTCTGCCCCATTTGCCCAAACGACAAATAATGGTTGTCCAGCACGTTACGCCCCATCGCAAACAATTCAAGGTAGCGATTGAACACATAACGGCCATTCAGATTCACCACCGTATAATCAGGCAACGCCTGATAAACATTCTGATCATCACCGCGGGCATATTGACCACCGGTATACTGCACATCACTGCCCAGAAACAGGTTTTTAAAAAACTCATACTCGGCGCCGAACTTCAAGGTATTTTGCGGAATACTGGGGATTTTATTACCTGCAATCACGTTCTCCTGATTGAGGCCATTAAACAGCAGAGCACTGGACTGATAAGTAGCGTCCACGAAGCCATAACTCAAATACCAGTTCAGGCTGTCCAGCGCCAGACCGCTTAAACCAAACTCCACACCCTGGCGGCGAGTTTTGCCGACATTGGCAAAATAGCCCTGAGTGCCGGTGAAGTTGGTACTTTCAAACAAAATATCGTTGGTATTGATGGTCTGGTATACCGCCGCATTCCATTTCAGCGCTTTACTGAACTTGCCACGCAAACCAGCTTCCAGCGTATGCGAAACCACTGGTTTTAGCGTAGGCGGATCAGAAATCATGCTGTTGGGCAAATTGCACGGTACTAGCGGATTACTGCAGCCCATCTCCACCGCTGTCGGGGCGCGAAAACCCTCGTTATAGTTAAAATAAGTGGTGAACTCCTGCAACGGTGTCTGTAAAGCCAGCGCATCCAAAGGATTAAGCGTAACGCCCGCCGACGGATTCAGGCGTTGATAATGTGTATTGGAACTCAATGAATTCTGCGAATTGGTCGGATTCATTTGATCGACATTACGCACCTCAGCCTGAATCCAATTAAGCGCCGAATTGATATGCATCCAGTCAAATACTGAAAAAGTGTCCGTGACAAACAGATTTGAGTAAGCGTTCTGCGCGTGTAACTGGGCTTGTGGCGCAAACGGTGTGGTGCCTGTTTCAAAATAACTGGCATTAATCACAGCATCCTGAGTGGCCTCGTAAAAATGGGTGTTACCATAATTAAAGCCGCCGCCGGTGACAAACTGATTGTCGTGATTTTTGATCTTGTAATCCGAGGTCAGCTGCAAATTGGCGCCGGCGCCGTTGGTGCGGGTTTGGGTGGCCTGAAATGAGCCGGGGGCTGCCCCATTCTGGCAGGACAAAGTTGCCTGCACCCAAACATCGCAGTTATTCCCGGTATTGCTGTTCAAGCTGCTGGTGTTATTATTACGAAAATAGGTGTTACCGCTTAACTGCAATTCATCGGTAAAGCGGTGACTGCCTTTTAAGTTAACAAAATACATGGTATTTTTGGTTATATCCGGCGCGGTAAAAATCGCCGCCCAGTTCTGCTGCAACATGGATTGTGGAGTAGGTCCCACCCCTTGCATATTATTATCGGCAAAGGTAAAGCTCAAATCCAGGTCGGTTTTTTCGTTCTCCCAGCCGATTTTGCCAAAGCCTTGGTTGACTGATGTCGGCGAAAATGGCCGCCAGCCATCGTCGCCAAATATGTTTCCGGCAAAATACCAGTCCAAATTGTCTTTCGAGCCGCCCAGCTCGGCCTGATAAGCCTGCCGGCCATATGAGCCGCCGTAGGATTGGGCATGAAAGCCCGGATGACTGAAACCGCTCTTGGTGCGCACCGACAAAGCCCCGCCTAAGGTGTTCAAACCAAACAAAGGATTGGAACCCGGCATCATCTCCATATTGGCAATTGCTATCTGTGGAATCAAATCCCAGTTCACTGTATCGCCAAAGGCTTCATTTACCCTTACTCCATCCTGATACACCGAAATGCCGATCGGCGTACCCAGCAGCGGTGAAGCGGTAAAACCGCGATAGCTGATATCAGGTTGATAGGGGTTGTTCTGAGTGTCGTTAACATTCACACTTTCCATGCGCCGGTTCAGAAAATCCGGTATCGCCAACGCCTCATGGCGCTGAATGTCTTCGTCTTCTGCTGATTGCACATTGCCGGAAACTTTCTTCAAGGCCAGACCTGTGGAACCGAGAGGTGTGGTGCTGACCACCGCTACTTCCGGCAGCTCAAACGCGTCGACCGGATGTTCGGCAGATTTAGCCTCGATATCTGTTTTGGCTGGGGCTGGGGTGTCGTCCTGACTCTGCGGTTTGAGTATTTCCTGCCACCACGAGCCAGCGGCAGCTTCATTGGCAGTGACCATTAGCGCCAACACCAGCCAAGTCCGAAAATATAAAGATTGCATGATTAATACCATTAAATTAGACCTAAGGGCTATTTTCCCAACAAACCCGCCAGACTGACTATAGGAAAAATTCCCGAAACCGCAGTCGGCGAGTATTGCATCAATGTCTGCTCTGGCTGTAAGTCGATTGCTCGCCAGCCCAGTAATTAAGCCAAAACCAGCAAATTGTGTCGCAAGCCCATAGCAATACACTATAAATTTTGCGAAAATAAAGCCTATTCAATGGATAGCGCCCAAATTTAGCCCATGCCGGTTTTCTGTGCAGCAAAATATTACCCAGCCCGCTTTCAACCAGCTCGGGGTTGCCGGATCAAGCAATTGAGCATTTGTGAATCGTGTGGGAACTAAGTTCATCTATTTTGCCTTGGTTGGCAGTATCGGCACGCTGGCCCACTATGCCGTCCTCTATAGTCTGGTAACTTGGGCCGGCTCCAGTCCGGTAGCCGCTTCCGGTTACGGTTCAATTGCCGGTCTGCTGATAAACTACAGCTTAAATTTTAAATTCACCTATAAATCAAACCAGTCGCACACCCGGACTTTTCCGAAATTTGCCACGATAGCCGGACTAGGTATGATGCTTAACCTGGCTTTGATGGCATTATTTACCCCCAGACTGTTTTATCTTTATGCCCAATTATTAAGTACCTTACTGGTATTGATCTGGAATTTTTTAGCGAATACTTTTTGGACTTTTAAAATGCATAAACCAGCCGCCGCTGCCAAAACCGACTGGGCAAAGCTCATCAACACACCGTGGCCCGCCTCCGTCTTGCTGATCACCATCTTACTGATCCGCACCTTTAGTTCCGGCCTGTATCCGCTCTATGACCCTTCCGAATCCCGCTATGCGGAAATGGCCAGAAAAATGCTGGAAACCGCTAACTGGGTAACGCCGATGATAGAATACGGCGTACCATTTTGGGGTAAGCCGCCGCTGACCATCTGGTTAACCGCTACCAGCATGGGCGTGGTGGGTGTCAATGACTTTGGTGCGCGGTTGCCGTCTTTGCTGCTCGGTATTGGTATCGTCTTAATTCTGTACCGCTTGGTGAAGACGCGTAACGAAATTGCCGACCCTTGGTCAGCCAGCTTGATTCTGGCTTCCAGCGTCCTGTTTTTTGTCATGTCCGGCACCGTAGCCATGGATCAATGCATGAGCTTTGGCGTGACTCTGGCCCTGGCGGCATTCTGGCTGGCCTTGCGTGAAGATCAATCGCGCTGGTGGGGCTATGTGTTTTTCCTTGGCCTTAGTATCGGCTTAATGGCTAAAGGCCCCATTACCGTGGTATTAACTGGCGTCAGCCTGTTTTTCTGGACCTTGCTGACCGGTAACTGGCTGCTGATCTGGCGGCGTATCCCCTGGCTGAGTGGTACTCTGCTGATGTTGTGTTTGTGTGTCCCCTGGTATATCCTGGCCGAACAGCGCACCCCCGGTTTTTTGGAATATTTTTTTATCGGCGAACATTGGAAACGCTTTACTGAAAGCGGTTGGAAAGGTGATTTATACGGTGTAGGCCGCGCACATCCGCGCGGTATGATCTGGGTCTACTGGCTGCTGGCCGGCTTTCCCTGGAGCTTGATCTTGCTACACAAACTTGGCCGCGCCTTATGGCACCGGCAGGCTGCAGGGTTGCTCCGGGATCAGGACAACTGGCAGCTCTACTGCTTATTATGGATGTTGGCGCCTTTGCTATTCTTCAGTTTCTCTGCCAACATTATTTGGACTTATGTACTGCCTGGCTTGCCGGGACTGGCCTTATTGCTCAGCAGTTGGCAAGCTCCCTTAAAAAAATCGCTCAACGCCCTGATTTTAAGTGTGCCGTTAATATTTTTTAGTCTGGTGATTTATTACCAACTGGCTGATGCTGATTTTCTCAGATCCCAAAAACGCTTGGTCAGTGATTACCGGCAGCTGGCAAGTCCAGATGAGCGGCTGATTTATCTCAAGGAAAAAGTTTATTCAGCCCAATTCTACCTACAGGGTAAAGTCGTGGAATTGCCGGACATCCCTGCTCTGGAAAACCATTTAAGCACGGGGGCACACGATTATTACGTGTTGCGTAACGTCATTTATCAGGATTTGCCGGATACATTAAAAGCCCAGTTACAGCCAGTCACGGCTTATGGCCAATATCAGATGTATCATGCCCACACGGGAAATTAATCATGTCAGACCAGCCCAGTATTCGCCTGATCGTTAATGCTGATGACTATGGCTATTTTCCTCATGTCAGCCGAGGCATAATGGCTGCAGCCCAATCCGGCAGCATCACTGCCACCGGCATCATGGCCAACGCCGCCGATCTGCCCAGCCAACTGGCCGAGTTGACGGCTGTACCCGAACTGGATTTGGGCGTACACCTTAATTTAACCAGCGGTTGCCCACTCACGGCGGCACTGAGGGCAAAACTGGCGCCTTGGCATGGCCAGTTTCCGGGGGCTTATCGAATGAGTCTGTTGATTATGAGCGGTAAAATCAGCCTTGATCTGGTGCGCGATGAATGGCATGCCCAAATTCAAGCCTGTCAGTCGCACCGGCTACGCTTCCTGAATTCTCACGAACACATCCACATGCTGCCGGTGCTGTTTCCTCTAGTGCTGGAATTGGCCACTGCATACCGGATTACTCACGTCCGCCTGACCAGTGCCGACTGGCTTTGGCCAACTAGCCTGGCCGGTTTGATTCGCAATAGTTTGATGCAGTTTATGTATTTGCTCAACCGGCACCGGTTGAGGGTATCCGCACCGTTGTTTTTGGGTTTAAGCCAAAGCGGGAAGCTCGATATCGCTTATTTGGCCAAAATAATGTCCAGTTTACACCCTGGTCAAACCTACGAACTCATGTGTCATCCCGGTTATCAGCCGGAGCCTGAATGCATCCAGCCACGTTTGCTGGCTTATCACGCCTGGGCTACAGAACTGGCCGTCTTGCAAAGTCGAGACTTGGCGCAGCTATACCAAAACCACAGAATTATCCTCAGCTCTTATCCAGACTAAACCAAAAAACATGACCGCCATCAGCAATACCAACCCACTCATCAGTGTTGTGGTTCCCGCCTATAACGAAAGCCAGGGCATCAGCCATGCCTTAAGCCAAATCAGCGGCATACTTAGCGCTACAGGTTTGGACTGGGAAATTATTGCCGTTGATGACGGCAGCAGCGATACCACTTTTCAAAAACTCAGTGAATTATCCAGCAGCGAACCACGTATCAAAGCCCTGGCTTTGAGTCGCAATTTCGGCAAAGAAAGTGCCATGTTGGCAGGTCTGGAATACGCGGAAGGCGATGCCGTCATCATTATTGATGCCGATCTGCAACACCCGCCCAAGTTAATCCCAGCCATGCTGGATCAATGGCGGCAGGGGGCGCAAATTGTTCACGCAGTCAAACGCAGTCGCAATCAGGACTCCCTGGCCAAAAAAGCCACTGCTCATGCCATTAATAAGATGATCTCTAAACTCGGCGGTATTAATACCAACAACTCCTCCGATTTCAAATTACTGGACAGAGAAATTGTGGATATTATTGTGTATCAATTACCTGAGCGCCAACGTTTCTTTCGCGGTTTGACCAGTTGGCTGGGCTTTAACGAGGTCAGTCTTTATTTTGATGTCGATAATCGTCTGGACGGTGCCAGCAAATGGTCATTCTGGTCGTTACTGGAATTATCCATCACCGCCTTGACCTCATTCACTTCTTTACCGCTGCGCATCGTCACTTTTCTGGGCATAGCCACCTTAATTCTCGGTTTCGGTGTCGCCACCGATGCTGTGATTTCCCTGAGTAACGGCAAAGCCGTCTCCGGCTTTGCCACCACCATCATCAGCCTGTTAATGATAGGCAGCTTCATCATGATCAGTTTGGGCATTATCGGCGAATACATTGCTAAAATTTACGAAGAAGTCAAAGCTAGACCCCACTATTTGATTAAAGCCAGCGCCGGTATACGCAAAAAAAACCGTCCCCCCTTATAACTTTAAGTCCAAGCCGCACATTGCGCCATCTTTATGACCCGAGTCCTATGTCTGTTTCGTAAGCCACTATTATGGGCAGTCTGGCTAAGTTTAACGCTTTACACCACCAGCGTCTCGGCCCAGCAAGTGCCGCAAACTTTGACAATAAGCCGCGGTGAGCGCCTGCTGATACTCGCCCCGCATCCCGATGACGAAACCCTTAGTGCTGCCGGCCTGCAGCAAATCGTCCAGGCCCAGGGCGGGAGTGTCAGAAGTGTAGTAGTCACCGCTGGTGACGCCTATGTTGAAGCTATTCAGCGTTATCTGCATAAAAGCCGGCTCAGCCCGGCTGATTTTCTGCAATATGGCGAAAAACGATTACAAGAATCCCGGGATGCGGCCCAACTCCTTGGCAAAGGGTTTATTCACCTGGATTTACTCGGCTTTTCCGATGGTTCCATCTATACCATGCTGGTTAAACATTGGCAGCGTAGCAACCCTGATCGCTCTGATTTTACCGGTCGCAACCATGTTCCCTATCAGGAGGCCGAAGATAGAGGGATGGCTCAGGATGGCGAAGATCTGCGCCGTGAACTGCTGGCCATCTTCAGTGAAACCCGACCCACTATAATCGTGTTTCCGGATGTCATGGAAAACGATTCCGATCATGCCGGACTTGGCATGTTTGCCTTGCTGGCTGTGCACGATTGGCTGGAAACCTACGCCGGCCATTCTGCTCAGCCCAAATTACTGGCCTATGTGATTCATTGGCAAAACGGCTGGCCGCCCGGTTCCAGCGCTGATACGGCATTTGATTTTAGTGACCAGCCGCTCTATCTGCCTGATGATTTACCGTTACGTAATCACACCCGTAGTTGTGTCTATCTGAGCCCGGCGCAAATTGCAGTCAAGCGTCAGGCTTTGGCGCTATATACCACCCAGCAACAGGCTATGGCACCCTTCCTGGCAGCTTTTGTGCATAGCAATGAATGTTATAGCCAGCTCAAGGCCGCCGACAGTCATGGTATTGAAAACGTAGTCAAGCAATGGCAACATGTCAGAAAAACCTTCGACCTGCATCCCTTGACCCGGCGTAAAATTTAATCCGTCAAGAAGCGTACGATTATTCGCGAATAATTACTAGGTCTCAACAATATGCAATGCCAGCCATATGGTGGTCTGTTCTGGAGTAGTCCACGCCACCCGATGCCGGCAATACGCCGGAATTAACATATAATCCCCCTCGTTCAGTTCAATATCAGCTTCATCCGCAAATGCCAATCGTGCTTGGCCTTGCACCACCAGAACCCATTCATCCTGAGGCTGATCGTACCAGAACCCCGCCGGACTGGCGTGTCCCTGCGATACTATCCGTTCAATACGCAAATGTGGTTGCGTCCCGATAGTCTGGCATAGTTCATCCACCAAATTGGTGGGAATGTCTGCAAAAATTGAAGTACTCTGAATAGGTGTCATGGCTAAGCTCGAGAAAATATGTTTACCCATTTAAGATGGCTCGGCACATAGGCATCAGCCACTAACAGTTTGTACGGTCAAAAAACTTGTCAAAAAACCTGATTGAGATTATGGTGAACAGTTACAATTTAGCTTGTATAATATTAAGCTCAGCTGGGGTATCCGCATGACATTCGCTCCTGGGTTTTGGATGTCTTGACGTTTAGTCTTGATCGGTAACAATTAAAACAATAATTAAATATATGGCGGAGTTTAATCCGGATGATATAGCACCACGTCAAGGCGAAGTAGTCATCCTGCAAACCATTCAACCCCATCATGCCCTGGTAAAAGCTAACCGGATGTTGGTTAGGCTGGTATTCGTCTTGTTGAGCCTGATTTTTGTTTTAGGGTTTTTATTATTGCCCCGGCAAAATATACTTGAGCAACTTGGCCGAAATCGTAGCCAAAATCTGGCCGAGGCTACCCAGAATCCCGCGCTCTCTGCAGAAATCGATAATCTTAAAAGTCAGATGTTCAGTTTGGTCAGTGGATCCATTGATGCCAAACTTAAAAGTATAGAAGATAATATTCGCAGTGGTAGTATCAATCAATCCCTGGAAACCTTACAGTCCCTGAAAAAAGACGTCAAAGTCCTGGCCGACTATAATCCACAAGTCTCAGCTGCCGCCAAACAAGTTGTTGTCGAGCAACAAGTATTCAAAGAACTGTCCGAACTAAAGGGGCTGATCTACCTGACTATCGTCTCGGGTGGTCTAATGATAGCCGCTCTGGCAGGCGTCTGGCTTCGCCATCGTTACCGCATCAATTATCAGGCCAAAGCCTATCTAGGTCGTCAAAAGTGAGTGCTATTGCTGAGTAACGGGCCAAGCATTACAACTTGGTCTGCAGTTCAGGATAAGCTGAGCACCATTACGAATATTTTGAAGTAGAAGCTCCGCAGGGTAAACAATCAATTTAACCCAAGTCAGGGGCCAGCTCTCCGATAAATAACCTTATGTCCGTATTTAGATAGCTGGGCAAAAAATCACTTTTTATTAGCCAGTAATATGAAAAAGGATTGGGGGGGCCACTCCGAAACACTAAAAAGCCGCCGCGCATCACTGCGGGCGGCTTTCTATCCTGCTTAGCTGATGAACGCTTATTTTTTCAAATATTCGTAAACAGCATCAATCGCTTGGTCTTCGGTATAACCAGCTTTTTTGACCGGGCCAACTTCCAGAATCGCTGCAGTTGCTTTCGGCATACCGCCTCTGCCTTCTTTCAGAACTTTAGCAAATTGATCTTTTGGCAGTTTTCCGGCTTTGATCAAAGCGGCTAATTGTGGGTTAGATGCAATATCATGGCAAGCGCCGCAACCACGGCCAAAAGCGCGTTCATAAATTTTTGCGCCGATTTCTTCTGCTTCGTTAGCTGCAACTTGACCGCTCAATGCCAGCAATGCAGCACCGGCTAACAAACCGAATGATTTTTTCATTATTATGTTCTCTTGTTGTGATTAAAAAAAGAGCCGTCCATTACCATTTGGTGTGCACAGCCAGGTTGGAAATTAAACTGTTAAAGGATATGGAAATTGTAGAAAAAATTCAATCCTTTTGCTACAAATAAATTGTATTAAATACCGAACAGCCATTTTTGAGCTGCGTTAAGCCAAACGGCAGCTAAAGTTGCTCATCAATATCATGATATTTATGCGACAAGCGCAGTAAGACCAACACAGCGCCGGCTCCACCACTACGTTGTGGTGCAGAACAAAACGCCAGTACATCCTGGTGTTGACGCAGCCATAGGTTCAAGTCGTTTTTTAAAACCGGTCGGTTGTCAGGGGAGTGGTATCCTTTACCGTGGACTATCAGTACGCTGCGCTTGCCGTTTTCCACGCTATGCTGCAAAAAGTCTAGTAATAGCTGCAAAGCTGCTCGGCTGGATAGGCCGTGCAAGTCTATATCAGCATCCAGGCCGTAATAGCCCTTACGCAGTTTTTTAAGCACATTTTTTTGTAATCCGGCAGCCAGAAAGGCCATTTTGTCTTCCTGATACAAGTTTTCCAGGCTGTTATCGACTGGGTTTTGTAAAGGATCCAGTTGTTCCATGGCCTTGGCTAAAGGTATAGGCCGTGGCTTGGTATCCGGCTTTAATATCACCGTATTGGCCTTTATTGCCTTGACTTTGCCGACGCTGGCTCTAAACAATTGTTCGTCGTCTGTAAATGATGGTTTTTTTGTCACGTAAGCTGCTGGTTTAGCGGATTTTTGCTACTATGCGGCAATTCTATAGCGTTTTAAAACAGTATGCACATTCTGATTAGCAATGATGACGGATATTTGTCACAGGGCATTACCACTTTGGCGCAAGCCTTGAGCTTATATGCAGAGGTCTCTGTGGTGGCACCGGATAAAAATCGTAGCGCCGCCAGCAATTCTCTAACTTTGGACCTGCCTTTACGTGCCACACGTTGCGATAATGGCTTTATCAGGGTTGACGGCACCCCAACCGATTGCGTACATTTGGCCTTGACCGGGATGCTTGCTCAGGAACCCGATATGGTGTTTGCCGGCATCAATCACGGTGCTAATCTGGGTGACGATGTGTTGTACTCAGGGACTGTGGCTGCTGCCACCGAAGGCCGCTTTCTGGGCTTGCCGGCGGTTGCCATCTCACTGGTCGGCAGCGACCCGCGCCATTTTGAAACAGCCGGGCATGTTGCCGTGCATTTATTACATAAAATCCGCCTTCAGCCCTTGGCTAATGATACCTTGTTGAATGTCAATGTGCCTGATGTGCCGTTAGCCGAATTGAAAGGTTATCAGGCTACCCGCTTGGGCCAACGTCATAAAGCTGAAGCAGTGATAGCATCACAAGACCCCCGTGGTCAAACTATTTACTGGGTGGGCCCGCCGGGTGCCGAGCAAGATGCTGGGCCAGGTACCGATTTTGATGCCATCAGAAATGGTTATGTATCAATAACACCTTTACAATTGGACTTAACCCGCTATGAACAAATGGCAAAGCTTAATGCTTGGCTGAATTTGGAGGCCCCTGTATGAGTTTACGCTTCCAAGGTATAGGCATGACATCCCGGCGTACCAGAGAACGTATGATCGCGCGTTTGCGCGAACAAGGCATCACCGATAAGCAGGTGCTAACGGTAATGACCGAGATTCCGCGCCATATATTTGTCGACAATGCTCTGGAAAGCCGAGCTTACGAGGATAGCGCACTACCGATCGGCCATAATCAAACCATTTCTCAGCCCTATATCGTGGCTAAAATGACCGAATTGCTGTTGGAAAATGGCGCGCTCGACAAAGTACTGGAAATCGGTACCGGCTGTGGTTATCAAACCGCCGTGCTGGCCAAGCTGGTAGGGCAGGTCTATACCGTAGAGCGTATTGCGCCCTTAATAAAAAAAGCCCGAGATTTACTTTGGGAGCTGGATCTGAAAACTGTCGGTTTTCGACACGCCGATGGTGGCTGGGGTTGGCCGGAGCAAGCACCTTTTGACGGCATCTTGGTGACAGCAGCACCGGAGGAAATTCCTGGCACCCTGCTGGAGCAATTGGCGGTTGGCGGGGTCATGGTGATTCCGATTGGCCGGGAAGGCATGCAGGTGCTGCACCGTATAACCCGCACTGCCGACAGCTATGTATACGAAGCCATTGAGTCAGTGAGTTTTGTCCCGTTTAAGCCCGGCGTTAGTAGCTAAAATTAGTTGCTTTTGCTGGGAGACTTTTCGACGTGATGTTTAGTCTGTCGCCAGTCCTGAAAAATTTGTAGTTCACCGCTCTGATCTCTAAAATAATGCCAAAAGCTCAGATTGGTTTTCGTCCATTCTCCAACTTACCGTCAAGTGATTTAATTTATGTGTTTTAGTGCAAATATGTCTTTAAGCCTGGGTTTGGTCGGCTTGGCCGCCGCTTCGGTTACCTTTCTGGATAAAAACGAGACTTTTTGGGTAAAAACAGCGCGAGCTTACGCTATTTTTCATTTCTCCCTAATGGAGTTTATCCAATACTTTGCCTATCCGGTTGCTGATCAATGTGGCTATGGAACCAATTTATTGCTCAGTGAACTATCAACTTATCACATTAGCCTTCAGGCTTTGGCCATCATGCCGGCCCTAGCCACTTATTCATCAGACCCGCAGGCTTTGAAGAATGCCACAATAACCGGGGTCATTCTCAGTAGTTTATTTCTGCTTTGTACTTTCTTGCCCAATGACTGGCAATTATTCGGGTTAGAGCCTAATTTCATCGGTAAGATGGTTTCCTGCCTGTATATGGGGGTTTATCATATTGGCTATGCCATCTCCAGCGCCTTTGGTACTTTCGTCACCCACGGCTCTTTATTTGCCTTGGCCTTGAGCGGATTTGTCTGGAAAGATAACTGGCGCATTGCTTCTTATCATTTTTTTATGTCCATCATGACTTTGTTTGTGCCGCAATGGTTTTTTGGAGTATCTACCGGAGAAGCAGCTGCGATGTACTGTTTTTATTCCATTCCCATTACGGCCAGTTTCATGCCGTATTTCAAAGCTATTTTCGGCAGGCAGGCCTATTGGCAACAAGGCGTGCAAAATTAGTGTTAAGCCAGCTATTCAGTTTTCGAGTTGGATGGTAAGGCTTGTTCCGGTAAAAAGCCGCCGACTTGCATAGTCCATAAGCGATAATAAAAGCCTTGCTGCTGCAAAAGCTGGTCGTGACTGCCATCTTCGACAATTCGGCCGCCATCGAATACCAGAATTCGATCAAGATGAACTATCGTCGATAAACGGTGGGCAATAGCAATCACGGTTTTACGCCCCATAGCCTGATCCAGATTATCCTGGATGGTTTTTTCTGTAATAGAGTCAAGGCTGGATGTGGCTTCATCCAGTATCAGCAGCGGCGCATCTTTCAACATCACTCGGGCTATAGCAATCCGTTGGCGTTGTCCTCCGGATAATTTCACCCCTCGTTCACCCACTTGTGCTGCATAACCTTCGGCGATACCCTCAATAAACTCGGCAGCATTTGCCATCCCGGCGGCTTTGTGGACATCGCTATCACTGGCTTCTAATTTGCCGTAGCGTATATTATCCATCAGGCTGCGGTGAAACAGGCTGGGGTCTTGCGGAATCAGACTGACTTGGGTATGTAACGAATCCAGACTGACCTTGGCGATATCATAGCCATCAATCAAAATTTCACCGCTTTGCGGTGCAAAATTACGCAATATCAGCCCGACAAATGTAGATTTTCCGGAACCGGAAAAGCCGACTAGTCCGACTCTTTGACCCGGTTCTATCACAATATTCAAATTGTTGAATACCTGGTGGTCGGCTGTATAGCCGAATGTCACATTTTTGAATTCGATGCGGCCTTGGCTGATGTGCAAAGCGGGAGCATCAGGCACGTCGATAATTTCATGAGGACGCACAATAGTATCAATTCCGTTACTGATATTACCGATGTATTCAAAAAACTCCAGAAAGCGCCGGGTCAGGTTCCGGGCATCATTGATAATCAATAGTGATAGGCCAACACTCATGGTGAAATCGCCCACGCCAATCAAGTTAGCCTCCCATAAGGTTAAGGCGTAATACACCGTGCCGATTTTTAGTGTTCCGGCCGCCAGAAATTGAAACCAGCGGACTCGTTCCATATACCAGAAGGTGCGCCGGGCATCTGTTAATTCGGTTTCCAGAAAGCCGCCCAGATAGTGTCTTTCGAAATCAAGACGGGCAAACAATTTGGCATTGAGTATATTGGTCACGGCATCGACTATTTTGCCGTTGACCATGCTTCTGGTGGCGGCAAAATGTTGGGCATAGTTTTGGCGTAAGCGCTTAACAAACCCCATCTACCCATAATTAATTGAATTTGGGAAAGTATCGTCACCGTCAATTGATGAGGATACCCGATGAACCAGCCCCTTTCAGAAAATACCCAGCCAACGGATGCTGTAAGTCTAACCGATACGCAGCGCTTTTGGTTTGCCCATGTCGAGCAATGCCTGGCGTCAGGTTTGAGTATTGCCGTGTATGCCCGGCAACACCAATTGGCCGATAAATCTTTATATCACTGGATCAAGCGTAAGCGTGAGTGGCCAAGCCGTGCTGTGCAGACCGGCGCTGGCACAGCGACTTTTCATCCTGTGCAGATGGTACAGCCGGTGACGAGTGGCTCACTTGAACGGCCAACGCTGTGGCTGCGCCTACCCAATGGCATTGAATGTCAATTTCAAGCCATTGATACCGAGCATTGCCTGGCGGTGCTGACCGGGTTGTCGAGGTTGCCAGCATGATGCGGCCCCTTTCCGTCGATTGGGCAGTTTATTTATGCGAACAACCGGTTGATTTCAGGAAGGGCGCTGCCAGTTTGGCGGTCCTGGTGGAAGCGCAGTTGAGTTTAAATCCGTTTGCTGATTGTTTGTATGTGTTTAGAAATCGGTCAGCCACGGCTATCAAGTTGCTGTATTGGGAGCGTAATGGTTTTTGTCTATGGCAGAAGCGTTTGGAGAAAGCACGGTTTTTCTGGCCAAAACCCAGCGAGTCTGGCACGGTGACGTTAAGCGTACAGCAACTGAACTGGTTGTTGGAAGGTTATGATATTAATCGCATGAAGCCGCATCCGGTGCTGGATTATCAGTCGGTTTTATAATCTTTTGCCGGCTTTGAAGCGTCTATTTTCTGAATTTTCAATGGCTTATTATGGCGTAAGTTGCTATAATAAGCCTTATGGAACAAGAGCTTGAATTGCCTTCAGATGTCGACAGCCTGCAGAAAATGCTACGTACGCTGACGCGTGATTATCGGCAATTACAATCAAAACACGATATTCTGCAAGAGCAAATCAATCTCTTGCTACATAAACGCTTTGGCGCCAATAGCGAGAAATACCGGGCAGAGCAAGCGGATATGTTCAATGAGGCGGAAGCCTATGCCGAAGAGTCGGATGAAACGACCGCTGAAACGGCGACGGCCACCTCTGAAGTGGTGGCCGCCACCGAAAATGCATCAGCGCCTATCGCTTCCGCAGCCCAGCCCGGCCAAACTGTACCGGTCAAGCCTGGCCGTAAAGCCCTGCCTGCTGCACTCCCCCGCGTTGAGATCATCCACGACCTACCGGAAGCGCAACGCCGTTGCTCAGCCGGCCATGCGCTAAAAGAAATCGGTACTGAAGTGTCCGAACAACTGGACATCATTCCAGCCAAGGTGCAGGTGTTACGCCATATCCGCATCAAGTATGCCTGCCCTTGCTGTCAGGCCGAGGTGAAAACCGCGCCACTGCCGCCGCAACCGCTGCCTAAAAGCAATGCTTCGCCCGGTTTACTGGCTTATCTGATCACCAGCAAATTCCTGGATGCCTTGCCGTTTTACCGGCAAAGTAAACAGTTTCAGCGTATCGGCGTTGAGCTATCACGCGGCACCCTGTCTTTATGGGCGATTCGTTGCGGCGAGCTGATTCAAGCTTTGTGCAATTTGATGCAGGAACACCTGCATCAGTACCCCATTCTGCAAATGGATGAAACCACGCTACAAGTCTTGAAAGAAGAGGGCAAAGCCGCTAGCAGTCAGTCTTATCTGTGGGTACAGCGCGGTGGCCCACCTGATCAACCAGTCGTGCTGTTTCACTATGCACCCACCCGCAGCCAGGCCGTGGCAGACCAACTGCTACAAGGTTACAGCGGTACGCTGCAAACCGACGGCTACGCCGCTTACCCGACCGTGTGCGCTAAAAACGGCTTGCGCCATGCCGGGTGTTGGGCACACGCCAGACGTAAATTCGATGAAGCCTTAAAAGCCCAAGGCAAAGCTCAGCCTAAAGCCGGCAAAGTCAGTAAGGCCTTAATCATGATCCAGAAACTGTACCGGATTGAGACGCAAATCAAATATCTGTCGGTCGATGAAAAATACCGGATTCGCCAACAGCAGGCCGTGCCGATCCTGCATGAAATCAAAGCTTGGTTGGATATCTCCTTA
Organism: Methylomonas paludis; assembly: GCF_018734325.1. Lineage (NCBI taxonomy): Bacteria > Pseudomonadati > Pseudomonadota > Gammaproteobacteria > Methylococcales > Methylococcaceae > Methylomonas > Methylomonas paludis. The sequence continues at coordinate 2,799,886 of NZ_CP073754.1, read as the reverse complement.
ACCCAAGTGGCCCCCACCAGCTTAACCGGCAAAGCCTTGGGCTATCTGGCTAACCAGTGGTCAACACTCACCGTCTATTGCCAAGATGGGCGGTTAGACATTGATAACAATGCCGTGGAACGCGCCATCCGGCCCTTTGTCATTGGTCGTAATAACTGGCTATTCGCCGATACCATAAAAGGCGCCAAAGCCAGTGCCAATCTCTATAGCCTGATTGAAACCGCCAAACTCAATGGACTGGAGCCGTATCGCTATCTGCATCATATTTTTAAAGAACTGCCCAAGGCTCAGACTCTGGAAGATATTGAATCACTGCTGCCCTGGCAAGTGGATAGGGAGCATATTAACAGCGGATGGAAAAATGGCTAGATGGGGTTTGATAACCGCTTACGTTTTGGCAGCGTGTCGCCAGCCAATAGGAACAAAGTACATATATCAATACCCAGCCGGCTACGAATATTCCCAGATCCGGATGAACACCGAACAATAGAGCTATCGATACGCCAAAAGTGATGCTGATCGGCCAAAAGTCACCCAGTATCGACCAGATTGTATGATTGACACTCGTGGCTGTTTCGCTGATACGGTGCGCCAGTGCTCCGGCAAAGTGATTGGCAAAATAGCGTATCGAGTGATATTGCAAATAAGCGAAAAGGCTTTCCGTGGTGTGTTTTCTTAAACGGGGCGCAATGGTGATTAGTACAGCGCCACTTATCCTGCTGAATAAGATTTCTGCCAGTACCAGTCCGGCCAATAGTGCCAGGGGTTGTTGTAGCGACGCTAGTGCAGGCTGGCCATTACTTATGACAACGCCATCCATAATAGCTTTGATAGCATAGGGCACCAAGATGTTGCAAACTGCCTGGCCTGCCTCCATTAACAGCATGAACAGTATTAAGTTGCGGAAGCTCTTTATACAGTGTAGCAGAAAGCGTATGGTTCCGGTGGGCAAATCAGGCGCTTGAGCAGCACGCTGAGAAACGTGAGAAGTCGTCATATAACAAGCGGAAGTTGAAAAAGTGATGGGAGTGCCCCCAGACTTTTAATTGTACAGCCTTTATATGATGAAGAAATTTGATTAAGCGTGTTGTTTCTTGGAAAATTGGTTTTTAGAGCTCTGCTAGGGATATCAAGCGATTTTAGCAGCCTTCAAACTAATGGTTGACCAATCTTATTTTGACAGAAGAGCCAGAGGATGTGCCGATTCTGGAGGCGCATCGTGCGCGATTGATGCGCATCACTGCGTTCAGCACATCCTACTAGGTATCTGTCAAAATAAGAATTGGTCGACTACTAACACAGTATGCCTAAATGATAAGCGCAGCTGGATCAGCCAGAGAGGCGGTCAACATTGGAGCAATAAAAAAGCCGTTAAAGCCAAATAGCTTAACGGCCTTGATAAAAAAACTCGATAAACAGTAGATTAACTAATAATAGTTAAATGTGAGCCGTGTAAGCTGATCTCGCTAATTGAAGTAACACCAACCAGTTGAATGACATTATCATGGCTACTGGGCGAGGCTTCTTTAGCGCTGGCAATATACAGATATTCAGGGCCTGTACCATTAAGCTGAAAAAAAGCAAAAGTGCCATTGCCTTGATGATGGGAATTGAAGGCTGTAGCAAGTTCTGTTACCGCTGTGTTCAAATCGGTAGGATTTGATGTAAATGAGACAACGCCTGTTTTGCTGTCAATACTCACACCATTAGCCGCATCGAACCCGCCAATTTTCAGGGTAGACGAGTATTGAAGGACATCACCAGTTCCCACTGCACCTTTGCTGTAATCAGTAACAGTATTTAAGGTAGTATCGGTAATGCCGCCAAATATTTTTTCTACGCCTTTAACAGTGCTGCCTTTGGCAAAGCTGAAGGTGTCACTACCGGCACCGCCGGTCAGAGAATCGTGTATGCCGGCTTTAATCAAGTCGTTGCCATTGCTGCCGATAATGTTGTCACTGCCATTGCTACCGTCAATGGTTAAACCTTTGCTGACTACCGCGTTGCTTAGGTCAACTGAAACGCCGGAATTGAGATTCAAAGTAACCGCACCATCATCGGTAGTGGTATTCCCAGCTGTCCAATTCGCTGAAACGGTTGCGCTAACTTTGGTTTTTGCAGAAGCCACTAATACATCGTTACCACTTAAGTCGGTGATAGTTGAGCTGCCTTTAGTGATATAAAAACTATCGGTGCCGCCGCCGCCAGTCAAAACATCTTTGCTGCCACTGGCAAGAAAGGTATCGTTATAGCTGCTGCCGGTTAACGAAGTTGAGCCGGTCGCGGTAACATTCCAGCCACTCGTGCCGCCAGCACCGCTCAGATTAATTGCAACAGTTTTAGTGGTTAAATAAACTGTGCCATCGTTGATGGTTTGATTGTCAGGAGTCCAGGCTTTGGTTATGGCTAATACGTTAGCCGTTGCTCCACTGAAAACATCCAGCGCATCTTTAGCATTACTGAAGCTTTTAATATTGGCTGTTCCGCCTGAAACACTAACCCAGTTGCTGCCTTTGCCCAGACTAATGCTGGCGATATCGCTACTATTTCCGCTTATTGAAATACTGTTATTGCCGCTACCGACCGAAACTGTGCTGCTTACTGGCGATGTACCAGTAGTTGAGCCAACTAAAATGGTATTACTACCATTGCCCGCGCTGATGGTGTCATTGCCACCGCCGCCGACTATGTAATTATTGCCATTGCCGGCTTTAATAGTGTCATCACCAGTACCACCAAACAGATTATTGTCCGTGGTATTTTTGCTGAAATTGATGGTATCGCCACCGTTGTCACCGGTTACGGTGTATTGAACATTATTGGCAATGACAATTTTGTGTTTTGCGGTTCCACCAATAACAGTTTTGCCTGAAATCGCAGTTGTGCTATCAATCGTATATAGGCCGCTTGGGTCGTTTGGGTTGTTGTTGATTGTAATAGTCATCTCAATATCCTATAAATCTGTATTTAATATCATTTAGAATTATTTCTACGTTGATGTCTTAATCCAATCAATGCAGTTAATCCGCTGCCGAACAGAACTACTGGTGAAGGTAGTGGTATGACGGCAAAAGATTCAACATTTGAGTAGGTGATGTTGCTTATGGCGCTCAAATCGCCGCTGGCAAAAGCGTCAACAAGTTGTGTTAATCGGCCAATACCGCCATTAGCTAAAGCAAGTTGGTCAAATAGATACACAGACTCATTTTGTGAACCGCCTGTAAACGGAGTTTGGTTAGACCAGGAAGGGTTAAATGCTGTTGTGAAGCCTAGGTCTCCCTGCTCTGTGCCTACTTTAAAGCCGGTTAATTGTGCATCGTACAATAAATTATGTACAGGGGCATTCAGGGCAACTCCGCCTATTGCGGTTGGCCGTAAACCAAGTGTACTGCTTATAGTTAATTCGCCATGGTTTAGCGAAATAATGTGATCGGCTTGAGTGAAATTGGCGGTAAGAGTATAACTGGTACTGGTGCCGGCATAAGTCGTCGTGTTTCCTGGGCTATAATAGGTGAGGTTGCCGGTGCCATGAGCCGTTAATGTGTAACTGCTGCCGCTGCCACTAACTGAGACGGTTAATCCGCGCGAGTCAAAAGCAAAGTCAGCGCTGGATGGTGCATTTGCCTTGCCGGTAAATAAGTTATTTAGGCTAGGAGGATACGAACTTGCTTGCGCTGATTCGTTCACTGTCAATAGCAAAAAAGGCACTACAATAAATTTTTTATATGTCATATCCCAAAAACCTTTCCATAAAGTTATTAAATCAACGTCTCAGTCAGAACACATGCCATTTCGATGTGTTAAAAAGCCACATCTCAAACGCAATCCGTTTTTAGAATGCATGGGTTGTTCATGGTTATGCTCGTGCCCTTTCGTCCCATCCCTGTCGATGTATTAAAAATCCCAGCTGAAGGTACTTGAATAAAATGTACCATTATTTTATGACTGGGTCAAGAAATACAGTATTTTGTTTTTGTTTGGGTTTGTAGAAGTTTTGGTATTCAGCGGGTCGGTATTTTTAATTTAAAAATATTATTTAGTTTATTGAAAAATAAGGAAAAAATTTTATGTCTTTGTGGGTGGTTGGTTTTTGGTCGTAGTTTTTAAATTAGTATTGTCTTGGCGGCAGCTTAAGCTTTAGTCTTAGTATAATTTAATAAATTTTAGGTATTTCTGGTGGAAATAGATAGTATGTAATATTACTGTAATATATTTAATTACTTTAGTTGATATAGATATGACGATAGGTAATATGGTTGATTTTTGGCCGATTTTTGCGTTTGCTGGTCAATCAGCCTTTCGGTGTTATGACAAAGCTTGAACTGCGGTTACACTAGTGTGCCAAGTCCCGACAGGATAGATGTTGCTGGTTTAACAGCTTGCCTTTGTAAGCTACTAGGCTTAGCGTAATTTTTGGCTTGCTTGGAAAACCAGTGATTAAGTTGAGTTGTGATTTTAGCGAAACATAGTACTGACCTGTCCAGCCAAAGGCAGGTATATATGAGGTGGTGAAGTTTATATTTCGGCTTCGGCTAACCAAAGGTCGTGTTTATTGCAAAAACTTAGGGCGTATATGCTGCCACTGTAGTTTTTTAGCGTAAATGAGGATATGGCAATGCTGTCTTTACTAGGGTCAAACATGTGTTCATTGATGAACTTGTGATCTTTATCAAGTAATATATGTTTAACAATATAATGCTCATACCCCTTCATTTCATGAGGTGTGGTGATTTTGACAGTTGCCTCGGCCGCAGTTTTGCTGATTTCGATGACCGGTAGATGAGTAGCGGCTTTGCCGGCCCAACGACCGGTGTCTTCTTTGGTATAGAAAATGTCCGCACCGGTTGGTAACGGTTTGCGGTTTTCTGCGAGGCTAATGGCTGGTAGGCTTAGTGCCGCACCTGCAGTCGTGAGGCTCAGGCGGATAAAATTTCTACGTTCCATAATGGTACCTTAATCGGTTGGTTAAATGGTATTGTTGCGTGCCGCTATTTTAAATAGCTCAACGCATCATGCTGTGATGCATGATAATGCATAAACCTAACCCGGAAAACCCGTTTTTTTTCGGGCTTTTTATTGAAAAACCGGTTGGATTGATTTCAGGATTGAAAAACAGGTTAATAGACTTTTTCCCATATGAATATTGTACATAAAGCACATCCCTGGCATGGGATTCATCCAGGTAATGATGCACCCTCTATAGTCACGGCATTTATTGAAATTGTGCCGTCCGATACCGTGAAATACGAAATCGATAAAGCCAGCGGTTATTTAAAAATTGATCGGCCCCAAAAATTTTCCAATATGATACCCACGCTCTACGGATTCATTCCACGAACCTATTGTGCTGAAAGAGTTGCCGAATACGCCGGTTTAAAATCAGGTAAAGCTGTGCTGAAAGGGGATGGCGACCCCATCGATATTTGTGTGTTAAGCGAACGCACGGTCACGCATGGCGATATCCTTTTGCAGGCCATTCCTATTGGTGGTTTTCGTTTGTTGGATGGTGGGGAAGCCGACGATAAAATTATTGCTGTGATGAAAGGTGATGAATTTTATCGGCAATGGCGGGATGTTTCTGATTGCCCGGCCTCCTATATTAATCGTCTCAAGCATTATTTTTTAACCTATAAACACCTTCCCGACGAAGAAAATGGTTGTGAAATAACCGATGTCTATGGCAGAGAAGAAGCCCATGAAGTGATAAACCGGGCATTAGCAGATTATCAATATCATTTTGGTTGTCAGGACGCTCTATAACATTGTCTCCGTGAGTGTGGTCGGCTTCTGTCAGTTTAGCCGACTTGCAGCGGCAGGGAAAATGATTTCGGTAATTGGATATGGCTCTAGTAGTTCAGATTAGCTACTACTGGTTTGTCAGGTGTTTTTGGCAAAAAATATCGTGATGAAAGCGCTGCAATTAGCATTCCTTTTGCTATTTATTTCGGGTTATGCTCATCCCAAAGATAGTGGTAAAGCTCATCCGGTCAGAAAAATTGATACTACTCCCAACACCGATGATAGTGATGTCTGGTCATTTACCCTAGAATCCAATACCTACGCGGCCACTGATTATCTTAGTCCAACCCTGGATTTTTCTTCAGTTGATGGCTGGGATGTGCAAATAGCCTCATATAACATCCCAGTTTATGGCGGTGGTGCTCAGAATTACGAATGGGATAGTTATATCAATGTATCAAAATCCTTTGATGTGACTAAGCAATTGAAAGCGGTACTCGGTACTCAAAATGGTACGACAGCTCTTTCAACTCAGCATCAATGGCATAACATTGATTATGCTGTCATTTCCTATCAAGCGCTGCCCTTAATCAGTTTGCGGGCCGGGCCTTTTTGGGCCGACAAGGCCCTGACTACAACAACTGATGTGTTGGCTTATACCGTCGGTTTTAATTTGAATTTTACGGCGGATTTTTATCTGCAGGGCGATTATTTCAGCGGTCACAGTAATGTGTCCGGAGCTGTCATCAATCTTTGGTATCAATCGATTTATGCCGGTGTAGGTGTGCCGGAAACTGATTCCGGTAATGAGTTTTATGGAATCGTCGGCTTAAAACTGAATTTGGCACAATTCAAATTTTGGCAATTATAAGTCTGGTACAGAATTGCCGGTCAAACAAAGCAGTGCAGGCTTAACTTTATCGGTTAAGCCTGCTATTTTTGGCTTATGCAGTGATTTAAGCTAAAAGGCTTTGCAGTAAGCCATTCAGCTTGTGGACAAATACTGATGGATCGTCGAGTTGGCCGCCTTCGCTAAGTACCGTCTGGTCGAAAAGAATATGGGTAATATCTGCAAATCGTGCATCGTCCTGTTCGTTTTTCAGTACATTAACCAAAGCATGTTCAGGATTAACTTCGAGTATCGGTTTGCTGCCGCCCATGCCCAGCATATTTGCGGCCTGTCCCGCCTCTTTCATAATTCGTTCCATGTTCAGGCTCATGTCATAGGCACCGGTCACCAGACAGGCCGGCGAATCGGTCAGTCGGTGGCTGATTCTGACCTCGCTGACTTTATCGGCCAGCACTTCCTGCATTTGTTTTAACACGGATTCAAAATCTTTGCTGATTTCAGCCTGTTGCTGTTTTTCAGCTTCAGTGTCAAATTTGTCCAGATCAAGCTCACCTTTGCTAATGGATTGCAAGTGCTTGTCGTTATATTCGCTTAAGCTGGAGACCAGCCATTCGTCGATTCGATCCGTCAGCAACAATACTTCGATATTTTTTTTGCGGAAAACTTCCAGATGCGGACTGTTTTTGGCCGCAGCAAAGTTGTCTGCCGTGACAAAATATATTTTATCCTGACCTTCTTTCATCCGGCTGATGTAGTCATCCAGCGACACATTCTGGACTTTGCTGTCAGTATGTGAGGAAGAAAATCTTAACAGTTTGGCGATACGCTCTTTGTTTTTGAAATCTTCAACTGAACCTTCCTTGATAACATTGCCGAATTGTTCCCAGAATTGCTGGTATTTTTCACCATCGGTTTCGGCTAGGTTTTCCAGCAGCCCTAGTACTTTTTTGACCGCACCGGCTTTAATCGTGCTGATTTGTTTGCTTTGTTGCAAAATTTCCCGGGAAACATTCAATGGCAATGAATCTGCATCGATAATGCCACGGATAAAGCGCAGATAACGCGGCATCAGTTGCTCTGCGTCATCGGTGATGAATACTTTGCGGATGTAAAGCTTCACCCCATGTTTGGCATCACGGTCCCATAAGTCAAACGGAGCGCGGCTAGGGACATAAAGCAGCAGGGTATATTCATTGATGCCTTCCACTTTGCTGTGAACATAGGTTAGCGGTTCCTGAAAATCATGCGCGACATGTTTGTAGAATTCGCTATAGGCTTCGTCGCTAATTTCGTCTTTTGATTTTGCCCATAGAGCCGAAGCGCTATTGACGGTCTCATCCTCAATGTTGGCTGGCGTTATTTCGTTGTTTTCCTCGTCCTGCTCGGCAACAACTTCTTTACTCATCACAATTGGTAAGGAAATGTGATCCGAGAATTTTTTAATAATGGAACGCAGGCGCCAATCGTTTAAAAATTCTGTTTCGCCTTCCTTCAGATGCAGCACAATTTCAGTGCCTCTGCTGGGTTTTTCTACCGTTTCAATGCTGTAGTCACCTTCGCCGGCCGATTCCCAACGTACCCCTTCGCTAACAGCGGTTCCAGCTTTACGGGTGGTCAAGCTAACTTTATCGGCAACGATAAAGGCTGAATAGAAGCCAACCCCAAATTGACCAATTAATTCACTGTCTTTGGCTTGGTCGCCGGTTAAGCGCTCAAAAAACTGTTTGGTTCCCGATTTAGCGATAGTACCGATATGATCCTGAACTTCTTCGCGGGTCATACCAATACCATTGTCAATAATGGTGATAGTTTTTTGGGGTTCATTAAATTCGATACGGATTTTCAGATCGCTATCGCCTTCATAAAGACTGTCATTTCCCAATGCTTCGAAACGCAGCTTATCGGCGGCATCAGAGGCGTTGGAAATTAATTCGCGCAAGAATATTTCCTTGTTGCTGTACAAGGAATGAATCATTAAATGCAGTAAATGTTTGACCTCAGTTTGAAAACCTAGTGTTTCTTTTTTTGCTTCAACAGTCATGTTTATACTCTTCTCGGGTTAAGACTAAGTTAAAATTCTTTAGTCAGCAACTTGGGGATGATCGGGCTGGTTTTCAAGAGTCAGGCCGGGGATTTTTCTCGATTTGCTTGGAGATCTAGATAGTCTGGTTGCGAAAATGTCGGTGCCGCCCAGAGATTTCGTCAGTTTTGGGATTGATGTAGCGAATGTCAGGCTTTCTCAAGTTTGGCATAGGCCAGCATCAGCCATTTGATTCCTTCATTACGAAAATTAATTTGCACTTTTTCTTCGGCGCCTTCGCCTTCGGTTTGAAGTACTACACCTTCGCCAAATTTGGCGTGTCTGACGGTTTGGCCCAGTCTATAAGCCGAGTTATTACTTATTTTTTGTGATTGGTTGGGTGAAGTGCTGAGCGGTCTGCTGATATTGGCACGCATACGAATTTCTTGCAGTAAGTCCTCTGGAATTTCACGGATGAAGCGGGAAGGGCGCGGATAGCTGTCTTTACCGTACAGGCGTCTTGATTCTGCGTGGCTTAAATATAGTTGCTGCATGGCGCGGGTGATGCCCACATAACATAAACGCCGTTCTTCTTGTAAGCGTCCGACATCATCCAGGGCCTGCTGAGAGGGAAATAAGCCATCTTCCATGCCGACCATAAATACCAGTTTAAACTCCAGCCCCTTGGCGGAGTGGATGGTCATCAGCTGTACGCAGTCTTCTTCGGCCTCTCCCTGATTCTCGCCGGCCTCCAGGGTGGCATGAGCCAAAAACATGTCTAATTCACTTAAATTTTCTTCATCATCATTATTGTTTTGATAATCGAACAAGCGGGCGGCATTGACCAATTCCTCCAGGTTTTCCACTCGGGTTTCGCCTTTATCCTGTTTTTCCTTTTTATACAAATCCAGCAGTGCGCTGGCTTCGATGACGAATTTTACTTTTTCGTGCAGCGGCAGATCGGTACTATCCTGACCTAGTTTTTGGATTAGGCTTAAGAAGCTCTGCAGGGCACTAGCGGCCCGCGCCGATAATTGTTTTTGTTCCAGCATAAACTGAGAGGCTCGCCATAGCGACAGTTGTTGTTCTCGGGCGAGCGAGCGCATATTGTCCAGGGTTTTGGCGCCTATGCCCCGAGTGGGTGTATTGACTATGCGTTCAAAAGAAGCGTCATCGTGCTGATTATTCATCAGGCGCAGATAGGCCAAGGCGTTTTTAATTTCCATGCGCTCAAAAAAGCGTAGACCGCCATAAACCCGGTAAGGGGTGGCAGTAGTCATTAGGCGTTCTTCAAATTGCCTGGATTGAGCGTTGGAACGATAGAGAATGGCCGTGTCGCTGCGTAGTCCGCCTTCCCTGGCCCAGAGGCGAATTTTTTCCACCACAAAATGGGCTTCGTCCTGTTCGTTAAACGCGGTGTAAAGTGATAATGGTTGACCTTCGCCGGCATCCGTCCACAACTCCTTGCCCATTCTGCCCTCGTTGTTGGCAATCAGGGTGTTGGCCGCTCTGAGAATGTGGCCGGTAGAACGGTAATTCTGCTCCAGGCGAATCACTTGATGACCGGGGTAGTGTTTTTGAAAATTAAAAATATTTTCGATTTTGGCGCCGCGCCAGCCGTAAATGCATTGATCGTCATCTCCCACCACAAACAGGTTGTCCTTACCTTCAGTTAACAGGCGCAACCAGGCATACTGAATGGTGTTGGTGTCCTGGAATTCATCGACATGTACTTGCTGGAATCTTGAGCGGTAAAAATTCAGCAATTCTTCATTATCACGTAATGTTTCATGGGCTCTGAGTAACAGCTCGGCAAAGTCCACCAGACCAGAGCGATTACACAGTTCTTCGTAAGCCTGATAAACCGCCAGCATTTGTCGGTAGTAAATGTCCCCGTTGCTTTCCATATGCCGGGCCCGGCGGCCCTCTTCTTTCTGGCTGTTGATAAACCATTGCAGCTGTTTGGGTGGCCATTTAGTGTCATCAATATTCAGGTTTTTTAAAAGTCTTTTGATGATGCGTAACTGGTCGTCACTATCCATTACCTGAAAGGTTTCGGGTAATTTGGCCAATTTGCTATGTTGTCTTAACAACCGGTGGGCTAAGCCGTGGAAGGTTCCTATCCACATGCTGCGTGTAGAAATATTCAGCAAACTTTCTATCCGGTTGCGCATTTCAGTGGCAGCTTTGTTGGTAAATGTCACCGCCAGAATATTGTGAGGTTGGATGTGATTTATCAGTATATGCCAGACAATCCTGTGCACCAGTACCCGGGTTTTACCGCTGCCGGCCCCGGCTAACACTAATGTGGCTCGATCTGGTGCCGATACGGCCAGTCGTTGAGCATCGTTTAAAGAACTAATAATTGCGGAAGCATCCATTTTTTATTGGCAGATTTTGTCTAGCTGTGTATATTGGCGATCTGTTAAGGGACAAGATCAATTCAGGATATAAACACTATAAATGAGGATAGGATATGAGTTTTGATTATAAACGTTTAGTAAAATTTGAACATAACATCGGCCTAAAAGATAAAAAAGTCCGCATGGTCTCCGGTTTAGTGCTGTTGTTTTTCTCACTGTTTCCAGGAAGCGTACTGCTATTGGTGGCAGGGGCTCTGTTAGTGGCAACCAGTTATTTCGGCTGGTGTCCAGCTTATTCCGGGTTTAACCACAACAGTCTGGGTCAGGATCAGGTTGTTGAAGACAAGGTAGATGCACAATCGTAAAGGCTTAAATATCTTAGCCCAGAATCCGTAGCAGCCAAGTTACGGACTCGGGCAGGGGGTGTTATTCTTCTTTTTTGAATTCACCCTCAATAATCCGGTCATTAGTGGCCGAATGCTTGCTGAATCCAGACTCAGTTATCAGAAAATTTTCAATGACTTGCTCAGCGATTTTTTTGCGTAGAGCCGGAATCAGACAGGCAAATCCCAACAGATCGCTGAAAAATCCTGGTGTCAGCAAAAGCGCCCCGCCAACTAGTAAAATGGGGCCTTCAATAATTTCGTAAGTCGGCATAATGCCTTGTTGTAAATTATTCTGGAAACGCTGCCAGGTACTAAAGCCTTGTCTTTTCAGCAGCCAAGCCCCCAATACCGCAGTAAATACCACTAAAAAAATTGTCGGAAAGGCGCCGATTAAACTACCTACTTCCAGTAGAACGTAGATTTCCACAAAAGGTACAATCAAAAAAAACAAAAACAGGGCTTGCATGATTTTCATTTTGAGACCCAAATCAAAAAAACAGTGGATAGTAAAGCATACCGCCAGAAATTACTGGATAATTATTAAGTGGCATTTGTTATTTTGACATGGTTCTGCTTGAAAAATGCTGAATTAGCGATAGAACTGGTACGGGATGCGCAGAAAGCCGATAAACCCAGTTATACAGGGTCTTTTAGAAAATAATAAATATTATCAATTTCTTATATGTTTGCTGTCACAATTGATTGCGGTTTGCCGAAATATTTTTCCTGGATGGATATATGCTTGTGTATAGACTGATTGTTTTGATTTTTTTCGGGATGGTTTCGCAAACCTTACCGGCCTTGGATAGCAAGGATATTCTTCCCGTTGACCAGGCTTTTCAGCTGTCTGTGCGAGCGATTTCTCCAGAAAAATTGGAGATTAGCTGGCAGATTGCTGAAGGTTATCATCTTTATCAGGACAAAATTAAGTTTCAGTCGCAAATCCAGTCTATTCAGCTTGGTGAGTATTCCTTACCTACTGGTGTTGTCGAACAGGACGCAGTATTTGGTGAGGTCGTGGTCTATCGTGGCCTGACTAAGGTTGAATTGCCGCTATTGTATAGCACTGCTGAAGATAAACTTAGTTTGCTTGTTAAATACCAAGGCTGCGCGGATATTGGCGTATGTTATCCGCCGCAAAAAGTCATTTTGGATGTGGTGCTACCGGCAAAGCCAGCCAGTAATAGCGATAGTGGCTTGAGCCACTTGGTACAAAATTTTAAGAATCTGGCTCCGGGGGCTTTTAATAGTGATTTACTACCGGCAGAGCAAGCGTTTAAGTTTAATGCGGAAGTCAAGGATGATCACACGCTGCATGTCACTTGGATACCTGCCCCTGGCTATTATCTTTACAAGGATAAACTGCTCTTGAGCCTGGAGGGAGTTGCTAGCCAGGTGCATTTGGCAAAACTGCAGTTACCGCCTGGTGAAGCCTATCATGATGCCGAGTTTGGCCAGGTAGAAATTTATCGTCAGGAAGTGGCTGCTGATGTGAGTGTCGTGCGCGACCAGCCCGATGCCGAAACCATAGTCCTGCTGGCCAAATATCAGGGCTGTGCTGAACGCGGTGTTTGTTACCCGCCAATGCAGACCAGGGTCAGCTTGAGTTTACCCGCCGTCATTTTACCAGCAGCACTGAATAAGACATCCTCTGTAGCAGCGAATTCGGAACAGGATAATATTGTCAACTCATTAAAACGGGATGGTTTGGCACTGACCTTGTTGAGTTTTTTTGGTTTTGGCGTGCTGCTGGCTTTCACGCCCTGTGTTTTTCCTATGATACCTATTCTGTCAGGTATTATTGTCGGGCAAGGCAGCGATATCACTACCCGAAAAGCCTTTCTACTTTCCTTAAGTTATGTGCTGGCCTCAGCCTTAATGTATACCCTGTTTGGCATTCTGGCAGCCTTGTTCGGCAGTAATTTACAGGCAGCCTTTCAAAATCCTTGGGTAATTACTGCATTCAGTAGCGTGTTCGTAGTGTTATCGTTATCAATGTTTGGTTTTTACAATCTGGAGTTGCCGCAATCATTGCAAAATCGGGTGCTGAACTCCAGCGACAAACATCGCGATGGCTCCTATTGGGGGGCTGGAATAATGGGGGCGCTATCTGCCTTGATTGTCGGCCCTTGTGTTGCGGCACCGCTGGCCGCCGCCTTGATCTATATTGGTCAGACAGGTGATGTGGTGCTGGGCGGTTTCGCCTTGTTCGCTATGGGTTTGGGGATGGGCTTACCCTTATTGGCCTTGGGCGCTTCGGCAGGCAAGCTGTTGCCGAAATCAGGCGCATGGTTAAACAGTACCAAAACGGTATTCGGGGTAATCATGTTGGGTGTCGCCGTCTGGATGCTGTCCAGAATTTTACCGATTAACCTAGTCATATTCTTCACCGCTTTGCTGCTGATTATTCCGGGTATTTATCTAAGTGCTATTGATCCATTACCCAACTCTGCTTCCGGTTGGCGGAAATTATGGAAAGGCCTCGGGTTTGTCATGTTGGTATGGGGTGTTTTGGAATTGATCGGATTGAGTGCCGGCAGTAAAAATTTATTACAGCCACTCCAGGGCTTGGCAGCTAATACACCGCAACAAGCTAAGATAGGTCTGGTTTTTCAAAAAGTTCATACATTAGCTGAGTTGGACAGCAAAGTTAAACAGGCTACCGCTAATCATAAACCGGTGATGCTGGATTTTTATGCTGAGTGGTGTGTGTCTTGCAAGGAAATGGAAGAATACACTTTTACTGATGCCGAAGTGCAGCACTTGTTGGCGGATTATGTGCTTTTACAAGCTGATGTAACTGAAAATAATCAGGAAGATATGGTTTTGTTAAAACATTTCGGATTAATTGGTCCCCCTGGCATTATTTTCTTTACCAGTGCCGGAACAGAAAATTCGGCCAGTCGTATTATCGGTTATCAAGATGCCAAGACCTTTTCTGATAGCTTGCAAGTCCTAAATCATTGAGGATATGGGTTTCGTTCCTGACAAACAACATAGCTCATCACATTTTTATCTTACCCGGCAACAGACAGCCTAAGGGCCGTCTGTTGCCGTCGGCCATTAATCTTGATAACGAATCTTATGGTCGGTTGATTTGTTGAAGACAGTACCTAGCACATTGATACCTTTTAGTAATGACGCAGTTTTCTTAAGCTCTTCGGTTCGGGTTTGGCCCTCATCAATCACCAATAACAAAGCGTCAACGTAAGGTGCAAAACCTAAAGCATCATCTTGCGCCAAGATCGGCGGTAAGTCGAAAATAATAATGCGTGAGGGATAACGGTTTTTTAATTCGCTGACCAAACTCAGCATTTTTGGGGCATGCAACATCTCAGTGGAATTAAGCATAGGTTTGCCTGCCGGTAAGATCACCAGCCGTTCTATGCCGGGATTGATCAGCACACTGCTAAGCTCAACATCGTGGAGCAGAAAATCACTCAAGCCGCTTTTTACCTGTAAGCCAAATAATTGGTCTATGGCCGGATTCAGGAAATTGGTGTCCACCAATAATACGGTACGGTTTAGTTCCAGAGCAATGCTGATGGCTAGATTGGCGGCGGTAAGACTATTGCCGGTTTTGGCACTGGTACTGGTGATAGCCAAGGTTTGCCAACCCATATTGTCCATAGTTTGCAGGCAGCGGGTGCGCAACATCCGATAAGATTCCAGCCATTTGCCGGCCTGTAAGGGCGAGATGATTCTGTTTTTCTTTAATAGCGCATTATTGACTGGTTGCACAGCAGTTTGGGTGTAGGCAATATTGATAATGCTGTTATCGGTACTAATGCCAGCCTGTCTGCCGTTGCTCGCAATATTCTGAATTGAATTCATGGGTTTTATCTCATTAAAAAATTAGAGTGTGCTGAGAACTCGCAGCAATTTGAACCAAAAAACGTCAAGCGGCATGATGATAAAGTTAAAGGCAATAACAGCCACAATACTGGATATCAGGATGGAAATCAGCAATGATAGCCGGCGCTTTTTCCGGTCGATACTTTCTTTGGCATTTTCCAAATAAGGGATCGTGGCCAGCGGGGCAGAACCTAGAATAGCTGCAATTGATTTTTCACTATGGATAGTTGAATCAAGCAGTTCCACTAGAGCAACAGTACCGAATCCACCAGCAATCGCTACAACCATGCCCAGAAATAAAATTACAATGCGGTTGGGGCTGAAGGCTTGCAGTGGTTCCTGTGGCGGGTCAATCAAGGTAAAACGCTCGCCTTTTTTCTGAATCTCCAGTTGTTGGGCAATTTCGGCTTCCATTTCTCGAGCGCTTACTTCCCGATAACGCTGATTGGTGTTATCCAGTTCTTGCAGCATGTCTAAATATTCTTTTTCCACTAATGGGGATTGACGCAGTTTTTCACGTAAATCAGCAATTCTGGAATTCATTTGGCTGCGAGTTTGGGCCAGCGATCTAATTTCACTGTCGACAGATTCAAGCTGAGTCTTCAGGGTAATGTAGGCCGGATTATCAGGCATGATAGTGACATTAGCATATTCATGTTCTTTGGCATTAACCAATTCTTGCTGCAATGCCGATATTTGTTTTTGTAGTTTAACAACATCAGGATGTTTGTCAGAATATTGTTTTAGTATCAATGCCAGTTCCGATTTCTTGGCAGTTAATTCCCCATGAATGTCATTGACATCGGTATTGGAGCCGATTTCTTTTTGCAGTGAATCGATTTCACGTTTGGTTTTGACGACATCAGGATGAGTGTCTGAATAATGTGCTGATAAGGAAGGATATTCCGACTGCAATTGTTTAAGGCGGTCTTTCATGTCAAACACCCGGTTACCTACCGCATTGGTTGCCGAAGTATTCGGATCAACCTGAGCTAATTGGCCTTCCATATAAAAGCGGCGTTCCTGGGCAGCGCGATCCTGATTGTCCAGAGCCTGTAACTGATTAGTTAAGGCTGTCACTTCCTGCTGATTCATCTGGCTGATTTCTGGCAGCAGATTCAGGTTTTTCTCTTTAAATCCGGCTAATCTGGTTTGAATTTCCTGAATCTTATCCTTCAGGCGTTTAGATTCCTCTTGTAAAAACAATGCGGCATTATCGGCTGATTCGGTGCGGGTTTTAATGTTTTCTTTCAAAAACAAAGAGACTAATTCATTGGCGACTTTTTGGCATAGGGCAGGCGAGTTGTCGTCAAAGCTTAAAACAAAGGCTATGGTCGCTTTTGTAGGCACACCATTACGTGGATCAATAACATCCGCACTGATGGTTTCGACTTTGATACTTTTACGCATTTTGTCCAAAACTTTTTCTTCGGTTTTGGATTTCAGATCTTCAGTATAGAGATTGAATTTTTTAACAATTTCCATCAGATTGACGCGCGACATGATGCGTTGGCTGATAATCTGGATACGCTGATCAGCAAAAGTGGTAACAGTAGAGCGTACCAATTCTGATGGTATCTCCTGTTCTTCAATCAGAATGGTGGCGCTGGAACGGAATACCGACGGTAATACTACGGCAAGAACGATGCTGAGCAGCGAAATAGCGACGAAGGGAATGATGACGAATTTACTGCGTCTTTTGATTATTTTTAAATAATCTTTAATATCGGGCGCTTGATTTTCCACGCTATTTCACCTGACGATTGATTAGAGGTTGATAATTGAATTGGAGTTGAATACTATCGGATTTTGCTGATACATTCGATGATGGGAAATATTGGTCAGTATAGGTATAACTTAATAGTAGCGACACTTCATGTGTCCATTTCCACTGTACATTTGGTGATATGGTAGTAAGGTGACGATTAAAGTTGAATAATGCCGGACTTCTACTGGGGGTAATGACATCAACAATTTGGTACATCCCCGATATCCCCATACTCCAACGATCAGAAATTTCATAATTGCCTGAGGCATTTAACACAGTGCTTTGTTGTTGACTTCCAGTACTAGCTGGATTCAATTGTTGGTTGGCAGACAGATTGATGTTGCCGCGTTCAAAGCTGCGTTTTAACGCTGCTGAAAATATTTTACCGTTGGTGGTGCTGGAATATTGGGTTGACACAGACGGACAGCCAGGCACCAGAAACCCGCCTGAACATTGGTAAGCAGTGTGCGAATTGGTGTCTCTTAAACCCGCTGTCGCTGAAAAGGTGGTTTGCTCGTCAAACAGGTATTGGGAGCCGACCTGGATAGTGGTAGTTGCTGAATTTTGCTTATAGTTTTCCTGATAAGGTAATAGCGGATTATTATTGTATAGAAAGGTAACACCGCCGTTAGTACCGGTATCATAAAGGGAATAAGAACCGGTCAAATTAAATGACAATTGTTCTGTATAAGTGTGATTCAGGGTGCTAAACAACTGCGAATTGGTGTAATTGGTAAAAGCCAGGTTCGGATGTTTGTCGAAAGAGACATCCAGGTAAGAGGCTCCAAACTGCAAGGAGTTTTTCTCTGTTAACTGGTAAGTGATATCGGGGGCAATATTTTCGGTGGTTCTTGGCAACTGAGCCACAACGAAACCACCACTGTTGACATCGGTTTGGGTGGTTATGGTGGACTCAATGGCATATCTTCCCGTTACATTGGTGCGCCAGCGGTCAGCCGTAAAAGCGTGATTGAGATTAACAATTTTTTCACTGAAATCCAGAGTAGACTCACCATGATAGAGGTATTGGTTCCATAAAAAACTACCTTTCAGTTCGTTGTTATCCGCTAAATAGCCAAAATGCATGCTCGGTGTCAAAGTGGTGATCAAATTGTCACGGGTTGGTTTTACCAGTAAGCGCAGATTATCTGTATAACGTTCAGTAACAGTAAAGTGAGGATCCACAAACCAGTCGAAAGCATGACTGGTGCTGGTGAGTGATAACAGCGTGGTGATTAAAAATTCCTTTTTAAACTTCATAGATAGTTGTCCCTATCTAAAATACGCTTAAGGCACTGTTACCGTATCACCGGGTTCCAGCAGAATATTTTGTTCAAGGTCATTACCTTTTATCACATCACTGTAATCAAACGGGAAAACTTTTACTTCATTGCCTACCCGGCGCAGAATGCTGATTGAGTTGTCATCTGCAAAAACTGTTAAGCCCCCCGCTAGACTCAAGGCTTGTAACACATCGATCTTGCGTGCTGTATAAAATTGACCAGGTCTTGTGACTTTGCCTATCACAAAGATGGAGTTGCCCTGAAACCCTAACAGCTTAACTGTAATGGATGGTTCGGATATGTAATCAGCAAGCTTGCTGCTGATATTATCTTTTAATTCGGTAATGGTTTTGCCGGCAGCCAGTACCGTGCCTATCAATGGATAGATAATAGTGCCATCTGGTGAAATCAAATATTGCTGTTGCTGTAAGCCTTCCTCTTTCCATACTGTGATTTCCAGCGTGTCGCCTGGGGAAAGTAAATAATTGGCGAGATTGTTTACTTCCAGAGCAGGAATCGGAGCTGTCGGCAATTTGGCGGCAGGCGGCTGTGGAGCCGAGTTCGGTGTTTCAAACGCTGGTGGCGTCGCGACTACCGGGCTGGCCTGGATTTGAGCGTCAACTTGTCCGCTGTCTATGCTATCAGCGGCATGAGGCGTCATGGCAGAAAACAGCAGACAAAAAGATAAAAAAGCCGGTAACTGTTTCAAAATATATCCCTTTTTTTACTAAGTTTATCGTTGCGATCCATGCAGCATAGCAATCCTGCCAAATCAAATCTAAATTGTAAAGACAAAATATAACAAAAGTAAGACAATAGCAAGTTTACGCATGGGCTGTTCGCTTAGCGTATCCTATGAAGTTTAATTGTATAACAAAATCAGGGTGAGAGTAAATCAATGGCAATTTCAGATTTATTGCAGCGGGTGAAAAATGGGGAATCCGTTGATTTTCAGGAAAGTATTGCTGTAATTGATCAGGCTTACCGATATCAGCCGACTGAATTTAGTAACGGTTTGGTTGAGCCTCTACTGAATCAAGCGGGACAAAACGAAGGGTCTTGTAAAATTTTTGCTTTTGCGAAATTACACGGTTTGAACCAGACACAAACCTTGGCCTTGTTTGGTGATTACTATCGGCAGGATGTGTTGGGCAACCCTAACGGCAGTAATCACTTGAATATTCGCCGCTTTATGCGCGATGGTTGGGATGGTATGGTTTTTAGCGGTGTTGCGTTACAAGCTCGAGCAGAATAATTTATTCATGGTTTGGTGGATGTGTCGATTTGATAAAGTATTGGTGTTTAGCTGGTAAAGGCAAGACAAAAAGGGGCGGCGTAACAATCCATCATATTGAGTAAAAAGGAAAATATACTCATATTATTCAAGAATAATTCCCAAGATTGTTGGTTCTACTGCATGGATAATGTCCGTTTTTATTCACGGTATTGATATGCGTCACATTCTTATATTTCTCGGCCTCCTGCAGTTTAGCTTGCCTAGTTTCGGCCATGGACCTACGCCGCAAAAGGCCAAAGAAGCCATTACTATTCAGGCTCCACTTAGCAAAGTCTGGGCTGTATTACATCAGTTTGATGCCATAGGGTTCTGGCATCCTGATCTGAAAAAAAGTGAGGGAGACGGCAAAAACGCCTCAGGTGGCACCAGAACACTGACTTTTGCCAATAACGAAACCTTGGTCGAAGAACTGGATTACTATAATGCTGAAGGGCATGAATATAGCTACCGGCTAAAAACTGAAAATACCAGGGCATTTCCGACCAGCTCTTATACTGTGGAGATTAAAGTAAGTCCTGCCGATACCCTCGATAGCAGCATTGTCAGTTTGAAAAGTCGGTTCTATCGGGGGGATACCGGAAATAATCCGCCCGAACATCTTACCGATGCCGCCGCGGTTGCCGCCGTGACCCAGTTTTTCAAACAGGGCTTACAGGGTTTGAAAAACCATATTGAAAAACCATATTGAAGTTGTGGTAAAGCAGACCGCAGCAAGGACAATCTGCTGCGGCTAGGTTTTAACGATGCCCTGTCGGCTGGCCAACAGGGCTAATTCAGACATGGTCTTAATATCCAGCTTTTCTTTTATGGCGGTGCTGTGATTACTCACCGTTTTATAACTTAGGCATAATTTCTCTGCAGCCTCTTTACAGGATAGGCCGCTTGCCAGCAAACAAAAAATATCGAACTCACGCGGCGACAGATCTTTAATTCTAGTGTATTCGTCAAAATCCAGAGCATTATGCACAGCCATTTTTTGGGCAAGTTCGGCTTCAATATAGGTTTGACCTTCGGCCAGAGCGCAAACCGCCGATATCAAAGTTTCTGGGGCATTGTTTTTAGTAATATAGCCCTTGGCACCGGCTTTGATGGCGCGCGTGACGTAGACTAATTCATGATGAATACTGAACACCAGAATTTTGCATAGACTATGGCGACCAAGCAAACGGCGGATGCATTCAAATCCACCCAGGCCCGGCATGGATAAATCCATTACCACCACATCAGGGTTATGCCGGTCATAGATTTGGCAGGCACTTTCACCTCGATCAGCTTCGTAAATTTCGCCAATGCGTTCGGAAATGGATAAATAAGTTTTATAACCAGTACGCACTACTGCGTGGTCATCAACCAGCAATACACTAATTTTGCTATACAAATCGCCTCCTTACTAGCTTGTGTCATGAATTAAGGCGCTGCAGAGCCGGACTCGGCCGCGCTTTTATATCTCACTATTTCAGCATGTAACTCAGAGGATGTTTTCCTGATTAATGGCTAGTTATCAGGCCGATCAATGTTTCTGCAGGATATTTCGGCTGATTCGGTCTGCGAACTTATTGCAATAAATCAGGTAATTGTTTGCCATGAATCAGTGTGAACAGCTTGTCTCATGGCTTTGTCGATTACCGGGAAAAATGCGGTGATTTTTTTGGCTTAATTCTCGGTGATTTCAAGGATTATTCCGTAACGCTGCGCACCTGGGTTTCTTTAAGATGCCGGGCAGTGCGTAGGGTTGTAAACCGCTTAATTGTTGTAATGCTGATTTGGTAAAGAAAGCCGGCATGACAAAAACGACTGGTATACAGCTTTACGCCTACCTAAAAAGCGATAAAAACTGGAGGAATCATGCAACAACATAATTTGCGCCGTTCATGGAGGACAGCGATATTGGCAGCCGGCGGTATGTTGGCGGCGTCCCAGGCTGCCCATGCCAACAAGGAACTGGAGCAATTGTCCAAACAAAATACTAACTGGGTGATGCAAACCAAGGATTATGGTTCAACTCACTACAGTGAAATGATCGATATTAATGCTAACAACGTCAAAAATTTGAAGGTAGCGTGGTCGTTTTCCACTGGCGTACTGAACGGTCACGAAGGTGGCCCGCTGGTAGTGGACGGCATCATGTATGTGCATACCCCGTATCCGAATAATGTATTTGCGTTGGATCTGAATCAGCCTGATCGGATTTTGTGGCAGTTCAAACCCAAGCAAAACCCGGCGGCACGGGCGGTGGCCTGTTGCGATGTGGTCAATCGCGGTCTGGCCTATGCGCCGGCCGGCAAGAATTACCCTGCCACCATATTTTTGAACCAGTTGGACGGACACGTAGTGGCGCTGAACGCCAAGACCGGCGAGTTGTTGTGGAAAATGGAAAACTCCGACATTGCCATGGGTTCAACGCTGACCGGTGCGCCTTTCGTTGTTAAGGACAAAGTCATTATTGGTAGCGCCGGCGCCGAGCTTGGGGTGCGTGGTTATGCTACAGCGTATGATATTAAGGACGGCAAACAGGCTTGGCGAGTTTACGCAACAGGCCCGGACGAAGATTTGAAGCTCTCTAAAGATTTCAATAGCGCCAATCCGCATTACGGTCAATTCGGTCTGGGCCAGAAAACCTGGGAAGGTGATGCCTGGAAAATCGGTGGCGGCACCAACTGGGGCTGGTATGCCTATGATAGCGATTTGGAGATGTTGTACTACGGTTCTGGCAATCCTGCGCCGTGGAATGAAACCATGCGTCCGGGAGATAATAAATGGACGATGACCATCTGGGGTCGTGACGTCAATACTGGTGAAGCTAAATTCGGCTATCAAAAAACCCCGCACGACGAGTGGGACTATGCTGGTGTCAACTACATGGGGCTGTCCGAGCAAGTGGTGAATGGCAAGTTGACTAAATTGCTGACCCATCCTGATCGTAACGGTCTGGTCTACACTCTGAACCGCGAAGACGGAACTCTGGTCAATGCGTTCAAGATTGATGACACTGTCAACTGGGTGAAAAAAGTGGATTTGCGCACCGGTCTGCCGATTCGCGATCCAGAGTATTCAACTCATATGGATCATCAGGCTACCGGTATTTGTCCATCGGCGATGGGTTATCACAATCAGGGTATCGAATCCTACGATCCGGACAAAAAACTGTTCTTCATGGGTACCAACCATATCTGCATGGACTGGGAACCTTTCATGCTGCCATATCGAGCCGGCCAGTTTTTTGTGGGCGCAACTTTGAACATGTATCCGGGTCCGAAAGGCACTTTGGGTCAGGTTAAAGCCATGAACTCGGTAACCGGTAAGATCGAGTGGGAAGTTCAGGAGAAGTTCGCGGTTTGGGGCGGTACAACCGCTACTGCTGGTGACCTAGTGTTCTATGGCACTCTTGATGGTTATATCAAGGCCCGCAACACCCGCACCGGTGAAGAGCTTTGGAAGTTTAAACTGCCTTCCGGTGTTATCGGTCATCCAATTACATATAAACACAATAATAAACAGTATGTGGCTATTTATTACGGTGTCGGCGGCTGGCCGGGCGTGGGTCTGGTGTTCGATCTGGCCGATCCAACCGCAGGTCTAGGTGCCGTGGGTGCTTTCAAAGAGCTGGCGCACTATACCCAAATGGGCGGTGGCGTGATGGTGTTCTCGCTGTAACCCTGCTTTTCCCTGGTAATACAGAGTGGGTAAATATTTTACCCACTCTTGATCGGAACCTAAAATCATGAAAAAGATATTGATGATATACCCGCTGCTGTGGGTGACGCTGTTCGGTAGCCGTTGCGGCCATGCCGAACAGCAAACCTTGAAAGTCTGCAGCGCCGAAAACGAAATGCCGTATTCCAGCAAGGACGGAACCGGTTTTGAAAATAAACTGGCCCAGTTCTTAGCTGAACAGATGGGTCGCCGACTGGAAAATGTGTACTGGAGTGATCCGCGTTATTTTGTGCGTGATTTTGTCGATAAAGGTCTGTGTGATGTGGTGATCGGTGTTGATCAGGGCGATCCACGTCTATTGACTACCCAGCCGTATTACCGTTCGGCTTATGTGTTTATTAGCCGCACTCAGGATGATCTGGCTTTGCAAAACTGGGACAACGAAGTGTTGTACCAAGCCAAACGTATAGCTTTTGTGCCTGGCACCCCTGCGGAAACCATGATGCGGGCCATAGGTCGTTATAACGATATGTTCAATTACCAGCAGGAACTGGTGGGCTTTAAGTCACGGCGTAATCAGTATGTCAAATATGAAACCGACAAACTGGTGAATGAAGTGGTCAGCGGCAAAGCCGAACTGGCAGTACTGTGGGGGCCGGCGGCAGCACGTTATGTCAAGGCGGCTGGTACGCCCTTGACCATGACGATTATTCCGGACAATAACCAGCGGGCGGACGGCGAAAAAGTGGGTTTTCATTACAGCACCTCTATTGGTGTGCGCAAGGGCGAGACTGCTTTACTGACCCAGTTGAACCAGATCATTACCGACAAGCAGGATGAAATAAATCAGCTGTTGACTGCGGAAGGCATACCCTTGCTGGATGCAGACGAAATGGCTGTGTCAATGAACCAACAGGAAACATTCAATCATGAAATTAAGCACCATTTTTAGCGTGGCGTTAATGACGGTGGGGCTGGGCGGTCTAACTCAGGCCCAAGCCGACATTACCCTGCGCAATGCCTTGACTGGCGAAGTTCTGGATTTGAGTTTTGCTAAGAAAGGCGGCAATACCGAGATTTTCAAACAGTTTATGCAAACCGGTAAAAATCCTTACAACACGGATGCGGAAGCGGTAAAAAAAGGCGAAAGTCTGTATATGACAGGCTGTTCGGGGTGTCACGGCCATGAGGCTGAAGGCAAGCTTGGGCCGGGATTGGCCGACGATTATTGGACTTACCCGCGTGCGGCCAGCGATCAGGGCTTGTTCGAAATTCTGTTTGGTGGGGCAAACGGCATGATGGGGCCGCAATACGTCAATTTCAGTAGTGACGAATTACTGCACATCATGGCTTTTATCCGCCATATCTATAAAGGCGATCCCAAGAAAGCCGAATGGTTAAAACATTAATGAGGAGCACAAGATGAAAAAACAATTGATGTTAAGTCTGGCCTTACTGGTCGGCAGCTTGACGATGACGGCACAAGCCTACGATGGCACCAAATGCAAGGAAGCCGGCAACTGTTGGGAACCAAAACCCGGTTATCCGGAAAAAGTCGCCGGTAGCAAGTACGATCCCAAGCATGATCCTAACGAGTTGAGCAAACAGGCACTATCCATTAAGGATATGGAGGCTCGTAACCAGAAACGCTGGGAAACACTGAGCAAAACCGGCAAGTTTGTTTATGACATCGAAGCAAATTAATCAGGCTGTCGCAATTGTCATTTTGGATTTCTGAGCCGGATCGCGGAAATCGAAAGATAAGTCGTACCCCTTCGGCTTATTCAGCTGTCGTCAAGACAGTATTCCGGCGGCTACCGCAATGGATTTTGCAATAGCCGCTATTTTGTTAAGACTAGTAAACCTCACAGCTCCGATAAAGCTGCACTAGGGCTGCATCGGAGTTTTTTAAAGAATTTATGAACAATACAGATAACCAGCTAGGCACCTGGCGCGATCAGGCCTTACAATTTGAAAATCAAATCAACCGTGCGGTGATTGGTCAGCAACAAGCTGTGCGCCATCTGCTGCTGGCGGTATTCGCACGTGGTCACGTTTTGCTGGAAGGTCAGGTCGGCGTAGGTAAAACCACCTTGTTGCGCGCCATGGCCCAAGGCCTGGGGGGACATTACCAGCGTATTGAGGGCGCCATTGATCTAATGCCTGCAGATCTGCTTTATTACACCTATTTGAATCAGGATGGCAGACCTTGCGTCGAACCGGGGCCTTTGCTAAAACAGGGTGAACAATTATCCATCTTCTTTTTTAACGAAATCAATCGGGCCCGCCCGCAAGTTCATGCCTTGCTGTTACGGGTCATGGCGGAACGCAGCATTAGTGCTTTCAATCGGGAATACCGATTACCGCACGTCCAGGTATTTGCCGATCGCAACCGGGTGGAAAAAGAGGAAACCTTCGAATTGCCCGCCGCAGCGCGGGATCGCTTTATGATGGAAATTACCATTAACCGGCCTATAGATGACGCCGTGCTCGACGAATTGATGTTTAACCAGCGTTATCATGATGTCGATGCTTTGGTGGCCGAGCTGGAGCCAGATGTTTTGGTCTACGACAAACTAAACCAATTGTCTCAGACCATACAAAACACTATTCAAACCAGCGTCACTCTGCGCCGTTATGCCCTGGACTTATGGAAAGCCAGTAATGAGCCACAGCATTATGGTATCCGAATAAGTGATGTTGATATGGGCCAATTGATACTGGCTGGAGCCAGTCCGCGCGGGATGAGTTACTTTATTCGCGCCGCCAAGGTCAGAGCCTGGTTAGAACAAAGAACCATGCTATTACCAGAAGATATGCAAGCAGTGTATCAGGTAATAATGACTCATCGCATCTTTCTAAATCCCGGATATGGCTATCGCAGGGAGCACATCATGCCGGAGCTGGTTAAGGGCATTTTGAATACCATCGCGGCGCCTTAGTTGCTTTGAGGCACACCACAAATCCATTGGCTTTTGAACACCATGCAAATCGGTATATTAATTAAACTCAGTATTCCCAAATCCGGTCTGAGTCAGGGGCTGGAAACTTTTCTGACCTGGTCCGGAGTCGGTCTGACGGGCGCTTTAGTCGCCAATTTTCTTGATCAACAAGCAGATCTGGCCTACGCAGCTTATTACACCAATGCAGTTAACGACGCAGTGGGTTATAACTTTTGGATTTTGCTGGCCGTGATTGGGCTGTTACTGTTCAGTTTAAGTATACCACTGCTTTATTTTAGCCCAAAAGCACCACGCATTCAGGTAATAGACCGATTGTTGCGTCGGCTCAGTTACACTTTTTTTCTGGTTGCCTTTGATGAAGGCAGCTTGATGATAGGCATTCTGCTGGCCAACTTATTACACACCAGTGAGAAAATGACACTGTTGGCTACCAAATCTTTCCTGTTCAGCAATGTTGGCCTGTTTGCGATATTGGGCTTGATGTTTATCAATGCCTTCCTCTGGCTGTTAGGAGAATCGATTTATAACCGTGATGATCAATATTGTTCAGGATTGGTCAACCTGTTACTGAAAGTGCCGCTCAAATATTTAGCACCCCTGTATTTAAGCTTCACCGGGATTGGCTTGTATTTGCTGGTTTATCAATAAACAGCCATGACTAAACCCATAAACTGTTTTGATTACCGTATAGCCCGGTTGGGATCAAGTGCCTATCCAGGTGCTCATCCAGGCCAGATGTTGGGTGGCGGTCAATTATTTATGCGCCATGAACCATTATTGGCTTATCCCGATCCGCGCCGCATTGATCTGAGAGCCAGTGTATTGGATGTGTTTCAGCACTATCGGGTGCGGGTATTTCAGCAACCTAGCAAATTGAATGTCTATGTTATTGCCGATTTATCGGCATCGATGGCTTATCGGGGTGTTCACACCAAACTTTCGGTGCTGGCGGATTTTGTCCTGTCAGCAGCACAGTCTGCGCTCCAGTGTGGCGATCATTTTGGTTTTATCGGTTGCGGACAACATCTGGATCGGCGTTGGTTATTACCGGCAGGCACCGATCTGCATCAAGTACGCAAGCTGACAGAACACTTGCTTGATTGGCAATGCCAAGGTACAGCCGAAAGCTTGGTTCAGTTAGCACCTGTATTGCCTAGTAGGCCTGCATTGTTATTTCTGGTGTCAGACTACCACTTTGATTTAACACGCTTGCGCCATATTCTGCAAATCTTGTCAGCGCATCGTGTGGTGCCGTTGGTGTTATGGGATCAGGGCGAATATGCCGAATTACCCAAATGGGGTTTGGTCAATTTTAAAGACCTGGAAACCGGGCGATCCCGAACTTTATGGATGCGGCCCGCCTTACAACAACGCATCAACCAGGCATTTGCTCAGCGTCGGCAATTAGTGCTGCGTACCTGCCGGGAGTTTGGCAGAGAAGCATTATTCATGGATGGTGAATATCGATCGGAAGTATTAACGCACTATTTTCAACAGCAAGCCCTATGAAATATTTTAGCCCAGCGCTGATATTAAGTGGGCTACTCAGTGCTTGCTCAAATCTGCCCCCACCAGCACTCAGCCACTTTACCTGGCAGACCCCGCGACCGTTCGGTTATCTGATTGGCGACGAAATTCACCATCGTATCAGCGTGCAAAGTCGGGCTGACCTGCAGTTAAATCCTCACAGCGTACCCGCTGAAGGCGCAGTGAATCGCTGGTTGCAACTCAATCGAGTCGAGATTAGGGGGCAACCGGACACACACACCACTGTGATTGATTTGAGTTATCAAATATTTTATGCAGCCCCTGAAGTGAAAACTCTGACAATCCCCGGTTTTAATCTGGAATTTAATCAGTACGGTAATGCCGTGACCCAAGTGGTACCGGCCTGGCAGTTTAGTGTATCGCCTTTACAGGAACTGGCTGTCAGAACAGATCAACAGGGTAATCGGTATATGCGGCCAGATCTAGCGCCAGAGCCGCTGGCTACGGCTAGTCTGGCATTGAGCCTGTATTTAAGTTTAGCTTTGGGTTGTGCCGGCTATCTGGCCTTTCAATACGGGTATTTTCCAGCCATGGGTCAACGGCGAATTTTTAAACAGGCAATCCGCCAATTGGAACAGTTACCCAAAACCGAACTGGGCCGAGGGCTCGCAGTCATGCATCACGCCTTCAACAGCTTATATGGTCAGGCCTTGTTTAAACATAAGTTGGCAGAGTTTTACCGCGTGTATCCCGAATATCAAAGCATTGCGCCTCAGCTCGACTGGTTTTTCAATTTTTCCAACCAGTTTCTATACAGTAACAACTCCAGCCTAGAGATCGAAACATGGGGCAAACTGGAAGATTTATCACGCCTATGTCGGGAAATCGAACGGGGGAGCCGATGAATAATCTGGGTTTTGAAACACCCTGGGCTTTGACCGGCTTACTGCTGACGTTACTGCCCTGGTTCAGAAACAGCATGCCATTCCGACCTTATCCCTGGCTGGTGCTGATACCCGCCGATT
This sequence comes from Methylomonas paludis, assembly GCF_018734325.1. NCBI lineage: Bacteria > Pseudomonadati > Pseudomonadota > Gammaproteobacteria > Methylococcales > Methylococcaceae > Methylomonas > Methylomonas paludis. Next base: position 2,771,195 of record NZ_CP073754.1, on the reverse strand, counting down.
CATTATCGCAAATCCTGACGATTTTAATCCGGCTGCTGGCTACGGTAACCATCGCTGTTGCCGTTTTGGGTTTGTCAGGAATATATCTGCAGGCCCAAAAAATCGAACGTATTGGTAATGGAGCACATATAGTGCTGTTGCTGGATCGTAGCAATAGTATGGACCAAAGTTTTGCCGGCAAGACCCCAATTGGCCAGGAACAATCCAAAGCTGCTGCAGCACGCCGACTGCTCAAGGAATTTATCGATCATAGGCCGCATGATCGCATTGGTATCGCTGCTTACAGTACGGCACCGCTAATGGTGATGCCTCTCACTGAAAATAAAGTGGCCTTACATGCCGCCATAGATGCAACCGCTGCGCCGGCTTTGGCCTATACCAATATCAGTAAAGGTTTGGGGCTAGCATTGACCTATTTCGATCAGCAGCCCATGCTTGGATCAAGACTGGTTTTACTGGTGTCGGACGGTGCGGCGGTAATTGATCCCGATAGCGAAGCAGCTTTAAGAACCTTGTTCAAACAACAGCAGGTGCGCTTGTACTGGCTATTTCTGCGCACAGATAACAATCCAGGCATTTTTTCAGAGCCGGAACAGCCGGGCGATGATAATGCCCAGGCCATGCCGGAGCGTTATTTGCACCTGTTTTTTAACAGCTTGGCTATCCCCTATCAGGCCTATGAGGCCGAAAATCCGGCGGCTATGCAAAAAGCTATCGCCGATATTAATCAACTGGAACAATTGCCCTTACATTATCAGGAATTGCAGCCCAAACAAGATTTAAGCACTGAATGTTATCGTTTTTTGGCAGGCTTAATTGGGATATGGCTAATCGTGAAATATTGCGAGGTGCGTAAATGATGAGGGCAGTCAAACATCAATTAATCTGGCTGGTGTTACTGAGCAGCATAGGGTTTGCAGTAGGCGAATGTTGGAAAATATATCAGCTGCAACGCCAAAATCTATGCTTGGCAACACTGGCGGCCGGGCATGATATAGCGCTTGAACAACTGCAAGGCTCGGCACCTGAACTACGCTTGGCGCGCGCCATTTATCTGCATCAACACCAGCGGTTTCAGGAAGCTCTGGCGACATTGAGTCTGATTGTTGGTCAAGGTGACCAGCATTTTCAGGCTATGAGCCGGTACAATCTGGGCAATGTCTATCTGTCAGCAGCACAGGCAGAAATTGCAGGCGCCCATATCAATCAGGCCTTGCCGCTGCTAAGTCTTGCTAAACAGGCGTATCGGCAGGCCTTGCGACTGGACAGCGGCTTCTGGGATGCCAAATATAATCTGGAAGTGGCGTTACGACTGTTGCCGGAGTTTGATCGTATCAGCAACGACCAGCCCGACTCGCAACAAACGCCACCAACGCAATTATGGACAACCTTACCCGGATTTCCCAGAGGCTTGCCATGATGCTTAATCCTTTACCGAGTACCAGGTTTTGAAATCGATTATTAAAGATTTTCGCATCTATTGCCTGGCCTTGTGTTTGCCGGTGCTATTCCTCATGACTTTATATCCCAGCCAGCGCCAAACTCAGTCAGTGCCCAAGTTAATGTTAATTGTCGACATAACCCGCAGCATGAACTCAGAGGATTACCAGTTAGCGGACAAGCCGGTCAGTCGGCTGGAGTTTGTCAAACACAGTCTGCGTAAAGTATTAAGCCGCTTGCCCTGTCAATCTCAAGTCGGATTGGGCGTGTTTACCGAGCGCCGGGTGAACATATTGTTTCAACCGATAGAAGTATGTCAGGCCTATGCCGAACTGGATCACAGTATCGCCGCCCTGGATTGGCGTATGGCCTGGGCTGCGGATAGTCGGATCTGCAGTGGCCTGTTGAACAGTATGCAACAATTGCTTGGCACAAACACCGCACTGGTATTTATCAGCGACGGTCAGGAAGCGCCGCCGCTAAACTTACGTTACCGCAGCGACTTTAGTGAACTGAAAGGAAAAGTCAAAGGTATCATCATTGGCAGTGGTGGTTTGCGGGCAGTGGCGATACCGAAATTCAATAATTCCGGGCAGCGTACCGGTAACTATGGCCCAGATGATGTTCCCCAGCGCTCCACCTTTGGCGAATCCGATCTGAATCCAGAAAAAATTGACGGCTATGATGCCCGAAACGCACCTTTTGGCCGAGCAGCAGTGCAGGGTAACGAACATCTTAGTGCGTTGCAGGAACCCTATTTGCAATCACTTGCCGCTGAAACCGGCTTAGCGTATCAGCGTTTAACAAACAGTGCAGACTTGCAACGAGTCCTGCAAGCACCCGAGTTGGGCATACTGACTGAAGTTGAGGCCGATATTCGCTGGTATTATGTTTTGACGGTATTGATTTTGGTATTATTGCTGTTTATTTAGTCCATCCCGGCATAGCCTTTATGACTTCAGCATTGAAGAATGGATGTGCTATACCAAACCATTTCGGCTTAATAACCAATACCCAACTTATGGCACGCTTAAGCTATGCAGATTGATGTTTTGATTGTCGGGCAAGGACTGGCCGGCAGCCTGCTGGCCTGGGAATTAATCCGGCAGCAATGCCGTGTGTTAGTGCTGGATAATGCTCAGCTCAATTCCTCCCAGGTCGCGGCGGGATTGATCAATCCGGTGACCGGCAAACGCTTGTTGAAAGCGGCTGATATGGAAATTTTATTGCCGGCGGCAAAACTCTGTTATCAGCAATTAAGTCAGGCTTTTGCCCAGGCCTTTTTGATAGAAATGCCGATGTTGCGGATTTTGCAAAACCCGAACCAGCAAACTTATGCCTTGCAACGTTTGCAGCAGCAAGAATACCAACCTTATCTACAGGCATGGCAACCAGCTGTAGATGGAATAGTTGCCGAATTTGGTGTGTTGCCGCAGACTCAGACTGGGTATTTACGAACTCAGGCCTTATTAACAGCATTACGCACATTTTTTATTGCCCAGGGTTGTTATCGGCAAGTGCAACTGGATTATCAGGATATTAGCCTGCAACCTTATTTACAATGGCAAGATATACAGTCACGCCATATTGTGTTTTGTGAAGGCCATCAAGCGCTGGCCAATCCCTGGTTTGGAGGTTTGCCGTTTCAATTGGCCAAAGGCGAAATACTCAGTTGTCATACGCCGGACCAATATGCCCGGCTGATTCTTAATTATGGACACTGGTTTTTACCTTTGCCGGACGGGCATTTTAAAACCGGGGCAACTTTCAGTTATGGCAATACCGACACCTTACCCAGCCAAGCCGCACAGGATAAATTGCTGAGTGACTTGCAACAGGTATGTCCCCAGCTTAAGCCAGTCAGCATCACCTCACATCAGGCCGGTATTCGGCCCACCACCCTGGATAAACAGGCTTTTGTCGGCAGCCATCCCTATTATAAAAACTTGCACATTTTCAATGGCTTTGGTGCCAAAGGCAGTTTGTCGATTCCTTGGCATGCCTTGCAGCTGATTGCTGCACTAACAAACCAGCAGCCATTACCTAAAACCAGCGATATTCAACGATATTATGCAACCAGTTTCACTGCTTGAAATAGCCCATCATCGTTTAGAGCAAATTTTGTGTCCCGGTGATGTGGCGATAGACGCTACCTTGGGGAATGGACACGACGCGCTGTTTTTAGCCCAACGGGTAGGAGAGCAGGGTAGTGTCTACGGATTTGACATTCAGGTTCAAGCCATAGCGGCTACCCAGGCACGCTTGGCGCAATATCCACAGCACAAAGTCACGCTGTTTAATGTTTGTCATGCACAAATGCTCCGCCTATTGCCGGAAAGCCTCAAAGGTCAGATTAAAGCAGTGATGTTCAATTTAGGCTATCTGCCAGGTGGTGATAAGACTCTGATCACGCAAAGCCACACCACACTAGCTGCCCTGAATGCTGCTGGCAAATTTTTGGCTGAGCGGGGCATGATGACAGTACTGGCCTATCCCGGGCACCAAGGCGGTGATCAAGAAGTGCAGGCCTTGTCCGATTGGCTGGAACGACAACCTGACTATCAGGTTGAACTGATCCACAGTCAGCATCCGCGTCCCTATGCGCCCCGGCTTTTTGTTATCCGTAAGCAATCGCATCTGCTATGATTGGAATTCCTTTATATAAAACGAAACAAATATGTCAGAATTTAACAATGTAACCGTCATCAAACAAGCCAATGTCTATTTTGACGGTAAGGTCAATAGTCGATCTATTCAATTTGCCGATGGATCCGTAAAAACCCTGGGTTTCATGCAGCCTGGCGAATATACTTTTAATACAGGCGCACCTGAACTGATGGAAATACTGGCCGGAGAAATGGCCGTTGCTTTACCCGGTAACGACCAATGGCTAACTATCAAAGGCGGTGAATCTTTTGAAGTGCCGGGCAACGCTCAGTTCACTGTTCAGGTAAAAGTGGCCAGCGACTATTGCTGTTCATTTCTAAAATAAGTCCTTCAAGCTAAAATTAAAAGTCATGCGTCTGGACTCACCCTTTGCTGACAAATCATTACAAAATTCGTCGGCTCAAGATTATTCCAGGCGCAGCTTAGGCAGTATGGAGATGTGATCCATTTCTTACATTTAAGGATAAGTATGAATATTAAAATCCTGCCATTGATACTATTGAGTATTGTCGTTAGTTTTTTGCAAGCGCCTATGGCTAATGCTGAAAATGATTACGAAATATCCAGAGAGCATAAATGGGAGCATCTTACGGAAGAGTTACAGTTAAGTGCCGATCAAAAAGCCAAGCTTGAAGCGATTTACAATGAAAAGCATGAAAAGCTGCGGGCAATCCGCGAAGAGTCGCAAAACCGCATTAAAGAATTATTAACTGAAGAACAACTAGGCAAATGGAATGCTTTGAAAAGACAGCGTTACGAAAATTCAATTAAATAGCCAATAACTAGCTTAATTCTGGTAACTATTCAGCGTCGAATTATCACTTTAAAAAAACAGGCAGTTGTAGGATGTGCTAAACGCAGTGCAGCGCATCATTCGGAGACAACTACTTGTTTGAAATGGATCATCCGAAATTTACGCTGAATAATTACTAATTCTGTAGATTAATCTTCCGTCTAGGTCGGAAAAGACCTTTTAAATGAGTCGCTAGTTTGGTCTGAGCTGATAATTAATCCCGCATCCAGTTTTCAACCAGGCGGCTGGGAATATGGGAAGATTCGCTGGTTTTCGGATAGTTTTTGCCGGTAATGATGCAATAAATGACCCGTAAAGTATCCATTAACAATAACCAACTGATCAGCATAAACAACGCGGTTAAACCGGCATCCAGATAGTCGTTAAAAATAAGTTGTGGGGCTTTAGCTATTTGTTCGGCAGCCAGTAAGCCATGTGTCAGTTTGTCTGATAAATCGGTGGCATGGGCCAAAAAGCCGATGCGTAAATTATCTGAAAACAATTTTTCCCAAGCGGCGCAACTGGTGATCAACATTAGCCAGGCCAGCGGCACAGCAGTAACCCAGACATATTTTAGTTTGCCGGATTTGACTAAAATCGTGGTTGCCACGCATAAAGCAATCGCCGCCAACATCTGATTGGCGATACCGAACAAAGGCCACAAACTGTTAATGCCGCCTAAGGGATCCAGCGTCCCCATATACAAAAAATAACCCCAGCCACATACAACACAGGCACTACATAGCAGAATGCTGCCATAACCATTGGTTTGGTTGGGACTGGACTTAAAATTGCCGAGCAGATCCTGTAACATGAAACGAGCAACCCGGGTGCCGGCATCCAGCGTGGTCAGAATAAACAAGGCTTCAAACATAATGGCAAAGTGATACCAGATCGCGAGCAGATTTTCACCAAAAACCTTGGCGAACAGACTGGCCATACCCACTGCCAGTGAGGGAGCGCCGCCAGTACGGGCCAACAGACTGGATTCGCCCATAGCATTTGCCAATTGCTGCATTTGTTCGACATTAACGGCAAAGCCCCAGCTACTGATTTTGGCCACTGCAATGGCAGCCTCCTTGCCAACCATACCAGCCGGACTATTAATAGCAAAATACACACCGGGTTCCAGCACCGTAGCGGCGATCATGGCCATGATTGCCACAAACGATTCCATCATCATGGCCCCATAACCAATAAAGCGGGCATCCTGCTCATTACTTAATAATTTGGGAGTGGTTCCGGAAGAAATCAGCGCGTGAAAACCCGATATAGCGCCACAGGCAATCGTAATAAAAACAAATGGAAACAGTTTGCCCGCAAAAATTGGACCGCTACCGTCAATAAAAGGGGTGAGAGCCGGCATTTTCAAATCGGGATGCAAGATAATAATAGCCAGAGCCAGCGCGGCTATTGTGCCTAATTTCATAAAAGTGGATAAATAGTCGCGGGGTGCCAATAACAGCCAGACAGGTAAAACCGCAGCGGCAAAGCCATAAATGATAATCATCACCGCTAATTGTGGCGCTTCGTAGTCAAACCAGCCACGTAGAGTAGGGCTGCTATCCAGCCAGCCGCCGCCGATCACAGCCAGAATCAGTAATGACACACCTATCAGAGTAGCTTCCAGTACCCGGCCTGGACGAAACTGGTGCAGATACAGGCCCATCAAAATCGCAATAGGGATAGTAGCTGCTACGGTTGCAGTGGCCCAGGGGCTATGTTTCATGGCATTCACAACCACCAGTCCCAGCACCGCAATCAGAATAATCATGATGGCCATTACCCCCAGCATGGCGGCAGCCCCCCCAATCACCCCCAATTCATCCTTAGCCATTTGGCCTAAGGAACGGCCATCGCGTCGTACTGAGAAAAATAATATGACAAAATCCTGTACGCAGCCGCCTAAAACCGCACCGACCAGAATCCAGAGAGTGCCGGGCAGATAGCCAAACTGCGCTGCCAGCGTTGGGCCTATCAAAGGTCCCGGCCCGGCGATTGCCGCAAAATGATGGCCAAACACGACCCATTTATGCGTGGGGATAAAATCGCGACCATCATTAAAGCGTTCGGCTGGGGTGGCTCGGGCGGCATCCAGGCTGAGTACTTTTGCCGCAATAAACGCACTGTAAAAACGGTAACCCAGTACATAAACACAGACAGCGGCGATCACCAGCCACAAGCTGTTAATTGTTTCGCCGCGTTGTAGGGCTATAGTACCCACCGCAAAAATTCCGGTTAAAGTAATAGTAGACCAAAGCAGGATGGAAGATAGATTGAGTTTATTGTCTGACATGGATATGCTTAATGAATGATAATTCTACAAGACTTAATTGCTTGCTTGTCTTAGCATGTCAATGTTAGCACATGCAGCCGATGGAGCGTGTGCTAGTCTCAGGCTTGCGTATCCTCTCAATCCTACTAAATCATGGAGAATAAAATGAAACAGATGCAAAAAACTTATCTTGCCGGCTTAATTGTCCTGTCCACTTTCTTGAGTCCGGCTTTGGTCAACGCCGAAACCGCAAGCCACCCCGAGCAGGCTCTACATGGCTCATATAAGGATTGGCGGGTTCTGGGTGTGTCACATAGACTGGATAAAAAATACGTCAGAGCTATCCTGGGAAATGATATCGCCATTAATGCCGCACGCAGCGGTAAAACTCAGCCCTGGCCGGATGGGACGGTGATAGCCAAATTGTCTTGGAAAGAGCAAACCCATCCGCGTTGGCCGCAGGCTGTCATTCCTGGCGAATTTGCCGGAGCCGAAGCCATTATTAAAGACAGTAAAAAATATCCGGAAACCGGTGGTTGGGCGTTTGGACATTGGGAAGGCGGTAATCTAGTGATTAACGACAAGGAAAAAACGGCGACCTGTTTTGCTTGTCATACCATCATGAAAGATCATGATTACGTGTTTACCGAACCAGCACTGCAATAATTCCGTCGGCTGGTAATATGCCTTAGCTGCCCACAGCCATCAGGCTGCTGGGTACGCTCCATAATAATTTGGCGCTAGGGCGTGCCGACAACTCAACTTCCAATCGCGTTAAAGAGGCTTTTTTAATCACAATTGAGGCGCTTTCGGTTTGCAGTAAAGCCGCAATCAATTCGGAAAAATCCGGTTCATGTCCCACCAGCCAGATATCATCCAAACCTTGTTCAGCCAATTTGCCTAAAGCCCGAAAAAATTGGGGTGGCGTGGTATGGATGATCAGCCAATCAGCAGTTTGAACTGCTGGGCAGCCCGGTAGACGTTGCTGCAAGCCTTGAGCGGTTTGTTGGGCGCGTAATAAGGGACTGGCAAACAAATTACTCGGAATCAAATCATTGAGTAGGCAAAAAGCTGACAGACGTTTCAGCTGTTTTTCGCCTTTTTCCGACAAAGCCCGTTGCGGATCGGGGAGGCTTAAACTACGGTCAACCGCTGCAGCATGTCTTAATAAAGTAATTTGCATAAATAAAATCCGGGTACAAAATAATTAGAGTTGTTTAATGTAACAAGTTGATTGCCAACTGATAACATGTGTGATGCCCGGCTGGGATTCCAGTGCCTGTAAAATAGGGCTAATACGTTCGGGAGTATCGTAAAACTCGACGATCAGCGGTAAATCCAGCGACAGATCAGACAAGGAACTTAAATGCAGTTTGCCGTCAGCGCCAAAACCGGCAATACCGCGCACAACCGTAACCCCGGACACCTGAACCTCATCGTGCAAAAATTTTAGTAAATCGCTCAACAGGTTTTCGCCTTCGCGCAAATAGACCCTAACTATCGTTACAGTTTTAGTTGCCATAGGCCCTTTCCTATCCAAAAGCCTAGCCAGACCGTGCTGATACTGCACAGAGAGCTAATCACGAAGAGCCCGGACAAACCGGTTAAATCCAGATTATCTGCGACCGGTTTGTCAGCCAGATAAAAACTGGTTGCGGCCGTCAATAAGGTGGGCAGTATGATAAACAACAAGTTATGCAGCTCACCACTGGGATTAAAACGGTGCAAGCCATAAGCTGTCAGTCCGGCCAATAGCAATCCGCTGCCGTAAAATGCCAATAAAGTCAGATATGGCTGTAGATCTGCCGAACTTGGATAAATCGGGGTAGAGATCAGATTACGCGCCAGAAACAAACCGGACCAGCAAGCAATCAGGCACAGAAACACGCTTAGGGTGACGTTCAAAAAGGCTTTGAGTTGGCTGCCGGCTTCAAAAAGCGCAATGGTTTCCAAAGCAAACGTGGAAAAAGTGGTGTAGGCTCCCAGAAAGCCCACCAGTACGGCGGCACGATATTCAACAGCCAGTGCCAGCCGCTGTATCATTAATTCGCTGAGCAAGCCCATTAAAAAAGAGCCGGAAACATTGATAAACAGTGTTGCGCTGGGAAACCCCCGACCCAGTACACCATAAATACCATTGGCTACCAGAAAACGGCTGACTGCCCCGAAGGCCCCGCCCAAAGCTATGGCAATAATGGCAGTCATAGATGCAAGCGATTTGGCGCAGGCAGCAAAAAACAGTAAATTTTGGCGCTAAACATCACTAAACTCAACGGTAGTACGCTTACCCGTAATATAGCATGTTAAGTTAAAGCTATGTCACCGTTAATACCGGAAAACTGAGTGGAAAAATCAAAGTGTTAGGCTGTTTTCAGAGGGGGTATAGCAGATTGCTGTTTAGCTGTGTCGGGGCTGAGGCATTTTTTCGCGTAATTTTAAGAAGCGCCGATAACGGCTGAGAGGAATTACACCACTTTCAGCGGCGGCTCTAATCGCGCAATCCTTGTCTGTAACATGACGGCAATCGTTAAACCGGCATAGGCCAAGGTAGGGCTGAAACTCCCGATAACCCCTGGCCAGTTGCGCTTCGGAAAGACCGGCCAAACCAAAAATAGCTACGCCGGGGCTGTCAATCAAATCGCCACCGCCAGGCAAATGATACAGAGTGGCGGCAGTAGTGGTATGCCGGCCATGGCGGGTGATCGCAGAGACACTATTGATTTTTAAATCCCTGTTGGGCAGCAAAGCCTTACTCAAAGAAGATTTACCCACCCCGGACTGGCCGGTAAACATACTGGTTTTGGCGCGCAAGTTATCCAGCAATTCAGCCATGCCGATTTGCTGATGAGCGCTGACGCTATGCAGGGTATAGCCTAGAGACTGATAATACTTAAGTTCCTGCAGCATCTCAGCCGGGTAGGGCAGATCGATTTTATTAAACACCAGTGCAGCATTGATATTGCAGTTTTCGCAAATGGCCAGATACTGATCCAGCAGCAAAAAATCGCAGACCGGTTCCGTGGCAAACACCACAAAAATCGTATCCAGATTGGCTGCCACTGGCCTGACTTGATCGCCGCGGCTGGGACGTTGCAATACCGAACGGCGGGGCAAGATTTCTTCAATACGGCCTTGCTCCGGCCCGGTGATGCTCAATAATACTTGGTCGCCCACCACCACCGTATCCAGTTTGCGCAGGGTTTGGCATAACATAATGCCCTCTGCTGTTTCTACAGCAATGCCCTGACCCAGATGCGCGATAACCAGACCTGCGTGCCGGGCTGTCATCAAGCGGACTGCAATTTTGCTTCGATATGGGCAATCCGGATCGCAGCCGGCGGATGGCTGTAATGAAATGCCGAATACAGAGGGTCGGGTGTCAGCGTGCTGGCATTTTCTTCATACAGCTTCACCAGACCGCTGACCATTTTACTGCCCTGCGCATGGCTGGTGGCAAAGTCGTCCGCTTCAAACTCGAATTTACGTTGAAAATAAGCACTAATCGGCTGCATAAATGTGGTAAATACCGGCGAAACTAGGGTAAACAACAAAAGCGCGGCCGCATTCGAATGTGTGCTGACCCCCAGTCCGTCAAAAAACCAGTCCTGAGTAATCAGCCAGCCCAGCACCGCAAAACTGATCAGCGTCATGATCGACGAAGCTACCAGCATTTTAATTACATGTTTGCATTTAAAATGGCCCAATTCATGAGCCAGTACAGCTTCCAGTTCATCCTCATCCAGCGAATTAATCAGCGTATCAAAAAACACAATGCGTTTATTATTGCCCAGCCCGGTAAAATAGGCATTGCCATGGCCGGAGCGCCGCGAACCGTCCATAATGAAAATGCCCTGACTGTTAAAGCCGCAACGTTTCAGCAAATCCTGAATCCGATCGCGCAAACTGCCATCCTGCATGGGGGTAAACTTATTGAACAGAGGGGCAATGACGGTGGGGAATAACCAGCTCATCAACAGCGAAAAACTGATAATAATCAGCCAGGCGTAAACCCACCACAGGCTGCCGATACTATCCATAACCCATAAAATCAAGGCTAACAGCGGCATGCCGATAATCAGAGTCAGGCCGATCGAAATCAGCTGATCCTTGGCAAATTGCCCCAGGGTATTCTTATTGAAACCGTATTTTTCTTCAATAACAAAGGTTTGATACAGGCTGAACGGCATCTCGATCAATGTCATCAGCAAAATAATACTGGCTACAGCGGCTAAACTGGATTGCATCGTCGACAGTTCAAATGTAGCCCAAAAGTCAAAAACCAGGCTGACCCCACCACCTAAAGTCAAAGCCAGCAGAAACAGCAATCCAGCCACACTGTCTAGATCACCCAACCGGCTTTTTTCGATGGTGTAATCGGCTGCTTTTTGATGGGCATTGAGCGCAACCCGATCACGGAACGCTGCCGGCACTTCATCTCGGTGGTCACGCACATAAGATTTTTGGCGAGCAGATAGCCAGAATTGAACACCATAGGACAAGGCCAGGGCGATAAGAAAAATTACGGTAAAATTATTCATCGATAGAGTGCATTTGGGTTAACGAATAGCAGCAAAGATTAGCTAATGCTACAATTTGCTGCAACTATTTATCTAATATATTAAAAAAAACATGTCACAGGACGCTGCCAACCTGATCTGGATTGATTTGGAAATGACCGGACTCGATCCGGATCGTGATTTAATTATCGAAATCGCCACCATTGTTACCGATAAAAATCTGAATATCCTTGCCCAAGGTCCGGTATTTGCTGTACATCAAAGCGAAGCGGCACTGGCCGGCATGGATGAATGGAACCAGACTCACCATGGCCAGTCCGGGCTGATCAATCGGGTGCGTAACTCCCAGATTAGCACTGCTGAAGCCGAAAGCCTAACCCTGGATTTTTTAAAAAACTGGTTGCTGCCCAGAACTTCGCCCATGTGCGGGAATAGCATCTGCCAGGACAGACGGTTTTTATACCGCTATATGCCCAAACTGGAAGCCTTTTTTCATTATCGTAATCTGGATGTATCCACCGTCAAAGAACTGGCTGCTCGCTGGGCGCCACAGCTAAACGACGGCTTCAAGAAAAAAGCAGCCCATCAAGCCATGGATGATATTCTGGAATCCATAGAAGAGCTACGCTATTACCGCGAACAATTTTTTAAATTTTAAACATAAAGGTTTTCCAGAATGCAACTAAGCCACAGCTTATGCCATCTCGCAGACCTTAACCGCAATTATTAAATCAACTCCACCCCCAATCGGCAAGGCAAAACCATGATAGACCCCCGTTTATTCAGAAGCGAACTGGAGCAGGTTACCGCTCAGTTACAAAGACGCAACTTTAATTTTGATACTGTCGCTTATCAAGCTTTGGAAGATCGTCGCAAAGAAGTCCAGGTCAAAACCCAGGACTTGCAAAATGAACGCAATACCCGTTCCAAAGCGGTAGGTCAGGCCAAAGCCAAAGGCGAGGATATCCAACCCTTACTCGACGAAATGCAGGACTTGGGCGAACAACTCAAACAAGCCGAAGTCGAACTGGACAGCCTGCAAACCCAGTTGCAAAACATCCAGGAAGCTGTACCCAATCTGCTGGATGAAGCCGTTCCTGCCGGCAGAAGCGACGCCGATAATCTGGAAGTCAGCCGCTGGGGCGAGATACCCGAATTTGACTTTACCGCCAAAGATCACGTCGATCTGGGTGAACCCTTGGGCATGAGTTTTGATCTCGGTGCCAAAATCGCCAGCGCCCGTTTTGTGGTATTGACCGGCAAACTGGCCAGCCTGCAACGCGCTATTATCCAGTTCATGCTGAATACCCACATTAACGAACACGGCTATACCGAAACCTATGCGCCTTATCTGGTTAATGCCGCCAGTTTGCGCGGTACCGGCCAGTTGCCCAAATTTGAAGAAGATTTGTTCAAAGTCAGCCACGACCCGGATTTTTATCTTATACCCACCGCCGAAGTGCCGGTGACCAATATCGTCCGCGATGTGATTGTCGATGCCAAGCAAATTCCGCTGAAATTTGTTTGTCACACCCCCTGTTTTCGCAGCGAAGCCGGTGCTTATGGCAGCGACGTGCGCGGCATGATTCGCCAGCATCAGTTTGAAAAAGTCGAGCTGGTGCAAATCACCACCCCGGCGCAATCCGCCGCGGCCCACGAAGAACTGACCGGCCATGCTGAAAACATCCTGAAAAAACTGAAATTACCTTATCGCAAAGTGCTGCTCTGCGCCGGCGATACCGGTTTTTCCTCTGCCAAAACCTACGACCTGGAAGTTTGGTTGCCCGGCCAGCAAAAGTACCGGGAAATATCTTCCTGCAGCAACTTCAAAGATTTTCAGGCCCGCCGTCTGCAAGCCCGCTGGCGCAACCCGGAAACAGGCAAACCCGAACTGGTACACACCCTCAACGGTTCCGGTCTTGCTGCCGGTCGTACCCTGATCGCCGTGCTGGAAAACTACCAGAACCAGGACGGCTCCATCACCGTACCTGACGTGTTGCGACCGTATCTGGGTGGCCTGGAAGTCATCGCCTGAAAATAAACAGGGTCATAACATTTACAAGGTTTGGTGGATTCGCCGCTAGGCAATGCACCCCTTGCCTATTTAAGTTTTGTATTCTGGCCAAGCATACGCCGCAAAATAGCGTCTTTATAAATAAACTGATGTTTCAGTGCCCCTAAAATGTGTAAAACAATAGCCAGGATCAGGATATAGCCGGCATATTCATGGAGGGTTTCACCAAACCCACTCCAAAACTCGTTGAAGGCAATTACTTTGTCCGGATGAGTGGGGTCGGGATTTTCACGCACTAATTCTAGGCCAAACACATCAAAGCCATGTCCGCTTGCGCCCGACATTATCATCCCCGAAACAGGCATTAATAGCGTAGAAATGATCAGGGTCCAATGAGTGTACCTGGCAAGCAACATTTCGGATTTAGCATAATTGGCAACAGGCGGCAACCATCCTTGCCGAAGGCGCCAGATCACTCTGAGTACTATCACGCCGCCAAGCAGAATACCCAGTGACTTGTGCAAATCATAATAGTCAAACAGCTCAAGATTTGTCATGTACAAACCTAAAGCTAGCATGCCTATCATGGGAATGGCAACCAGCCAGTGCAAAACCAGCGTTATTCGACTTAAACCGTTCACGGAATCCATGTTATTGACTCAAAAAATCCAAAGCGTTTAAGACTGTTGTCATCATTAAATGTTCCACGCTGGTTCGCCTAGATCACTTTCTGCCGTTTTTTTTATAAAATTGACCCTTTTCCCTAAAAACCATCCACCATAACGGAAATAGTTTTGCCTCAAAACAATCATGGGGTATTATCAGCCCCGCCGCAGTAGACTCAATTCGGATAACCGCAGAGCTGCTGCCGAGTTTTATATAACAATAATAGATACTTAAACGAGTTGGGGGAAATATGAGTGAGACAGACGAAATTCAGGAAGCATCTTTATACGAAAGGATAGGCGGAGAAGCCGCAGTTAATGCAGCGGTGGATTTGTTTTATGACAAAATTTTAAGCGATTATCGCATCAACCGGTTTTTCGAAAGAACCGATATGGCTGCCCAGGCCGCGCATTTAAAAGCTTTTATGGGGCTGGCGTTTGGTGGCCCCAATAATTATACCGGCCGCTCTTTGCGTGATAGTCACGCCCGCTTGGTGAAATTGGGTTTGGGCGATTTTCATTATGACATTGTGGTGGGACATTTGACAGCCACCCTGCAAGAACTGGAAGTACCGGCAGAACTGGTCAGCGAAGTGGTTGCTCTGGTGGAAAGCGTCAGAGGCGACGTACTGGGTCGTTAATTCCCGGTGGACATCAGCCAAACCCGTTGTCAGCGGGTTTGGCGTTTTAGTAATGCCCGTTGCAAAATTCGGCATCAATATTTTGGGTTGCAGGGTGTACTAAATGCAGTGCAACGCATCATTCCAAGCCAAGTACTTGTGTATGAAGGTCATATAAGCTTACGCTGAATCATTATTACCCCTTAATCTGCGCTATCCCCAGCAGTTTCTCCATTCCAATCAAGCCGGCCTGACAGCCAATAGCGCTGGTGTTCCTGCCAGGCGCTGCTGATTTGCAAATCCTCATTACCGGTATGTACCGAAATCGCTCCAACCAGAGCCGTATTCAGCCAGGGCAAATTCAATAAACGATAAGTGTTCAGTACTTGCTGATGCGGAAAACCAAATCGGTTTAAATAACCAGCCGGTATCAGTACCAACTGCGGCGCGACCTGTTGCAGAAAATCATAACTGGAAGAACTGTTGCTGCCGTGGTGTGGGGCAATCAATATCGAACTATGCAATTCCGGCCCATATTGGCTGACCAACCAGCTTTCCGCCGGTTTTTCAATATCGCCGGTCAGTAAAAAACTTTGGCTGGCAGTGCTGATTCTTAACACGCAGGAATTATTGTTTTCCTTAGTAAAGCCGGGTTGCGGCGGCCCCAGCATCTGAAACTGTACACCATCCCAGCTCCAAACCTGACCGGCCCAGCAATAATTGCTGTTGCTGCGTTCAGCCCAGCGCCGAGCGCTACTCAGTACCTCCGCAGCCGGTATTTCTGCCAGTAGTGCCGCTGCACCGCCGCTGTGATCCAGATCATCATGGCTGATAATCAGGCTATCCAGTGTCGTGATGGCTCGGTTGTGTAAAAACGGCACCAGCACCGCGGTGCCCATATCAAATTCCGGGCTAAAGCGGCTGCCTGTATCAAACACCAAGGCGTGTTGCCGGGTTTCCACCACC